>NZ_JAFHKI010000015.1 GCF_016937615.1 Pseudomonas lactucae | reverse complement strand
GTTTTCTCACCGTCGGGCACGGCGATCTTGATGAGTTTGAAACCCTTGTCCTGGGCGGCTTTTTCGGCAAAGGCCCATTCGGTCTGGAACCACGGTTCTTCAGCCTGCTTGACCAAAAAGCCGATCTTCACTTCTTCAGCCGATACAACGCCGCTGAACGCCATCGCCAGTGCCAGGGCACCGAGTGTCTTCTTGAACCTGTTTTTGCCAAGCATGGAGCACCTCTTCTTGTTATTGAGCGTTTCAAGGACTAGTCGTGGTACATCACAGACCGCCCGCCATCGATCATCAGGCAAGTGGCATTGATAAAAGGCGCTTCGTCGGTAGCCAGGAACAGCGCCGTCATCGCCACCTCGACCGGCTGGCCGATGCGCTTGGGCGGGTGCAAATCGAAGGCGCGCTGACGCTCGGCGTGGGGGTCGGGGAAGCCGTTCCAGTAATCGACGTTGAGCTGGGTTTCGATATAACCCGGCGCGATGGCATTGACGCGAATGCCCTTGGGCGCATATTCGATGCCCAAGGCGCGGGTCAGGCCGAGCAAGCCGTGCTTGGCCACCGGGTACGGGAAGCAACCCGGAATGATATGGCTGGAATGGGTAGAGGCGATGTTGATGATGTTGCCGATGCCCTGCTCGATCATGTGCGGCAGTACCGCGCGGCAGCCGAACCAGGCACCGTCGAGGTCGATGGCGAAGCAGCGGCGCCAGTCTTCGTCGGTCATTTCCAGGGGGTCGCGGAACACGTTGACGCCGGCGCAGTTGACCAGCACATCCACGCGACCAAAGCGCTCGATGGCCACATTCACCAGCGCGCGCCACTGCTCGTTGGCGGTGATGTCGATGGCTTGCGCGTAAATCTCGGCGCCACGTTCGCGCCAATGGGCGGCAACGCGCTCGACTTTTTCGCCCTGGATATCGGCGATGACCAGCCGCGCCTGCTGCGCCTGGAAACACGCGACGATCGCTTCGCCAATGCCTTGGGCGGCGCCGGTGATGATCACCACCTTGCCTTTGAGCCGCTCGCCATAAGTGGGCTCGGGCACGGCAGGGAGTGACAACGGTTGTGCCTGCATCGCTTCACCTGTTTTATTTTTGGTAGTGAGTGCTGATGCCGTCGACTATAAACCCAGATTCAGAAATATCTCAATATATAAATTTGCATCCCACATTATGAACAAAACGATAAAAAAACCGGCCTATTCAAGGCCGGTTTTTTGAAGGAGGCGTGAATCAGCCCAAGGCAAAGTCGCGCAATGCATCACCTTCCATGCGGTAGCGCACCCACTCTTCCTGAGGCTGGGCGCCGATGGATTTGTAGAACGCAATCGCCGGTTCGTTCCAGTCCAGCACGCTCCACTCGAAACGCGCGCAACCGTTATCAAAGGCAATCCTCGCCAGGTGGCGCAGCAATTTCTTGCCGGCCCCGCCGCCGCGTTGTTCGGGGTTGATATACAGGTCTTCCAGGTACAGGCAGTTGCTGCCAAGCCACGTGGAGTAACTGAAAAAGAACACCGCGAAGCCAATCGGCAAGCCATCGCGCAAGCAGATCAGGCCATGGGCGGTTGCGCCTTCGCTGAACAGGCTGCGCTGAATGTCCACCACACTGGCGATCACTTCATGCCGGGCTTTCTCGTACTCGGCCAGTTCAGTGATGAACGTCAGGATCTGCGCAGCATCGCTGGGCACCGCAGGGCGAATCTCGATGGTCATGGGCAAGCCTTGGGCAATGTTGAGGTGCACATACTAAGGCGCTTTGATGACTGATTGCAGTGCAATTACTGACGCCGGCACACAAAAACTTACAGGTAAGGGCAAGCCGTTCGTCGCCGTCAAGGCACGATCAATAATTGAAAACTGACCAATTAAGGGTAAGGACATTAATCCTATGGAGACGCCCTCATGAAAAATGCCAAGTTTGCTGCCCTCGCACTCACCGGCCTGCTGTCCGCCGCTTCGCTGAGCGCATTTGCCGCCGGCTCGACCACCGGCCAGACCGATCCGGTCGGCAGCCCGCCAAGCCCCGCTACTCAGGAATCCCAGGATTCGATGGGTACCGGTCTCGACACCAATGGTGGCGCGATCATCGATAACGGCGCCGACCCTCGCACTCGTGGCCAGGACACCCAGCGCCAGGCGCCTGCTGCTGTCGGCAATGGCAAGATGGGCCCGGGCGTTAATCAGCCCGGCGTCAATAAGGGTGATGATTCCAACGTCCCTGGCGCACCGAAACAACCCGCGCCTTGAGCCTGCGTACGCAAGACCGACACCCGATCATTTTCCAGTGAAGAGGTATGCATGAACGTCGATAAAAACCTTGAAAAAGAAGTCCTCACCCGCCTGTTGCACGCCCACCCACAGGGCCTGGGCAAGGAGGTGCTGGACAACTACCGTGGCGAAAAGGAAGTGGCCGGTGTGTTGGCCGGCCTGCAGGACCGCGGTTTTATCAAGGATGGTCATGTGACCACCGACGACGCCGGCGAATATGCGTTGAACTTGCCGATCAAGCTGACCGCGTCGGGAGTGGATGAGGCGCGCAAGCTCGACGGTGAACGCACTCAGTAATCCATTGATCTGGTCTGGCCCGGTGATCAGGGCCAGAAGGAGTATCGCGATGCCTCGTGGAAGCAAAGCCAAATACACCTCCGAACAAAAGCGCAAAGCCGCTCATATCGAAGACAGTTATGAGCACAAGGGTTTGTCCAAGGACGAAGCCGAAGCCCGCGCCTGGGCCACCGTCAACAAGCAGTCCGGCGGTGGTGAAAAGGCCGGTGGGGGCGTGCGCAAGGCGCCGGCGAAGAAGGCCCAGGACCGACAGGACTCGGCCAAGCGAGCGGCGGCCAGCCGGGAGGGGCATCCGCGCAACAGCGGTGCTTCGCTGGGGACTCAGACCAAGGAAAGCCTGATGAAGGAAGCGCGGGCCAAGAACATTCCCGGGCGGTCGACGATGCGCAAGGATGAGCTGATCGCGGCGCTGAAGAAGGCCGGTTGAACACAGCTCAAAATGTGGGAGGGGTGTAGCCCCCTCCCACATTTTTGTTCGTGTTTATTCAGCTAGCAATGCGTCAACTTCAGAGGTGCCAGGAGAGGTCGCCGGCCCCCACCGCGTCACCGCCAACGCCGCCGCCGCGTTCGCCCGCCGTGCGGCCACAGCCGGTGCCAGACCGTTGGCCAATCCCGCCATAAACACCCCGGCATGCGCATCGCCTGCGCCATTGCTGTCCACGGCCCGCACCTTGAAACCCGGCACGTGTTCGATCTGCCCCACACGCCCCACCCAACAGCCATTCGGCCCATCGCGCACCACCAGCAGGGTGTTGGCGGGCAGGTGCAGGCTCAACGCGGGCAGCGCGGCGCTGATGTCCGACGCACCGGTAAACGTCAATGCTTCCGGCCCATTGCTGGTCCAGATGTCGATACGTGGCAAGAGCTTGCGCATCAAGGTCGAATCCGCTGCCTTGACCAACGGCCCCGGATCGAACACCACCACGACTGCCGTGGCAATGCCAACAGCCAGTCGATCAGCGGCTGCGCCTTGCCCTCAAGGAGCAGGCTGTAGCCGCTGACATAAACGTAGTCATCAACCTGCGGCATGACCCGAGCCAGGTCCTCGGCGCTGAGTTCGCCCTCTGCCCCGAGGTGGGAAATAAAGGTGCGTTCGGTGCTGGCTTCAGTCAGCGATACACACACGCCAGTGTCCTTGTCACTGCTGGCCGTCAGCGCCATCTCAACCCCCTCGGCCTGCATCGCCGCGCGCGCCAGATCGCCAAAACGACCGTTGCCGTGGCGCCCCAGATACATCACCGGCAAACCGTTGCGCCGCGCCGCAGCCATCACATTGAAGCCACCGCCGGCCTCGAAGCAGGCCGATTTGGCGAGTACATCGCCGCCGCTCACGGGCAAGGTGTCCAGGGCCATGACCAGGTCGACGATGACCTGGCCGGTGTGCAGCAATCTAGACATGCGCACGCTCGACTGACGCCGGGCGACGGTCAGTCGCGCCACCCAGTACCGCATATATCCCGCCAGCAACCAGGAAGGTGACGATCCAGCCCAGGCCGTTATGGCCCAGCCAGGAGTCGGACAACGGCCCGGCGAACCAGATGTTCTCGGCCGTGGTGCCGATGGTGGTAAAGCTGAACCCCAGCACGATGGCCACGGCCCAGGCGCCGAACGCGCGCCACTCCACACCGCCGCGATACCAGTAGGCGCTGCTTGGGCTGACGTCCAGCAGGTCCTTGGCGCTGTAGTGGTGACGGTGGATCAGGTCGACCACAAAGATGCCGACCCACGCGGTAATCGGCACGGCCAGCAACGAAATAAAGGTGATGAACGGGCCGTAGAAACTGTCGGCGATCAGCATGAAGTAGATCGAACCGGCGAAGATCGCCACGATGTCGACAATCACCGCATGCACGCGCTTGACCTTCAAACCGAGGGTCAAGGTGGTGAGACCGGCGGAGTACACCGACAGGTTATTGGACAGCAGCAACCCGCCAAACGCGGTGATCAAATACGGCACGGCCATCCAGGTGGGCAACATATCGCGGATCGCGATGATCGGATCGGTGGCCGAGGCCAGGTCGTTGTTACCCACCGACAGCAGGCCGCCGAGGGTGATCAGCAACACCAGCGGAATGCCCGCACCGAACGCGGCGGATGCCACCAGGCGCACGGCCTTGACGCTGCGGTGCTGGTAGCGCGACATATCGGCGCCGGCATTGGCCCAACCGATACCGGTACCGGCGGCCATGGTGCCGATGCCGATGATCATCGCGCTCAGCGGAGCCGGTGTGGCGTTGAATACGGCGCTCCAGTCGATGGTGGCGCAGAGGAAACCGCCCACTAGGATATTCAACGCACCGAACACGTAGGTGGCCCACTTCTGGATCACCAGCAGGGTGGCATGGCCCAGGCCGGAAACCGCCAGGGTCAGCAGCACGAAAATGCCGATAAAGATCAGCGTCAGCAGCGGTGCACTTTTCGCCTCTACCGCCGAACCGAACAGGATCGAACACAACGACAACAACACGAATGCGGCGGTGGTGGTGTTGACCGTCTCCCAGCCCAGGCGCGACATCAGCGACACCAGCGTGGGCCCGATATTGCCGCGTACGCCGAAGATCGCGCGGGACAGGGTCAGGCTCGGCGCACGGCCACGACGGCCGGCAATCGAGATGATACCCACCACCGCAAAGGAACCGGCGGCGCCGAGAATCGCCACGATGATCGCCTGCCAGATCGCCAGGCCACGAAACGCCACCAGCGTCGCGCCCAGCGGCAAACCGAGGATGCTGATATTGGCGGCAAACCATACCCAGAACAGCTGCAGCGGGTGGCCGTTGCACTCGCCTTCGGGGACCGGTTCGATGCCACGCGTTTCCAATTGGCCGGCGCTTTGGCCGGAAGAGGTGCTGCTCATGAAGGTGCTCCCTGGTGCCTGTATTGTTGTGGTTGTGGCAGATACTTAAGGTGGATCGACTCTTGGTCTTCCTGACGCAACGAGTTCAGTGTGGCAGCGGCGCTTGGCGAATTTTGAGCAGCCCCTGAACCAGCGGCTGCAAATCCAGGCCGTTGACCCGTTTGACCTGCTCGATCATCGCCTCGGGCCAGCACTGCATCCCCAGGCACGCCCCCAGCATCGCGCCCAGAATCGCAGCAATGGTGTCAGTGTCGCCGCCCAGGCTGGCAGCCAGGCACAGGGCTTCGAACGCGTTCATGTCGCCCACCGCCACTTGCTGGGCCAGGGCAAACGACACGACGACCGACTCCTGGGAAGCCACGGAGGTACCGATCAACTCATACAACAAGTCGGCAAACAGGGCCTGGTCGCCGCTGCCGACGCTCAAGGTGCGCGCCCAACTGATACGCGTGGAAATACGCCCGCCGGCAACCCAATGGCCATGGCCTTGCGCCTGTCGGGCGATCTGGGTGCCGATGTTCAAGGCTTCGCCCAGGTCGGCACCGTTAATGCCGGCGGACACCACCGCCGCCACCGCCGCCGCGCTGGAGATGCCCAATGTGGTGTTGTGGGTGACCTGGCACGCCTGGATCACCGCCTGGATAAACTGCGCCGGCTCGCGCACATCCGCGGCGATCCCCACCGGTGTGATGCGCATGGCGGCGCCATTGGTGGTGCCGAAACGTCCGGATTCCTGCGGCGTATGCCCGGCAAGGACCATGTCGATTGCGCGCTTGGTCGAAGGCCCGAGCAAATCCTGGGAACCCTTGGCGCGCATCACCGCTTCCCAGTCGATCAAACGCTGGGCGAGTACGCCGGGTTCGATCTTGCCCTGACCTTCCACCAGCAACTCACCGACCAGGATCGCCTGTTCGGTGTCGTCGGTAATGGAGCCCGCCGGCATGTTGGGTGCGATGGGCTGATCAGAGCCGGCGTCTTCCAAGGTGGTGATGGTGCCAAAACGCTGTTGCACTTGCTCACGGCTCAGGGACTGGGTAGGCATGCCCAAAGCATCGCCCAGGGCCAAGCCGTAGAAGGCGCCGAGTGCGCGGGCTTGCGGGATCATTTTGAGGCTCCAAACTGCAGGTGCAGGCGAAAGTGCAGCGGGTCGAGCAAGCTCTCGACGTACTCCATGAAACGCTCGCGACGGTCGTAGGTGGTACGCGACGCCTTGAGAAATACGCTGCCCGTCGAACGGCCGAGCAACTCGGCGTCTTCATCGTTCAGGGGTTCGGCGCCGATCCATTGGTCTCCCTCGGCGCCGATGAAACCGTAGGCGGCCAGGGTAATGGTCAGGGAGTCGTCGATGAGGCCCAACCGGGGCAGGCTTTCCAGCCCACCGCAGGCGGGCATCAACGAGCGCTCCAGGGACACGGCGGTACCGTCAGTGGTGCGCCGGCGGCGGTCGAGGGCGATGAACTGGTCACTGCCGAAGCGGCTGAACAGGTCCGGCCGGGTCACCGCCTCCAGGCGCAGGATATCGGTGGTCACCCGTGCACCGGTGTCAGCCAGGGCCTGGGCCCAACCGCTGTTTTGATCCAGCACCATGCCGTCAAACGTGACGATGGAGCCGACGCCGCTCTGCGTCGCAATGTAGTTGCGCCGCTTGAGTTCGGCCAGCGCCTCACGCAGCGTGCCGCGACTGACCGCAAACTCCTCGGCCAATTGATGCTCACCGGGCAGCAGGAAACCGTCGACCATCACCCCACCCTCGATGCGGCGGATGAGCTCGTCGACGACGCGTTTTTTCTTATCAAATCGAACATGTCTAATCATGTACAAATTGATAACCGAAAGCCGCGAGTCACGGCAAGCGAATTATTTCAGTGTGATGAAAACCCGGTCTCAGGGCTCCAGGCCAATGCGCAAGAACTCGCCACCACTCCATACGCCAAGCCAGTTCTGGCCATTGATCGGACGGCTTACCGCCAGCTCCACTAACTGATAGAACACGTTGCGATGCACCAGGGCTTCAAGGTTGGCGCGCACATGCAGGTAGGGTGACGGTTCCTGGGTGACGGGGTCGATCACCACCCGCAGCGGGTGTTCGAGGCCTGCTTCGATCTGCTCGTCAACGTTGCTGGTAAAGCGCAGCACCTGGCTTTCGCCCTGCCCTTCAACCTCAAGGGTAACCGCGACGAAGGGCGCATCATCGACGCTGATGCCGACTTTTTCTACGGGAGTGACCAGGAAGTAATCATCGCCATCGCGGCGAATGATATTGGAAAATAACTTGACCATCGGCTTACGCCCGATGGGCGTGCCCTGATAGAACCAGGTGCCATCACGGGCGATGCGCATGTCGATATGACCGCAGAAATCCGGGTTCCACAGGTGCACCGGTGCCGGCCCCTTGCCTTTGGGCAGTTGGGCCAGCAGATCGTTGGCCTTGGCGGAATCGGTCATGGGGTTCTCCCTTTTTTACGTGCAGGACCTACTGATCACTCATACCGAGCAGACCTCGAGCGTACTGGGCCAGCGGGCGGGCGATCAGGTCTTCGGGCTTGTTGTCGTGGAACGTCAGTAAACCGCCACGACTGCGAATGCGTGCAGTATCGATCAAATATTGGGTGCTGGTCTCGATCAACATGATCTGGATAACGCCGTTGTCCAGGCCGACACGGTCCAAGGCCTCTTGGTCCGCCCATTCATCGGCGTTGCCGATACGGTCATCCGCCTTGGCGAAGCGGCAGTACAGCAAGTAATGCGCTCCCGCCGCGCGGGCTTCGGCCATGGCCTGTTCCAGCCCTTCGGGTTGGCGGGCGCGGCGCACCATGGGGAAGTATTCGACAAAACCGTTGAAGGCTTCCTCGGCCACTACGTTCGGGCGCGGGTAGGCGCTGCCCGGCGGCACGAACGAGCCCTGGGCGATAAACACAAAGGAGTCCGGCTGTATGCGAACCGATGCGGTACGACGGGTATCGCTGTGGTCGAGCAACCCGGCGTCACTCATCTGATAGCGGGTGCCTTCGGCCATATCGCTGACGGTCATGCAACCGCTGAGCACCAACGACGCCAGCAACAAAACCAGACTACGCATCCTAATCCTCCAGAAGCCGGTGACGGAAAACCGGCGAATGGGCGTGAGATGCAGAAACCGCGCCATTTGGAAAATGGCGCATCACTAAATGTGGGAAATTTCTGGGACAGGGTCAGCCGCCAATAATCTTCATGATGGTGGCCCCACCCGAGAACGCCACTTCCTGCTTATCGCCCAAGGCCTTCATCAGCAGGCCCTGCAGCGCCGGCAGCGCTTGATGACGCGGTTTGTCCAGCAGGTCGCCGACATAATGGCGATTGCTTGACGACAAACAGCCATGCAGCCAGCCCGTGGACGACAAGCGCAACCGCGAACAGGTCCGGCAGAACGGCACACTCTCATTGGCGATCACGCCAAAGAAGCCTTTGCCCGGCACCTCATAGCGCACCGCCGTGGCATCCACGGGAGCGTTGGCTTGCAGGTATTCGTGGTGTTCGCCGATCAAGCCGAGCAGTTGTTGCAGGCTGACGAATTGCTGCACAAACGCATTGGAATCCTTGGCCAGGTGACCCATGCGCATCAACTCGATAAACCGCAGCTCGTAGCCCCGCTCCAGGCAGTAGTCGAGCAGCGGCATCACCTGGTCCAGGTTCTGGCCGCGCAACGGCACCATATTGACCTTGATCTTGATTCCGGCGGCGCGAGCCTGGTCCATGCCATCGAGCACGGTGGCCAGGTCGCCGCCCCGGGCGATACTGCGGAAGGCATCGGCATTGAGGGTGTCGAGGGACACGTTGATGCGCTTGATCCCGGCCTCCACCAGCAACGGCAGTTTGCGGGCGAGCAATTGGCCATTGGTGGTCAGGCTGATATCACTGAGGCCCATTTGCCCCACAGCGCCCATGAAGGCTTCCAGCTTGGGGCTCACCAGCGGCTCACCGCCAGTGATGCGCAAGCGATCGATGCCCGCCGCTTCGATCAGATACGCCACGCCACGGGCCATGGCCTCGGCCGAGAGTTCGTCCTGGGCAGCCACCAGCCGCTTGCCGTTGGGCACGCAGTAGGTACACGCGTAATTGCAGGCTGAGGTCAGGCTGATCCGCAAATTGCGAAAACGCCTGCCTTGACGATCAACGATCATGGATCACTCCGGCAGAGGATAATTCGGGCGCACTAAAAGCTGACTTATAAATCAGCTTTTAGCAAGGTCCTTGCCTGAGTATATTCCTGGGGTACTGCGCCTGGCAGCAAATCATTACGTGGCAGGCGTATCGATCGGTGCCGTCTCGACCAGTGCTGGCTCGGTGCTGTGCTTGCGCTTGTTGCCCATGCGTACGCCGATGTCCATCAGGAACTGGAAGAAGCCTTCCTGATCCTCAAGCACATTGCTCCAGAACGGCGAGTGGTACAGCGCCACGGCGCCATGCACCAGGGCCCAGGCGGCGCAATAGTGGAAATACGGCGGCACGTCTTCAAGCTTGCCTTCACTGATACGGCCTTTGATCAGCAGAGTCAGGCGTTCGAAGTTCGAGGCACGGATCTTGTGCAGTTCCTCGACCATTTCCGGCACTTGATGGCCCTTGACCACTTTTTCTTCGAGGCGGTCGAACAGGCGATAGCGCTGCGGGTCGCGCATGCGGAACTCGAAGTAGGCGCGGGACAGCGCTTCCTTGTCCTTGTCGACATCGGCCGAATGCAGCAGCTCGTTCAAGTCGCGCTCATAGTCGAGCATCAGCCGCAGGTAGATCTCGGCCTTGGATTTGAAATGCTTGTAGATAGTGCCTTTGCCGATACCCACGGCATCCGCGATCATCTCGACGGTGACGCTGTCTTCGCCTTGTTCGAGGAACAACTTGAGCGCGGTGTCGAGAATTTCCTGCTCACGGCGGCGAAACTCACGGACCTTACGGGGTTCTTTGTGCATGAGGAAGAGGTCTGCAAAGGTCGGGAAAGGGAGGGTTGCGCACGGCCACGAATACATGGCGATACGATTTACCCAGTGCGAGGGATTATCCCGACTGAACGGTCGTTGGGCAACGCCTATGTGAACCGGCCATGCACTTTACTTTCAGCACGCCAACGTTTTCATGGCTCTCAGTCAGAAATAATACGCAACATCTGCCGCCGTACGCCTGTCCAATGAGAACTCAAGCAAAGCGTCTGTATTCCAAATCTGTTTAAAAAACGATCAGTCGCGACTGGACTGAATGAGAACATGATCAATACTTCAACTGTCGGCGCGACATCTCCCCCAAGTGAAGCGTCGACCTGGGTACCGACGGACTGCGTGCCCTTGTTTTACTCCTAATGGTCTTAACCCGGATTCCCCCCCCAGAAGCCGGGTTTTTTTTGCCTGGGCTTTGGCCCGTTAAGCACTGACATGAGCCAGCGGGAACAGACGCTTGAAGTTCTCGGTGGTCTGCTCGGCGAAACGCTCATAGGACTCACCGCGCAGCATCGCCAGGTAATCCGCCACGTCGCGCACGTACTCAGGAAGGTTCGGCTTGCCGCGATGCGGGATGGGCGCCAGGTACGGCGAGTCGGTTTCCACCAGCAGGCGATCGGCCGGTACCTGGCGCGCCACGTCACGCAGGGCGTCGGCATTACGAAAGGTCACGATGCCCGACAACGAGATGTAGAAACCCAGGTCGAGAGCGGCCTTGGCCATGTCCCAGTCTTCGGTGAAGCAGTGCAGCACGCCGGCCTGGGGCAACGCGGCTTCGCGCAGCAGGGTCAGGGTGTCGGCACGCGCTCCACGGGTGTGGACGATCACCGGTTTGCCGGTCTGCCGGGCGGCTTGCAGGTGCAGGCGGAAGGACGCCTGCTGCAGCTCGGCGGCTTCGGGCTCGTAGTGGTAATCCAGGCCAGTCTCGCCAATCGCCACCACGCGCGGGTGGTTGAGTTCACCCAGCAGCCAATCGAGGGCAGGGGCTTCGCCGGGCTTGAGGTCCAGCGGGTGGATACCCACCGAGCAATCCACGTCGGCATAGCGATCAGCCAGGGCTTTGACGTCGGCGGCGTTTTCAGCGCTGACGCCGATGCACAGGAAGTGCCCTACCCCGCGTTGGCGCGCCGCTTCCAGCGCAGCGTCGAGTGAGCCGTCGTGCTGGGCAAGGTCGAGGCGATCGAGGTGGCAATGGGAATCTACGAGCATAGGCAATTACAACTTGAGTCATTCAAAGAGAGTTGACCAACGATACACCCGTCAGCCACCGAAATTAACGCCGGCCGAGCAAGCCCACCCACTGCACCAGCAGCGCTTCGAGCAACAGCACGCGGTTGAGGTTGGCTTTGCCGAGCACTTTCTGGCGTTGGGCGAGAATCCAGTCCTGGATAGCCAGCACCTTATCCTGTGCACTTTTCTGCGCGAGATACTGCACCACCTTGCGCATGTCCGGCAGGCCAAGGCCGCTTTCATCCTGAGTCAACTGGTAGCGCAGGATCAGGCTCGACCAGTCGCAGAACCAGTCGAACAGCAACAGCAGTGGAATATCTTTCCAGGCGCTCTCGGCCAGTTGCGTCGCGGAGAGTTCCTGCTTGAGCAGTTTTTTAACGCCGTCCACCACCAGCGCCCGCTGCTCACGCACGCCTTGACCGTGCAGCTTTACCGCAGCCAGCGGCGAGCCGGCCGCCAGGGTCAGCAACTCGATGCGCTCTTGCTCGGAACATTCGGGCAACGCCTGCCCCAGCCACTGCAGGCTCATGGCCTCGCTTGGCAACGGGCACGCCTGCTGCACGCAACGGCTGCGAATGGTCGGCAGCAGGCGGCTGGACTGATGGCTCACCAGCAACAGCACGGTATCGCCCGACGGTTCTTCCAGGCTTTTGAGCAAGGCATTGGCGGCGTTGATATTCATCGCCTCCACGGGCTCGATCAGCACCACCTTGCGCCCGCCCATCTGCGCGGTCTGCACCACGAAACTGACGAGGTCGCGCACCTGGTCGACCTTGATCGCCTTGTCGGCTTCCTCGGGCTCCAGCAGGTAGTTGTCCGGGTGGCTGCCGGCCTTGAGCAGCAGGCACGATTTGCACTCGCCACAGGCATGCAGATTGACCGGACGCTGGCACAGCAAGCTGGCCATCAGGCGCTCGGCGAGGGCGCGCTTACCGATACCGATCGGCCCGTGCAACAAGTAGGCGTGGGCGTGTTGGGCACGGCCGGCCAGCTGCTGCCAGAGGCTGTCCTGCCACGGATAGGCTTCAGCCACGGGCGCGCTCCAGCAATGAGGGCAGCAGCGCATCGATGGCTTGTTGTACCTGGGCCAATGGCTGGGCGGCGTCCAGCAAGTGATAGCGCGCAGGCTCAGCCTTGGCACGCGCGAGGAACGCGCTGCGCACCCGATCAAAAAACGCCTGGCCTTCGAGTTCGAAACGATCGAGGCGGCCCCGGGCGCTGGCACGGGCCATGCCCACTTCCACCGGCAGATCGAACAGCAGGGTCAGGGCCGGGCGCAAATCGCCCTGCACGAAGGTTTCCAGGGTCGCGATACGCGCCAGGCACAAACCGCGGCCACCGCCCTGGTAGGCGTAGGTGGAATCGGTGAAACGGTCGCAAATCACCACGGCCCCTCGGGCCAGGGCGGGGCGAATCACCTCGGACAAGTGCTGGGCACGGGCGGCAAACACCAACAGCAGCTCGGTGTCCGGGTTCATCTGTTCTTCGCCTGGAGCCAGCAGCACTTCACGGATGCGCTCGGCCAGCGGCGTACCGCCGGGCTCACGGGTCAACACCACTTCGATACCTTCGCTGCGCAAGCGCTCGGCCAGGTAATCGCGGTTGGTGCTTTTGCCGGCGCCTTCCGGGCCTTCCAGGGTAATAAACAAGCCAGTCACAGGCGGTCCTTAGTCAGAGTCATTGCGGGCTTTGCGGCGCGGCGGCGTCCGGCGCGGGCTCGGCGGGTGCATCAGCGGGCGGCATCACGTCTTCGGCAGGTTTTGCCACGGGTGCCGGGCTGGAGCGGTAGTCGGCGCGGCGCTTGAGCTGAAACTCACGCACGGCGGCATTATGCGCATCCAGGTCATCAGAGAAAATATGGCTGCCATCGCCCCGCGCCACGAAATACAGGCTGCTGCCCGGTACCGGGTTGAGCGCGGCATGGATTGCCTCGCGACCGACCATGGCGATCGGCGTCGGCGGCAGGCCGGCCACCATATAGGTGTTGTAGGGGTTGGCTTCCTTGAGGTTAGCGCGGGTCAACTTGCCGTTGTAGCGCTCACCCAGGCCGTAGATCACTGTCGGATCGGTTTGCAGCAACATGCCGACCTTCAACCGGCGCACGAAAACGCCGGCGATCTGCCCGCGCTCCTCAGGTACGCCGGTTTCCTTCTCGACCAGGGAAGCCATGATCAGCGCCTGATACGGGTCGGTATAGGGCGCATCGGCGGCGCGCTTGCTCCACTCCTGGGCGAGTACGTCATCCAGGCGGTTGTAGGCTTTTTTCAGTAATTCGACATCGGTCATGCCACGCACGAAGCGGTAGGTATCGGGGAAGAACCGCCCTTCGGGGAACACGCCAGGATGGCCGAGTTTGTCCATCACTTCGCTGTCGCTCAGGCCCGAGAGGCTCTGCACGATTTTTTCATGCTTGGCCAGGGTCGCGCGTACTTGGCGGAAATTCCAGCCTTCCACCAGGGTCAGGCTGTATTGCACCACTTCGCCACGCTGCCACAGGCCGATCAGGCCTTGGGCGGTCATGCCGGGCGTCATGCGGTATTCGCCGCTGTGCAGCGGCTGCCCGTCGAGGTTGAAGCGCCAATACAGACGCAACCAGAAGGCGCCGTCGAGCACGCCGTCGGCTTCCAGGCGATTGAAGGTACCGGTGGGGGTGGCTCCTGCCGGTACATCGAGCAACTGCTCCTGGGTCAAATGCAACGGCTGCTTCAAGGCCGCGTCGTATTTCCAGGCAGCAAAGCCCAACAGCAACGCCGCCGAGAACAGACCGGCCAGCAGCAGTACAACCAGTTTTCGTATCAACTCAAATATCCAATAGCGCGCGAACAATGCCCTGCAGTTTACGGGTGAGCGGGCCAACCGGCCAGCGCATCGCAGCGTACTCGCGCACCGGCCAGATGCCATAAACGCTGTTGCAGACAAAGACTTCGTCAGCCTGTCGCAACTGCTCGATGCCGATGTCGGCCACGGCCACCGGGACGCCCAGCGTTTGTGCCTGGGCCAGGATTTCGGCGCGCATCACCCCGGCAACCCCGCAACGATTCAGATCGGCGGTTAGTAACAAGCCGTTGCTTACCAGGAACAGGTTGCTGAATACGCCTTCGATGACCCGTCCGGACATATCCAGCATCAGGCCTTCGGCGTGCTCGGCATCCTGCCATTCGGCGCGGGCGATCACCTGCTCCAGGCGATTGAGGTGTTTGAGACCGGCCAGCAGCGGTTGCTCGGCCAGGCGCGTGGCGCACGCAAACAGGCGGATGCCATCGGTTGCATGGGCGTGGGGATAGGTAGCGGGCGGACTGCCCTGCAAGATACGACGCACCGGCGCGTCGGGGTTGACGCCGTAACCGCGCAGGCTGTCGCCACGGGTAAGGATCAACTTGAGGACGCCGTCGCCGAGGGCGGCGGCATAGGCCAGCACTTCGTTACGGATCAGCGTTTGATCAACCACCAGAGCCAGGCGCTGCAGCCCTCATCGAGGCGCTGCAGGTGACGATCGAGCAGTACCGGCCGCCCGCTCTTGATGGCGATGGTTTCGAACACCCCATCGCCATACGCCAGGCCGCGATCTTTCAGGGGCACGTTGTCCGCTGGCTGACCGTCGACCCAGCTGTGCATCACTCGGCGAACCGGCGGAACACCAGGGAACCGTTGGTGCCACCAAACCCGAAGGAGTTGGAGATCGACACATCGATCGGCATCGGTTGCGCTTCGTGCGGCACGAAGTTGAGGTCGCAGCCTTCGTCCGGCTCATCCAGGTTGATGGTCGGCGGAGCGACCTGGTCCTTGATGGCCATCACACTGAAGATTGCTTCGACCGCGCCCGCCGCACCCAACAGGTGGCCGGTCATGGACTTGGTGGAACTGACCGCCAGCTTGTAGGCATGCTCACCGAACACCGACTTGATGGCCTGGGCTTCCGCCAGGTCGCCGGTCGGGGTCGAGGTGCCATGGGCATTGATGTATTGCACCTGGTCCGCGTTCACCTTCGCATCGCGCAGGGCGTTGGTGATGCAACGCGCAGCACCGGCACCGTCGGACGGTGGCGAAGTCATGTGGTAGGCGTCGCCGCTCATGCCGAAGCCGATCAGCTCGGCGTAAATGGTGGCGCCACGCGCCTTGGCGTGCTCCAACTCTTCCAGGACCAGGGCACCGGCGCCGTCGGACAGCACAAAGCCATCTCGGCCCTTGTCCCACGGACGGCTGGCACGCGCCGGTTCGTCGTTGCGGGTCGACAGTGCACGGGACGCGCCAAAGCCGCCCATGCCCAGGCCGCAGGCAGCCATTTCGGCGCCGCCGGCAATCATCACATCCGCTTCGTCATAGGCGATGTTGCGTGCCGCCATGCCGATGCAGTGGGTGCCCGTGGTGCACGCCGTGGCAATCGCGTAGTTAGGCCCCTGCGCGCCCAGGTGGATGGACAGGAAACCGGAAATCATATTGATGATCGAGCCGGGCACGAAGAACGGTGAAATTCGACGCGGGCCGGTCTCGTGCAGGATGCGGCTGGTTTCTTCGATATTGGTCAGACCGCCAATACCCGACCCCATGGCCACGCCAATGCGCTCACGGTTGGCGTCGGTGACTTCCAGCCCGGCGTTACGCACGGCCTGAAAACCGGCTGCCAGGCCGTATTGAATGAACAGGTCGAGTTTGCGGGACTCTTTGATCGAGAGATATTCCTCGACATTGAACCCCTTTACCGAGCCGCCGAAACGGGTGGAATAGGCAGAAAGGTCCGTGTGTTCGATCAGACCAATACCACTGCGGCCAGCCAGAATGCCCTGCCAACTGCTCGGCACATCCGTACCCAGTGGCGACAACATACCCATACCGGTGACTACGACGCGTCTACGCGACACAGCACTCTCCTTTTTCTAATGACGACACTTTTTCATCGCCGCTAAAGAAAAAACCGCACGCCGTTACAGCAGTGCGGTTTTTCCCTGACAGCAAGCGACGACTACAAACTATTACGCCTGATGGCTGGTAACGTAGTCGATGGCAGCTTGAACAGTAGTGATTTTTTCAGCTTCTTCGTCCGGGATTTCGGTCTCGAATTCCTCTTCCAGAGCCATCACCAGCTCAACGGTGTCAAGGGAATCGGCACCCAGGTCTTCTACGAAGGAAGCCGTGTTGACCACTTCTTCTTCCTTAACGCCCAGTTGCTCGGCGACGATTTTCTTGACGCGCTCTTCGATGGTGCTCATACCTTGTTTAACTCCTAATGGACAAATTCAGGCAGCTGGCCAGTGGGTAAGTGTATAGAAAGCCATTTCAGCTTTTCAACTGAAAGCTTCACCCTGTACCCGCTCGGCCACCGGCCTATAAATTAAGTTGCAGCTTTATAACGGATTTTAGACAGCTCGTATTACATTTTTTTGAAGCGATCCGTCACAATTTAACTCATGTACATCCCGCCGTTCACCGGGATTGTAGCCCCAGTCACGTATGCCGCACCGTCGGATGCCAGGAAAGTGACCACATTCGCGATCTCTTGAGCCTGGCCCAGACGGCCCAGCGGAATCTGCGTCAGCAAGGCTTCACGCTGTGCTTCCGGCAGTTCGCGGGTCATATCGGTGTCGATGAACCCTGGGGCCACCGAGTTGACCGTAATCGACCGCGAACCGACTTCACGCGCCAGTGCCCGACTGAAACCTTCCAGACCGGCCTTGGCGGCTGCATAGTTTACTTGGCCTGCATTGCCCATGGCACCCACTACGGAGCCAATATTGATAATTCGACCCCAACGCGCCTTGGTCATGCCACGCAAAACGCCCTTGGACAGGCGAAACAGACTGTTCAGGTTGGTATCGACCACGTCGTACCACTCGTCGTCTTTCATGCGCATCATCAGGTTATCGCGGGTGATGCCGGCGTTATTCACCAGGATTGCGGGCGCGCCAAACTGTGCAGTGATGGCAGCCAGCACGGCGGCGACGGATTCATCATTGGTCACATTCAGTTCAAGACCGGTGCCTTCAACGCCGTTTTCCTTGAGGGTCGCGGCGATACGCTCGGCGCCCGAGGCGGACGTGGCGGTACCGATCACAACGGCGCCCTGACGGCCCAGTTCCAGGGCGATCGCCTGGCCAATGCCGCGGCTTGCGCCGGTAACCAATGCAACTTTACCTTGCAGACTCATGCAGGCTTCTCCTAAGTAAGGGATTCAGGCCAGTGCCGCGCGAGCGGCAGCGAAGGCTTCAGGGGTATTGAGGTTAGCGGTCGACACGCCATCAGCACAGCGCTTGTTGAGGCCTGCCAGGACCTTGCCCGGGCCGCACTCGACCAGCTCGGTGGCGCCGTTGGCAGCCAGGGCCTGGACCGATTCAACCCAGCGCACCGGCTTGTAGAGCTGCTCCAGCAGATCACGCTTGAGGGTTTCGAGGTCGGCGGCAACGGCCGCGCTGACGTTCTGCACCAACGGGATCTGCGGCGCCTGCCAATTGATGGCAGCAATGGACTCGGCAAAGCGCTCGGCCGCCGGACGCATCAGCTCGCAGTGCGACGGCACGCTCACCGGCAACGGCAACGCGCGCTTGGCGCCACGGGCCTTGCAGCCTTCGATGGCACGCTCGACAGCCGCCTTGGCGCCGGCGATCACCACCTGGCCCGGGGAATTGAAGTTCACCGCGCTGACCACTTCGCCCTGGGCCGCTTCGGCACAGGCTTCGATCACCACCGCGTCGTCCAGGCCCAGGATAGCGGCCATGCCGCCCTGCCCCGCCGGAACAGCGTCCTGCATCAGTTGACCACGACGCTCGACCAGCTTGACCGCCTCACCCAGGGTCAGGCTACCGGCGGCAACCAGGGCGCTGTATTCGCCCAGGCTGTGACCGGCAACGAATGCCGGACGCGCGCCACCTTCGGCCAGCCACAAGCGCCACAGGGCGATCGAAGCGGTCAGGATGGCCGGTTGGGTTTTATCGGTTTGATTGAGTTGTTCTTCCGGCCCTTGCTGGGTCAGCGCCCACAGGTCGTAACCCAGGGCATCGGAAGCTTCCTTGAAGGTGTCCAGGATCAGCGGGTATTGCGCGCCCAGCTCGGCCAACATGCCGAGGGACTGCGAACCCTGCCCTGGAAAGACGAATGCGAGGGATGTAGACATTTAACAAGCCCCTAAATGATCGGGTCGTCGGAAATAGTCGCTCCCGATCTTAAAATGAATGATGGGAGCGCACGAAACTGACAGATTGGATGGTCAATTGAACTGGCCGGTCACATTTAAGCACTACCGGGCCGATTCGCCTAAGGCAACAGGTCCTCAAGACGGCCGTGCAAGCGTTGCGGCAGGTTTTCCTGGATCTCGATCAAGGCCCGCGCAATCGCACTCTGGAAGCCTTCCACACCGGCCGCGCCATGGCTTTTCACCACAATGCCCTGCAACCCCAGGAAACTCGCGCCGTTATGCCGCGCCGGGGCCAGGTCGGCCTGCAGGCGACGCATCAACGGCAGCGCCAGCAAGCCGACCAGCCGCGAGGCCAGATTCCGCCTGAACAATGCCTCGATGCGCGTGGCGATCATGGTCGCCAGGCCCTCACTGGATTTGAGCAGGATATTGCCGACAAACCCGTCACACACCACCACATCGGCCTCGCCCCGGTACAAACCGTCACCTTCGACAAAACCGATGTAGTTCAAGCCTCGCGCGCCCTGCAGCAAGGTGGCGGCGAGCTTGACTTGCTGGTTGCCCTTGATGTCTTCGGTGCCGATATTGAGCAAAGCCACCCGCGGACGGGCGACCCCCAACGCTTCGGCGGCCACCGAGCCCATCACGGCAAATTGAAACAGGTGCTCGGCGCTGCAATCGACGTTCGCCCCCAGGTCCAACAGCTGGCAATAGCCTTTCTGCGTCGGAATCGCCGCCACCATCGCCGGCCGGTCAATCCCCGGCAATGTCTTGAGCACATGCCGCGACAACGCCATCAAGGCCCCGGTATTGCCGGCACTGACACAGGCTTGCACCTTGCCATCACGCAATAACTCCAACGCCACACGCATGGAGGAGTCGGGTTTGCCGCGCAGGGCCGTCGCCGGTTTTTCATCCATGGTGATGGTTTCGCTGGCCGGCGTAATCGTCAGGCGCGCGCGATCCACAACCGGATGGCTGGCAATCAGTGCTTCAAGAAGGGAGGGTTGACCGACGAGGGTCAGGTGCAGCGAGGGTGTTGCAGACAGGCTGGCAATGCAGGCCTGAACAATGCTGCGGGGACCGAAGTCCCCGCCCATTGCGTCAATCGCGATGACTTGAGCAGACAAGTGATTACTCGTCAGCGCCCTTGTCGATCACTTTACGGCCACGGTATACGCCTTCTGGCGATACGTGGTGACGCAGGTGAACTTCACCAGTGGTCTTTTCCACGGACAGGGTGCTAGCCTCGAGAGCGTCGTGCGAACGGCGCATGTCACGGGCGGAGCGGGATTTTTTGTTCTGCTGAACAGCCATAATTGATTAACTCCTAAACGTTTGGGTCACGCTTTAACTGCGCCAATACACTGAACGGGTTGGACCGCGTTACCTCGTCCTCGCTCGGCTCGGCCTCGTCATCGAGACCCTCCGGCTGCTGGCATTCTTCCGGATGATGAGCAGGCACAATGGGCAAGGCGAGCAAAAGCTCCTCCTCGATCAGTGCATGCAGATCCAATGGATCTTCGCCCAGTTCCAGCACGTCATAACCTTTCGGCAACGACTGGGTATTCGCACCCTCTTTCACCACAGCATAACTGCATTCGCTGTGGATCGGCAGGGTGACCAGCTCAAGACAACGCTGGCAAACCATTTTGACTTCGGTGTCGATAACGCTGTGGATTACCACAGATTTACGTTCATCTCGTTCAAAAACGAATTTGGCCTGCACCGTACCGACAGTGTCGGAAAGCGGGTCGCAGAGTCTCTCCAAATCGGCCAGCAGCACTTCACCTTGGAGGGTGGTGCCA
The DNA here is from genome assembly GCF_016937615.1 of Pseudomonas lactucae. Lineage (GTDB taxonomy): Bacteria > Pseudomonadota > Gammaproteobacteria > Pseudomonadales > Pseudomonadaceae > Aquipseudomonas > Aquipseudomonas lactucae. Next base: position 11,969 of record NZ_JAFHKI010000015.1, on the reverse strand, counting down.
CGATCAGCCAATTTGCGCGGGTCAACGTGAGGTGGAATCGGGTCATTCAACATAGGCGCAGCATTATAGGGATGCACCCGGCCATGTCAAAGGAAATTCAGCCCTGTGCGTCAGCCGGTCGCCCCGCTAGAATCCGCAGCGGCCTTAAGGAGATGCCCATGCTGCCTTTATTACTTGCTTCCAGCTCGGTTTATCGCCGGGAATTGCTCAGCCGCCTGCACCTGCCGTTCATCTGCAGCTCGCCGGATATCGACGAAGGCCACCTGGCCAACGAGCCCGCCGAGGCGCTGGTCAGGCGCCTGGCCGAAGAGAAGGCCCGTGCGCTTGCCGCCAGCCATCCAGGGCACCTTATCATTGGCTCCGATCAGGTCGCCACACTGGAAGGCCGGATCATCGGCAAGCCTCACACCTTCGAGAACGCTCGCGAACAACTGCTGGCGGCCAGCGGCCAGCGCGTGAGCTTCCTCACCGGGCTGGCGCTGCTCAACAGCGAGACGGGGCACTGCCAGGTCGACTGCATTCCCTTTACCGTGCATATGCGCGAGCTGAATGCGGCGCGTATCGAACGCTATCTGCGGATCGAGCAGCCTTATGACTGCGCAGGCAGCTTCAAGGCCGAGGGGCTCGGCGTGAGCCTGTTTCAGAGCACCGAAGGCCCGGACGCGACCAGCCTCGTCGGTTTACCTCTGATTCGACTGGTGGACATGCTGCTGGCCGAAGGCGTGCAGATCCCTTAAGCCCACCCCTCCCACATTTGATCTGCAGCAGGCTTGAGCTATCAGCGCAGGCTCGGGCCCTGGAAGCCCATGTACAGGGCTAGCTTCTCGGCCACGCTGGCACCAAGTTTTTTGGAAAAACGATCAAACGGCGATTCCTCAACGGTGAAATCCACCAGATCTTTTTCGCCAATCACATCCCGCGCCACCGAACTGGCACTGCCCAGGCCATCGATCAAACCCAGCGGCAATGCCTGCTCACCCGACCAGATCAGGCCGGAAAACAGCTCCGGGTGCTCCTTATCCTTCAGGCGATCCCCACGCCCCTGCTTCACGCTGGCGATGAACTGGCGGTGAGTGGTATCGAGCACGCCCTGCCAGAACTGGGTTTCATCCGCCTTTTGCGGCTGGAACGGGTCCAAGAACGCCTTATGCTCGCCCGAGGTGTAGGTGCGACGCTCCACACCCAGCTTTTCCATGGTGCCGACAAAGCCGTAACCGGCCGCCGTCACACCGATGGAGCCCACCAGACTGGCCTTGTCGGCGTAGATCTGGTCAGCGGCGCTGGCAATGTAATAGGCACCCGAGGCGCCCAGGTCGGAAATTACCGCATACAGTTTGATATCAGGGTGCAGCCCGCGCAGACGACGAATCTCGTCATACACATAACCCGACTGCACCGGACTGCCGCCCGGGCTGTTGATACGCAGGATCACGCCCTTGACCTTAGGGTCCTCGAACGCAGCACGCAGGCTGCCGACGATGTTATCGGCGCTGGCCGGCTCCTTGTCGGCAATCACCCCACGCACCTCGATCAAGGCGGTGTAGTGGGCGCCACGGGTCGCGCTTTTTTCCATGTCCATCAGCGGACTGAACAGCGCCAGCATGAGCAACAGGTAAGTAAAGGTCAGCAGTTTGAAGAAAATTCCCCAGCGCCGAGCGCGGCGCTGCTCCTGGACGCTGGCCAGGAGGGTTTTCTCCAGCAGCTTCCAGCTTTTGCCATCACTGTTTTCAGCCTTTTCGGGCGCTTTCCACTCGTCACTCATGTGCCTTCAACCCCAGCTAAGACTTATCGGGCCCGGCTGAGCCAGGCCTGCAATTGCGAAAAATGATCGATCGTGACCCTGGGCTCATAAGGCTGCAACGCCTCGGCAGACTGCGCCCCATAGGTGACCGCGACACTGTCCATGCCCGCATTGCGCGCCATCATCAGGTCAAAAGACGCATCCCCCACCATCAATGCCTGGCGCGGCGACACACCGCAATGGGCCAGGATCTGCTCCAGCATCAGAGGGTGCGGCTTGCTGGCAGTTTCATCGGCCGCACGGGTGATATCGAAATAGTCTTCCCAGCCATGCGCCTTGAGCACCCGATCCAGCCCGCGACGCGCCTTGCCGGTCGCGACGGCTAGGTGATAGCCCTCGGCGCGAAAAGTTTCCAGCGACTGCACCACACCCTCGAACAACGGCGAAGGTGTGGCCTCCAGCGCCATGTAATGATCAGCGTAATGGTCGCGGAACGTTACCAGTTCAGCGTCACTGATCAGCGGATACAAGGTACGGATCGCCTCAGGCAAGCCCAGGCCGATAATGCCTTTGACCGCCAGGTCAGTGCACAACTCAAAGCCCGAGCGGATCGAAGCGCTGTGCATCGACTCGACAATCCGACCAATGGAATTACACAGGGTGCCATCCCAATCAAAGATCAGCAGCTTGTAGTCAAGGTGCGACACTCAGGCGCTCCACGGTCTTGGCCCACATTTCATCGACCGGCGCCTGCAGCTTCAATTCGCCACCATCGGGCAGCGGCACGGTCAGCATGTAGGCGTGCAGGAACAGGCGCTTGCCGCCCAGATCGCGGATTTCCTTGGAGAAACCCTCGTCACCGTATTTGGTATCGCCCGCAATGCAGTGACCCGCATGCAGGGTGTGCACGCGAATCTGGTGGGTGCGCCCGGTCACCGGCTTGGCCTCGACCATCGTCGCAAAGTCACCGAAGCGGCGCAGCACTTTGAACAGGGTCAGGGCCTCTTTGCCCTCCTCGTCCACTTCAACCATGCGCTCGCCGGAACGCAGGTTGCTCTTCTGCAGCGGCGCGCGAACGCTTTTAATCGAGCTGGCCCAGTTGCCGCGTACCAGCGCCATGTAGCGCTTGTCCACGCCGTCGCCACGCAGGGCGGTGTGCAGGTGGCGCAACATGCTGCGTTTCTTGGCGATCATCAGCAGGCCGGAAGTGTCACGGTCCAGGCGGTGCACAAGCTCAAGCTCCTTGGCATCGGGGCGCAACTGACGAAACGCTTCGATCACCCCGAAGTTAAGACCGCTGCCGCCGTGAACCGCAATGCCGCACGGCTTGTTGATCACGATCAACTTGTTGTCTTCGAAGACAATCGACGCTTCCAGGCGTTGCAGCAGGCCCTGGGCCAGCGGCACGGGCTCATCGCGTTCAGGCACGCGTACCGGCGGCACACGGACGATATCGCCCGCCTGCAGCTTGTACTCGGGCTTGATCCGCCCCTTGTTCACGCGCACTTCGCCTTTACGCAAGATGCGATAAATCAAGGTCTTGGGCACGCCTTTGAGCCTGGCCAGGAGAAAATTGTCGATGCGTTGGCCGGCATATTCCGGCGAGACCTCAAGCAGCTGGACGCTGGGGGTCGGGGGGGCGGTAGTCGTCATGGCGGCGATGATAACAATTTTTTATGGAATTGAAGCACTTAATCATTGCTGCTATAGTCGCGAACGCCGCCAAAAGCGGCCTGGACAGAGGACTAGCGGCAAACTGCCGGCCCTGACCATCGCAATTCATCAGGACGCGAGGCCGTCCTACGGGGCTTTGGCCACCTTGGAAGGCTCAGGATTGTAACAAGCGCAGGTGACATGAGGCCTGAAGCGAGTGCAAGAAGCAGAGTGAATACTCGCGTTTTGCGCCGATATTTACGGCCAGTTCACAAAGTGCAGTCAGCCTTGAGCCAGACCATGGCGAATGCTTCGGAAACAACGCCTGTTAAGAGCTGAGTGAGAGCGCGATCGCCCGCACTCAGTCTTGTTTAGCCATGAGCGTGGACTCCCCATTGGAGAACACGGTAAATGCCAACCCGCTGCGGATTCTGCGCGCGGCAGCACCCGAATTATCAGGGATACGTGTAGGGTGGAGATGCACAACCGTCGGACCGTGTAGCACTAGGCTTATATTTAGACGCTTCATCTCGTCCACAGTCGCCGGTTGATTCCTCCTCCTGACCTTAGCTTTTGTTGAAGTGGTGCCTTTGTCACCACCGCTAACAAGCAGGACGCGTCCGTCGCGATACCGCCCCAATTGGCGAGTTATTGCTGGACACTGGAGTGGCCAACCACTCTTGACGCACCTGACACCGACCGTGAGAAGTCGTGTGTGCCGAACGCCGTTTCCGGCAGCCCGGAAACCGACGGTACAACATGAAAAGAATGCTGATTAACGCAACTCAACCCGAAGAGTTGCGTGTTGCACTGGTAGATGGCCAACGCCTCTACGACCTGGACATCGAATCCGGTGCACGCGAGCAAAAGAAGGCCAACATCTATAAAGGCCGTATTACTCGCATCGAACCAAGCCTTGAGGCTGCCTTTGTCGATTTCGGCTCCGAGCGCCACGGCTTCCTGCCCCTCAAAGAAATCTCCCGCGAATACTTCAAGAAAGCCCCCGAAGGCCGCGTGAACATCAAGGATGTCCTGAGCGAAGGCCAGGAAGTCATCGTCCAGGTCGAAAAAGAAGAACGTGGCAACAAGGGCGCCGCCCTGACCACCTTCATCAGCCTGGCGGGTCGTTACCTGGTGCTGATGCCGAACAACCCACGTGCCGGCGGCATTTCCCGTCGCATCGAAGGCGAAGAGCGCAACGAACTGCGCGAAGCACTGAACGGCCTGATTGCACCGGCCGACATGGGCCTGATCGTGCGCACCGCCGGCCTGGGCCGCAGCAGCGAAGAAATGCAGTGGGACCTCGACTACCTGCTGCAACTTTGGACTGCCATCAAAGAAGCCTCGCTGGATCGTTCCGCGCCATTCCTGATCTACCAGGAAAGCAACGTGATCATCCGCGCTATCCGCGATTACCTGCGCCAGGACATCGGCGAAGTGCTGATCGACAGCGTTGAAGCCCAGGACGAAGCCCTGACCTTCATCCGCCAGGTGATGCCGCAGTACGCCAGCAAGATCAAGCTGTACGAAGACAGCGTCCCGCTGTTCAACCGTTTCCAGATCGAAAGCCAGATCGAGACCGCCTTCCAGCGCGTGGTCGAACTGCCTTCCGGCGGCTCCATCGTGATCGACCCGACCGAAGCCCTGGTGTCCATCGACATCAACTCGGCACGTGCCACGAAGGGTAGCGACATCGAAGAAACCGCCCTGCAGACCAACCTGGAAGCGGCTGAAGAAATCGCCCGCCAGCTGCGCCTGCGTGACATCGGCGGCCTGATCGTGATCGACTTCATCGACATGACCCCGGCCAAGAACCAGCGCGCCGTGGAAGAAAAAGTCCGCGAATGCCTGGAAGCCGACCGCGCCCGCGTGCAAGTCGGCCGTATCTCGCGCTTCGGCCTGCTGGAAATGTCCCGCCAACGCCTGCGTCCATCCCTGGGCGAAAGCAGCGGCATCGTCTGCCCGCGTTGCAACGGCACCGGCATCATCCGTGACGTTGAATCGCTGTCCCTGGCGATCCTGCGCCTGATCGAAGAAGAAGCCCTGAAAGACCGCACCGCCGAGGTTCGCGCGCAAGTGCCGATCCCGGTTGCCGCGTTCCTGCTCAACGAAAAACGCAACTCGATCACCAAGATCGAACTGCGTACCCGTGCCCGTATCGTGATTCTGCCGAACGATCACCTGGAAACACCGCACTTCGAAGTGCAGCGCCTGCGTGATGACAGCCCGGAAGCCCACAGCGGCCAGTCCAGCTATGAAATCGCCGCGGCCGCCGCCGAAGTGGAAGAAGTCCAGCCAGCCGCCGCAACCCGCACCCTGGTTCGCCAGGAAGCGGCCGTGAAGACCGCACCTGCGCGTGCCAACGCACCGATGCCGGTTGAACCTGCGGCGCCGGTTGCCGCGCCGGCCGCCCTGCCTGAGCCAAGCCTGTTCAAGGGCCTGGTGAAGTCGCTGGTCAGCCTGTTCGCCACCAAGGAAGAGCCCGCAGCGCCGGTCGTGGTTGAAAAACCTGCTACCGAACGCCCGGCGCGCAACGAAGAACGTCGCAACGGTCGCCAGCAGAGCCGTAACCGCAACGGTCGTCGTGACGAAGAGCGCAAGCCGCGCGAAGAGCGCGCACCTCGCGAAGAACGCGCACCTCGCGAAGAACGCGCGCCACGTGAAGAGCGTGCACCTCGCGAAGCCCGTGAAGAGACCCCGGCCGTAGCACGTGAAGAACGCGCACCGCGTGAAGAGCGCGCACCACGTACCCCACGCGCCCCGCGTGAAGATCGCAAGCCGCGTGGCGAGCGTGAAGAACGCGTGCGTGAACTGCGCGAGCCGCTGGACGCAGCGCCCGCTGTTGCCGCTGCCGCCGCCGTGGCCACCGAAGAACGCCCGGCTCGCCAGCCGCGTGAAGAGCGTGCGCCACGTGAGGAGCGTCAACCACGTGCTCCGCGTGAAGAGCGTCAACCACGCGCCGAGCAAGCCGCTGCCGCCAGCGAAGAAGAAGTACTGACCGGCGAAGAGCAACTGCAGGAAGACGGACAGGAAGGCGCCGAAGGCGATCGTCCACGCCGCCGCTCCCGTGGCCAGCGTCGTCGCAGCAACCGTCGTGAGCGTCAGCGTGATGCCAACGGCAATGTGATCGAAGGTTCGGAAGAAGCCGGCGAGAGCGCAGAAACTCAGGCCAACGAACCGACTGGCGCCGAACTGGCTGCCGGCCTGGCCGTGACCGCCGCCGTTGCCAGCTCGGTCATCAGCGCACCTGCCGAAGCCCAGGCTCACGAGCAGGCTGAACGCGCCACTGCGGCTGTCGAAGAAAGCGCCGTTGTCGAAACACCCGTCGCCCAAACCCCAGAGGTTGAAGCGCCGGCTGTTGAAGCGCCAGTCGTGGAAGCACCGGTTGTCGAAGCCACTACCCCAATCGAAGCCCCAGTGGTTCCGGATTTGGAAGTGACCCAGGCACCTGAAGCGCAACCAGAAGTGGAAGTGGCCGCTGCTGAACCGGCCCCTGTGGTTGAGCCTCAGCCAGTGGTGGAAGCCGTCGTGGAAGCAGAAGCAGCCCCGCAAGTGCGAGAAGTTCGTGAAGAACAGACCGCCTTCCAATGGACTGCCGAACCTACCGCTCCGGTTGAAGCGCCCGCCCCTGCCCCTGTGGTAGAAGAAGCGCCAACGCCGGTTGTTGATGTCGTGGTTGCCGAACCTGCGCCAGTGGTTGAGCCGGCTCCGGTCGTTGAACCGGTGCCTGTGGTTGAAGCGCCGGTGGTTGCCGAAGTTGTCGCACCAGTGGTTGAAGCCGCACCGGCCAGCGCCCTGACCGAAAACGGTCGCGCACCGAACGACCCACGTGAAGTGCGTCGTCGTCGCAAGGAAGCTGAAGCCGCGGCTGCAGCCGCCGCACAGGAAACAGAAGCACGAGACTAAACCCCTCGTGTGATTCCAGCTGCGATTAAAAAGCCCCGCCTGAGTGATCAGGCGGGGCTTTTTCTTGCAAAAAACTCGAACACACCGTTCTCCCCCCATTCAGTCCGCGCTGAACGCCAACCGCTGCGGCACATCCACATCCCACAGCACGCCAGGATCATCCACCTGCACGTCCCGCACCCGTGCCTGTGAAAACAAAGGCTTCGCGCCACGATCCCCGGTCAACGCCATCAACTTCGGCCCCAATACACGACCGAAAGCCACCGGATGCCCATACTGCCCGGCATACACCGGCACGGTGATATCTGCCGGATCGGCCAGCATACGCTCGATGGTCGAGGATCGAATAAACGGCATATCCCCCAGCACCACCAGCCAGCCCTGTGCCGAAGCACTGGCCGCAACGGCTGCGGCGATGCTTTGGCCCATACCGGAAGATTCCAGCAGCAGAACCTGGCAACCATGCACCTGGGCCAATCGAATCACTTCCAGGCGCTCCGGCGAGGTGACCAACCACCGCTGCACGATACTGCCCGGCAGATTCACCAGTACCTGCTCAATCACCGGCCGCGTCACGCCGTCCCGACCTAAGCAGGGCGCGAGCAATTTATCCTGATCAGCCCCCGCCTCGGCACGAAACCGGCTCCCCCGCCCCGCCGCCAGCACAATCGCCGTTACGGTCACTCAGCGGCTACCGGCAGCGGCTTTTTCTGCATAGGCGCGACGCCGTTCTTGATCGCGACGATTTCCGCCATCAACGACAACGCAATCTCCGCCGGCGTATGGCTGCCGATATGCAGGCCAATCGGCCCATGCAAACGTGCAATCGCCTCGGCTGACAACCCCAGCGCGGCCAGAGTTTGCCGGCGTTTCTGGGTATTGACCCGCGACCCCAGCGCGCCAATGTAGAAAGCCCTGGAATTCAACGCCGTCAACAACGCCATATCGTCCAGGCGCGGGTCGTGGGTCAGGCAGACGATGGCCGTGCGCTCGTCGGTCTGGATAGCGAGCACCGCTTCATCGGGCATGCCGGCACAAAGCGGCCGTGCTGTTCTTCCCAGCCGTAGACAAACTCTTCGCGCGGATCACAGATAAGCACTTCGAAATCCAGCAGGCGCGCCATCTCCGCCACGTAACGCGACAACTGCCCCGCGCCGATCAACAGCAGGCGCCAGCGTGGGCCATAGATGGCACGCAGCGCTCACCGTCGAAGCTCACCACATCGGTCTTGCTTGCGTCGCTCAGCGTCACCTCGCCCGTGGCCAGGTTCAGCTCACGCGCAACGACCTGATGATTTTCACAGCGCGCCAGCAGCGCCTCGACCCAAGACCAATCGTCCACCCGCTCTTCAGTCAGGCGCAGGGTGCCGCCGCAGGGCAGACCAAACCGCGCCGCCTCATCACGCGTTACGCCGTAGGTCACCAGTTGCACGGGCGGGCCGTCAGCGGGCAAGCGGCCATCCTGCAGCCGGCGATCAAGTCATCTTCGATGCAACCGCCCGACACCGAGCCGATCACCACACCGTCACCGCGCAGGGCCAGCATCGCTCCCGGCGGGCGCGGCGCGCTGCCCCAGGTCTGCACCACGCTGTACAACATCACACGCTGCCCGGCGCGACGCCACTCCAGCACGCTGCGCAGGACATTCAGATCCACACTGTCCATCAGGCCTCCCACAAGCAATGTCGCGCCCACTGTAAACCAAAAAAAACCGAAGTTCCCCGCCACAAAAGCAAACGCCCCGAACCAGTCGCGTTTGCGGATAACTGTCAGCGTGCATTCACGCCATCAGCGACTTACTTGACAGTAGGTGCAGGGCCTTCGGCCACGCCCAGGTCGTCGATTTCGCGGGTTTCGGAGATACCGGTACCGCCGGACGCCAGCTCGCTTTGCAGCTTGTCGGTGTCCAGTTCCTTGACCCACTTGGCCACAACGATGGTGGCAACGGCGTTACCCACCAGGTTGGTCAGCGCACGGGCTTCGGACATGAAACGATCGATACCCAGGATCAGCGCCAGACCGGCAACCGGCAGGTGGCCGACAGCCGACAGGGTCGCAGCCAGTACGATGAAACCACTGCCGGTCACGCCAGCAGCGCCTTTGGAGGACAGCAGCAGCACCAGCAGCAGCGTGATCTGGTGGGTGATGTCCATATGGGTGTCGGTGGCCTGGGCGATGAACACGGCCGCCATGGTCAGGTAGATCGAGGTACCGTCGAGGTTGAACGAGTAGCCGGTCGGAATGACCAGGCCGACGACGGATTTCTTCGCGCCCAGACGCTCCATCTTGATCAGCATGCGTGGCAGTGCGGATTCCGAAGACGAAGTCCCCAGCACGATCAGCAGCTCTTCACGGATGTAGCGGATCAGCTTCAACACACTGAAGCCGTGAGCGCGGCAGATGGCACCAAGCACCACGACCACGAACAGGATGCAGGTGATGTAGAAGCAGATCATCAACTGGCCCAGTTGCACCAGCGAACCCACACCGTAGGCACCGATGGTGAACGCCATGGCGCCCAGGGCACCGAGCGGTGCGAGCTTCATGATCATGTTGATGATGTTGAACATCACGTGGGCAAAGCGATCGATGAAGTCCAGCACCGGCTTGCCGTAGGCACCCAGGCGGTGCAGGGCAAAACCGAAGATCACCGAGAACATCAGCACTTGCAGGATATCGCCGTTGGCGAACGCGCCGACGATGGTGTTAGGGATCACGTTGAGGATAAAGCCGACGATGCTCTGGTCTTTACCGGCAGTCACGTAGGCCGCGACTTTGGACGCGTCCAGGGTCGCCACATCGATGTGCATGCCGGCGCCCGGTTGCACGACGTTCACGACAACCAGGCCGATCAGCAGGGCAATGGTGGACACGATTTCGAAGTAGAGCAGCGCGTAGCCACCGGTTTTGCCAACCGATTTCATGCTTTGCATGCCGGCGATGCCGCTGACAACGGTGCAGAAGATGATCGGGGCGATGACCATTTTGATCAGTTTGATAAACCCGTCACCCAGCGGCTTGAGGGCCACGCCGGTCTCGGGGTAGAAGTGACCGAGCAATATACCGATAACGATTGCGACGATCACCTGGAGATACAGGGATTTGTAGAGTGGCTGACGAGTCGTCATTGCAAAGTTCCTCAATCGTCCCGTGTGGCAAATATCCGCCATGCCCACGACACTTGAATTGCGAACCCTCCTGCACTGGAGGGATTTGTTGTTTGCGAGGACTGTGCTCCAGGCCTGCGCTGTAATCTTTATCGCAAACGTCGTGCCACTTTGCGTAAAACCGCTAAAGGCCTTTAGACATCAGGGCTGGCCGTTTCCAGGCGCCCTCCCATGCGCCAAGTCAGGTGGCGGATTTCCGCCCACTTACCCAATCCCGTCCTACAATTTGGCGGATATCCGCCTTGTCGCCCGCTCCTACTGGTGACTACCATCCGCCACTTCATGGACCGGGGGCCTCGCATGCGTGAACGTACCATCGCCAGTCACTATGCCCGAGCCGCACTCGGCGGTGCGCGTCGGGCCGGTTACGATGCCTCGGGCCTGTTACAGCAGGTGGGCATCACACCGGAACTGTTGGCCGAACCCCGCGCCCGCATCGCTCCGGAACAATTTACCCGGCTGCTGCAACTGCTCTGGCTGGGGCTGGACGACGAATACATGGGGTTCGCCGATGGCCCGAGCAAACGCGGCACCTTCGCCATGATGTGCCACGCGCTGATCCACTGCCGCACCCTGGAGAAGGCACTGGAGCGCGGCCTATTATTTTATAGCCTATTCCCACAAGGCCCGCGCTGGCAGCTGTCACGCGAAGGCGATATGGCCCGCCTGAGCCTGGACGACTCGCCATTGTGGGACCCGGACCACTTCCTCAGTGAATGCCTGCTGGTGATCTGGCATCGCCTGGGCAGTTGGTTGATCGGCCAGCGCATTCGTCTGCACCAGGCCTCGTTCAGTTACCCGATGCCGGCCCACGCCGGTGAATATGACCTGCTGTTTCCCTGCACACTGGTGTTCGTGCACCGAACACCAGCCTTGTGTTTCCCGCGCGCTACCTGAGCCTGCCGCTGTTGCAGGATGAACGCACCCTCAAGCACTTCCTCGAACGCTCCCCCGCCGACTTGCTGGCGCGCCCGGACGAAGGCGACAGCTTGAGCAGCCAGATACGCCGCTTGCTTAGCCGCGATCACACGCCCTGGCCGGACCTGGAAGCCATCGCCCAGCACCTGCACATCAGCCCGCAGACCCTGCGACGGCATTTGCGCGAAGAAGGCAGCAGCTTTCAGGCGCTCAAGGATGAGTTGCGGCGAGATATCGCCATCTATCATTTGGGCCATGCGCACGTGTCATTGCAGGCCATCGCCGAGCAGTTGGGATTTTCCGAGCCGTCGGCGTTTCATCGGGCGTTCAAGAAGTGGACGGGGCTGACGCCGGGGGCCTACAGAGCGCAGGAGCGTTAAAGATGTGTCGTCTGGCCGGACCTCATCGGGGGCAAGCCCCCTCCCACACTTGAATGTATTCAGAGATCAAAATGTGGGAGGGGGCTTGCTCCCGATGAGGCCAGTCAAGCCACTGCCGATCAAACAGCCGGAAAATGAATCCTGAACGCCGCCCCACCCAAAGGTGAATCCCCCAGGGTCAGCCGTGCCCCGTACGCTTTCGATA
>NZ_JAFHKI010000149.1 GCF_016937615.1 Pseudomonas lactucae | reverse complement strand
CCCCTCCCACATTGGAATTTCGTGCACCAGACAGATCGCGGTAGCTGGCGCCGGGGTGGTTTGGACCCAACCTTGCACCGTCGCCAAACAACTTCTCGCGCAAGGTGCCCTGGGCGTATTCGGTCTTGTATACGCCACGCTTTTGCAACTCCGGCACCAGCCACTCCACGGCGTCGATAAAGGTCTCGTGGGTCAGTGCATAGGCCAGGTTGAAGCCGTCCACATCGGTGTCTTCCACCCACTCCTGCAACAGGTCGGCGACGGTTTGCGGACCGCCGACAAACAGTGGGCCAAAGCCGCCGATACCGACCCAGTCGGCCAGTTCATTGGGTGTCCAGACCTTGTTCGGGTCCGCCGTGGAGAAGGCTTCCACCGCCGATTGAATCGCATTGGTGTGTACGTGCTTGAGCGGTTCGTCCGGTTTGAACTGGCTGAAGTCGATACCGGTCCAGCCGGAAATCAGCGCCATCGCGCCTTCGTAGCTGACGTAGGATTTGTACTCGTCGAACTTGGCTTTGGCCTTGGCATCCGTTTCGTCGACGATCACCGTCTGCAGGTTGAAGATCAGGATCTTCTTCGGATCGCGCCCCGCTTCAGCGGCACGGCGACGAATATCGGCCACGGTTTTTTTCAGCAATACCTTCGACGGTGCGGCGACGAACACGCATTCGGCCTGCTCGGCGGCGAACTGTTTGCCACGGCTGGACGCGCCGGCCTGGTACAGCACCGGCGTGCGTTGCGGCGACGGTTCGCACAGGTGAATGCCGGGCACTTGGAAGTGCTTGCCGACGTGGCGGATCTCATGGATTTTGCTCGGGTCGCTGAAGATGCGACGCTCACGGTCGCGCAGCACCGCGCCCTCCTCCCAGCTGCCTTCCCAGAGCTTGTAGCAAACTTCGAGGTATTCCTCGGCATAGTCATAACGCGCATCGTGTTCGGTCTGGGCTTTCTGGCCGAGGTTCTTGGCGCCGCTTTCCAGGTAGGACGTGACGATGTTCCAGCCGATGCGGCCCTTGGTCAGATGATCGAGGGTCGACAGCCGGCGCGCGAACGGATACGGATGCTCGAAGGACAGCGACGCGGTCAGGCCAAACCCCAAGTGTTCGGTGACCAGCGCCATCGGCGCGATCAGCGACAGCGGATCATTGACCGGCACCTGGGTAGCCTGGCGAATCGCCGCGGCGCCGTTGCCGTTGTACACATCGTAGATGCCCAGCACGTCGGCGATAAACAGGCCGTCGAATTTGCCACGCTCCAGGATTTTTGCCAGGTCGGTCCAGTAGTCCAGGTCCTTGTACTGCCACGAACGGTCACGCGGATGCGCCCACAGGCCGGGCGACTGGTGGCCGACGCAGTTCATGTCGAAGGCATTCAAGCGGATTTGGCGGGCCATCAAAGCACTCCGTTGAGGTGGTAGTTGCCGACAACCTGGTATTTCCAGCGCAACGGGTCATCGAGGGTCGACGGCAGCGCGGTGCGTTGACCGGTCAATTCGAACTCACCGTTGCTGGCGGCAATCAGGGCCTCGGCGGCGGCGATCTGCGCTTCGGTGGCGGCCACCGGGCTGGGGTGGGTGTCGGCGCGTTCAAGCAGCGCGGCGGCCACGTCGACGCGGATCTGCAAGTCGCCGAAACGGCTGATCACGTAGGGGTCGTCGCTTTTCTCAACGTGACGACGGGTGCTGTCCAGCAGTTGGCGGGCGAGCGTCAGTGCGGTCATGGGTCAGGCTCCTCAGTTCCAGGCGTGGCGCGCGGGCTTTACGCCGTTGAGCACGTAGTTGCCGATCAGGTGGTATTTCCAGCGGGCCGGGTCGTGCAGGGTGTGGGTGCGTGCGTTGCGCCAGAAACGGTCGAGGTTGTGCCTGGCGGTGACCGAGCGGGTGCCGGCCAGTTCGAAGAGTTTGCTGCTGGCGAGCAAGGCGGTTTCGGCCGACAGCACTTTGGCCTGGGCGACGACCAGCGAAGCGTGGGCCACGGTGTCTTCATTCGGTTCGGCCAGGGCCTGGTCGACCGCGATGCCGGCCTTGGCGAGGATGGCTTCGGTGCCGTGCACGCGCCATTCCAGGTCGCCGATGGCGGCAATGGTGAACGGGTCCTGCCAGCCGTGATCCTGTTGGCTGTCGATCCAGGGCCGCGCCTGGCGGGCATGGACTTTGGCGTGTTCAAGGGCCCCAAGGGCAATGCCGGTATCGACCGCCGCCTGGATGATTTGCGAAATCGGCCCGTCGGCCGTGGGTTGGTCAAAGGCCAGGTGGGCGGGGATCACCGCGCTCAAGGGGACGGTCACGCCGTCGAGGGTTACGCCGCCGCTGGCGGTGGTGCGCTGGCCGAAACCGTCCCAGTTGTCGATCACGGTCAGGCCGGGGGCATTGCGTTCGACCAGACCGATAAAGACCTGGCCATTTTCGTTGCTGCCCGCGGTAGGCACGATATGCGCGAACAGCGCGCCGGTGCAGTAGAACTTCTCGCCGTTGATCTGGGCGGTGTCGCCGTGAAAGCGGATCTGGGTATCAAAGGTGCCGGCGTTTTTGCTCTTGGCCTCGGAAAAGGCATTGCCGAAACGGTAACCCGCCAGCACCTTGGCGAAGTAAAAGCGCTTTTGTTCCTCGGTGGCGGTTTGCAGCAGGAGGTCCACCACACCCAGGTGGTTCTGCGGGATCTGCCCCAGGGACGGATCGGCAGCGGAGATCAACTTGATCACCTCGGCCACCGTCACATAGGACACCCCGGCGCCGCCGTAGGCCTTGGGCACGGTGATGCCCCACAGGCCGCTGGCGGAGAACTCGTCCAGTTCAGCGAAAGGCAGGCGCCGCTCGCGGTCGCGCACGCTGGCCTCGACGGCAAAACGCTCGGCCAGGCGCGTGGCGACTTCGATGGCCTCCGCGTCCGAGCGAATGATATGGGCAGGGTGTTGAGGGTGGGCTGACATGGGCCGACTCCAGGCTCCGAGGGAATACCGGAGTGATTGCAGGAGTCGTGCCTGAACTTAATCGTCAATAAAATCAGCGATTTGCTGGTAAATCGGCGCCGCAGAGCGCGGCTTTAAACCAGCAAACTGCACATCCACTGTTGCCTGGCGGACAGTTAGATCACCACGTTGCGAACGAAGCTCACGGCGACGTCACCTTCATTGCGATAGCCATGCACCTGGCGGCTGGCAAACATGAAAAACTCACCGGCGGCGACCTGTTTTTCTTCATCTCCCAGCAGCAGGGTCAGGCATCCTTCGAACACGAATAACTGCACGCTCCAGCCTTCCGGGTCGGGGTCCGGGCTGTAGCAATCACCCGGTTCCAGACGCATTTCCCATAACTCGACTTCACGTCGCGCAGTGGCCTTGGCCAGCAGCACCGCTTTACTGCCGGGGATATCACCGGCCCAGGCCAGCTCATTGATGCGACTGTGGTCGGGCGCATCCGGCGCCTGGATCAAGTCGCTGAAAGCCACCTCCAACGCTTCGGCCACGCGGTCGAGGGTGGACAGGCTGACGTTCTTCTCGCCGGCTTCGATGGCCACCAGCATGCGCCGGCTGACGCCGGACTTTTCCGAAAGCGCGGTCTGGCTCAGGTCGGCGGCGTGGCGCAGGCGACGAACGTTCTGGCTGACGTGCTGCAGGACCGAGGCCCGTTGTGGATTTTCTTTGTGCACTATATTGCTCAATGGGTGGGTGTGCGCAGTATACTGCCCAGCGTGCGGCGCATTGTGCGGTCCGTGCCTTTCCCATGCAAGACCAGAGCCGCCATGACTGCCCCGACCTCCCCTTCGCGTTTCAACCGCTTCAGCAAAGCCGAATGCATCCTGGTGTTTATCACCATGATCTGGGGCGGTACGTTTTTGCTGGTACAGCATGCCATGACCGTCAGCGGGCCGATGTTTTTCGTGGGCCTGCGCTTTGCGGCGGCGGCGATCGTGGTCGGGTTCTTTTCCCTGCGCACCCTGCGCGACCTGACCCTGTTCGAGCTGAAGGCCGGGGTGTTTATCGGCGTGGCGATCATGTTCGGCTACGGCCTGCAGACCATCGGCCTGCAAACCATCCTGAGCAGCCAGTCAGCGTTCATCACCGCGCTGTATGTGCCGTTCGTGCCGTTGCTGCAATGGCTGGTGCTGGGACGTCGTCCGGGCTTGATGCCCAGCATCGGCATCATGCTGGCGTTTGCCGGGTTGATGCTGTTGACCGGGCCGACCGGGGCATCGCTGAATTTCAGCCCCGGCGAAATCGCGACCTTGATCGGCGCCATCGCGATTGCCGCGGAAATCATCCTGATCAGCGCATTTGCCGGGCAGGTGGATGTACGTCGCGTCACTGTGGTGCAACTGGCCACGGCATCGCTGCTGTCGTTCCTGATGGTCGTGCCGATGGGCGAGGCATTGCCGGGGTTCTCGTGGTTGTTGCTGTTCAGTGCGGTGGGCCTGGGCTTGACCAGCGCGGTGATCCAGGTCGCGATGAACTGGGCGCAACAGAGCGTTTCGCCCACGCGAGCCACGTTGATTTATGCCGGCGAGCCGGTATGGGCCGGCGTGGTGGGGCGGATTGCCGGGGAGCGTTTCCCACCAATTGCGATGCTGGGGGCGGTGTTGATTGTGCTGGCGGTGATTGTGAGTGAGATGAAGACCAAGGGGCAGAAGGCGGTTGACTTGGCCGATGCGTTGGAACAAAAGCGCCAGGGATAGCCTCCAGATACTGTGGTGCCTGTAATATTGCCATCGCGGGCAAGCCCGGCTCCCACAGGAGTCGGCATTCCAATTCTGCGAATTTTGAAACAGTGCCAAATAGGAGTTTTCGTCCTACCTTGTAGGATCCTGCCACATCTTGCCGTTTGGTGATCACGAAAGCGGCACGTATGATGCATCCCAAACTCCCGCAGATTAGAAGCCTATGTCCCTGATAGTTCTACTGCTTCTGCCTTTTATCGGCAGCTGTCTGGCGGCCTTGCTGCCGCACAACGCACGTAATACCGAATCCCTGCTGGCCGGCCTCGTGGCGCTGGTGGGGACTGTTCAAGTTGCCCTGCTCTACCCCCAGGTCGCCTATGGCGGCGTGATCCGCGAAGAATTCATGTGGTTGCCCAGCCTGGGGCTGAACTTCGTGCTGCGCATGGATGGCTTCGCCTGGTTGTTCTCGATGCTGGTGCTGGGCATCGGCACGCTGGTGTCGCTGTATGCGCGTTACTACATGTCGCCGGAAGACCCGGTGCCGCGTTTCTTCGCGTTTTTCCTGGCGTTCATGGGCGCCATGCTCGGGCTGGTGATCTCCGGCAACCTGGTGCAGATCGTGTTCTTCTGGGAACTGACCAGCCTGTTCTCGTTCTTGCTGATCGGCTATTGGCACCACCGCGCGGACGCACGACGCGGTGCCTATATGGCGTTGATGGTCACCGGCGCGGGCGGTTTGTGCCTGCTGGCGGGGGTGATGCTGCTGGGGCATATCGTCGGCAGCTATGACCTGGAGCAGGTGCTGGCGGCGGGCGATCAGATTCGCGCGCACTCGCTGTACCCGGTGATGCTGGCCCTGGTGCTGATCGGCGCGTTGAGCAAGAGCGCGCAGTTCCCGTTCCACTTCTGGCTGCCCCACGCCATGGCGGCGCCGACGCCGGTTTCGGCCTATCTGCATTCGGCGACGATGGTGAAGGCCGGCGTGTTCCTGCTGGCCCGCCTGTGGCCGTCGCTGTCGGGCAGCGAAGAATGGTTCTGGATCGTCGGCGGCGCCGGCGCCCTCACCCTCCTCCTCGGCGCTTACTGCGCCATGTTCCAAAACGATCTCAAGGGCCTGCTGGCCTACTCCACGATCAGTCACCTCGGGCTGATCACCTTGCTGCTGGGGCTCAACAGCCCGCTGGCCGCCGTCGCGGCAGTGTTCCATATCCTCAACCACGCCACCTTCAAGGCCTCGCTGTTCATGGCGGCGGGCATCATCGACCACGAAAGCGGCACCCGCGATATCCGCAAGCTCAGCGGCCTGGTGCGGCTGATCCCGTTTACCGCGACCCTGGCGATGGTGGCCAGCGCCTCCATGGCCGGCGTGCCGTTGCTCAATGGTTTCCTGTCCAAAGAGATGTTCTTCGCCGAAACGGTGTTTATCTCGGCGACAAAATGGGTGGAAATCGCCCTGCCGGTGATTGCGACCATTGCCGGCACCTTCAGCGTGGCCTATGCCCTGCGCTTTACCGTGGATGTGTTCTTCGGCCCGCCCGCCACCGACCTGCCGCACACGCCCCACGAACCCCCACGCTGGATGCGTGCGCCGGTTGAGCTGCTGGTATTCACCTGCCTGCTGGTGGGGATCTTCCCGGCCCAGGTGGTCGGCTCGATCCTCGCCGCCGCCGCGTTGCCGGTGGTCGGCGGCGTCCTGCCGCAGTACAGCCTGGCGATCTGGCACGGCTGGAACGCGCCGATGATCATGAGCCTGGTGGCCATGACCGGCGGCGTGGTGCTTTACCTGATGCTGCGCAAACAGCTCAAGCGCGGTCGCTTCAAATACCCGCCGGTCATCAGCTATTTCAACGGCAAACGTGGTTTCGAACGCTGCCTGGTGGTGATGATGCGCGGGGTGCGCAAGATCGAAAAACGCATCAGCACCAAGCGCCTGCAGACCCAGTTGTTCCTGCTGGTGATCGTTGCAGTGATCGGCGCCATGATCCCGATGTTCAACAGTGGCCTCACCTGGGGCGACCGGCCGAAGATCCCCGGTTCCGTCGTGTTCGTGACCCTGTGGCTGCTGGCGATTGCCTGTGCCCTGGGCGCCGCCTGGCAAGCCAAGTATCACCGGCTGGCGGCCCTGACCATGGTCAGCGTGTGCGGCCTGATGACCTGCGTCACCTTCGTGTGGTTCTCGGCACCGGACCTGGCGCTGACCCAGTTGGTCGTGGAAGTCGTCACTACGGTGCTGATCCTGCTCGGCCTGCGCTGGCTGCCACGGCGGATAGAAGAAGTCTCGCCACTGCCCAGCTCGTTGCGCAAGGCACGTATCCGTCGCCTGCGTGACTTCCTGTTGTCCACCGTGGTCGGTGGCGGCATGGCGTTGCTGTCCTATGCGATGCTGACGCGCCAGACCCCCAACGATATCTCCTCGTTCTACTTGAGCCGCGCCCTGCCCGAAGGCGGCGGCAGCAATGTGGTGAACGTGATGCTGGTGGACTTCCGTGGCTTCGATACCCTGGGCGAAATCACCGTACTCGGCGCCGTGGCGCTCACGGTCTACGCCCTGCTGCGCCGCTTCCGTCCTTCGAAGGAAAGCATGCAACTGCCCGCGCAACAGCGCCAACTGGCGCCGGACGTGGCCACCGACCTGGTCAACCCGCGCCAGGCCAATGACACCGCGCTCGGCTTCATGATGGTACCGGCGGTGCTGGTGCGCCTGCTGCTGCCGATTGCGCTGGTGGTGTCGTTCTACCTGTTCATGCGCGGCCACAACCAACCGGGCGGCGGCTTTGTCGCGGGGCTGGTGATGTCGGTGGCGTTTATCCTGCAATACATGGTCGCCGGCACCCAATGGGTCGAGGCGCAGATGAGCCTGCGGCCAATGCGCTGGATGGGCTTCGGCCTGCTGTCGGCGACCCTCACCGGGCTCGGCGCGCTGTTTGTCGGGTACCCGTTCCTCACCACCCACACCTGGCATTTAAGCCTGCCGCTGCTGGGGGATATTCATATCGCCAGCGCATTGTTCTTCGACGTCGGCGTGTACGCCATGGTGGTTGGCTCGACGCTGCTGATGCTCACGGCCCTCGGCCACCAATCGGTGCGCGCGCACAAACCGGGCAACCAGCCCAAAGCCGTTGCCGCCACAGAAGGAGCCGCCTGATGGAAGAAGTCATCGCAATTGCCATTGGGGTCCTGGCGGCCTCGGGCGTGTGGTTGATCCTGCGCCCGCGGACGTTCCAGGTGGTGATGGGCCTGTGCCTGTTGTCGTATGGCGTCAACCTGTTCATTTTCAGCATGGGCAGCCTGTTCATCGGCAAAGAGCCGATCATCAAGGACGGCGTGCCGCAAGACTTGCTCAACTACACCGACCCGCTGCCCCAGGCCCTGGTGCTGACGGCCATCGTGATCAGCTTCGCCATGACCGCGCTGTTCCTGGTGGTGCTGCTGGCCTCCCGGGGCTTGACCGGGACGGACCATGTGGATGGCCGGGAGCCCAAGGAATGAGTGGGATCAATCAACTGATCGTCGCGCCGATCCTGCTACCGTTGCTGACCGCCGCGATGATGCTGATGCTCGGCGAAAAACGTCGTCCGCTCAAAGCCAGGATCAATCTGTTCTCCAGCCTGATCGGCCTGGGCATTGCCGTATTGCTGCTGTACTGGACGCAACAGGACGGCCCCGGTTCGATTGGCGTGTACCTGCCGGGCAACTGGCAGGTGCCGTTCGGCATCGTGCTGATGGTCGATCAACTATCGGCACTGATGCTGGTGCTCACCGGGATCATCGGCGTAAGCGCGCTGCTGTTCGCCATGGCCCGCTGGGACCGTGCCGGCACCAGTTTCCATGCATTGTTCCAGATTCAGATGATGGGTCTGTACGGCGCCTTTCTTACCGCCGACCTGTTCAACCTGTTCGTGTTCTTCGAAGTGCTGCTGGCGGCGTCCTACGGTTTGATGCTGCACGGCTCCGGCCGCGCGCGGGTGTCGGCAGGGCTGCATTACATCGCGATCAACCTGCTGGCGTCGTCGCTGTTCCTGATTGGCGCGGCGATGATCTATGGCGTCACCGGCACGCTGAATTTCGCTGACCTGGCGTTAAAAATCCCGCTGGTGCCCGAAGCTGACCGTGGCCTGCTGCACGCCGGCGCGGCGATCCTCGCGACGGCGTTCCTGGCCAAGGCCGGCATGTGGCCGCTGAACTTCTGGCTGGCGCCCGCCTACTCCTCGGCCAGTGCGCCGGTGGCGGCGATGTTTGCGATCATGACCAAGGTCGGCGTGTACACCGTGCTGCGTTTGTGGACCCTGCTGTTCTCCGGCCAGGCCGGGGCGTCGGCGCTGTTTGGCGGCGACTGGCTGGTGTATGGCGGCATGGCGACCATCGTCTGCGCGGCACTGGCAATGCTTGCAGCGCAACGCCTGGAGCGCATGGCCAGCTTGAGCATTCTGGTCTCCGCCGGGATCCTGCTGTCGGCGGTGGGTTTTGCCCAGCCGAGCCTGACGGCGGGGGCGTTGTTTTATCTGGTCAGCTCCACCCTGGCATTGAGCGCGCTGTTCCTACTGGCCGAGTTGATCGAACGCTCACGCTCGGCCAACGACCTGCCGCTGGATGAAGAAATCGATGCGCTGCCCAAGGCCATGGAATCGCTGCATCCACGGCCGGGCGTGAACCTGGATGACGAGCAGAAAGCCGTGGTCGGCCAGGTGATCCCCTGGACCATGGCGTTCCTGGGCTTGAGCTTTATCGCCTGCGCCCTGTTGATCATCGGCATGCCGCCGCTGTCCGGGTTTATCGGCAAGCTCAGTTTGTTGAGTGCGCTGGTCAACCCGCTGGGCCTGGGCAATGCCGTGGATGAGCCGATTCGCCCGGCGGCCTGGGGCCTGGTGGCGCTGCTGATTTTGTCCGGGCTGGCCTCGCTGATCGCGTTTGCGCGCCTGGGCATCCAGCGCTTCTGGACACCGGAAGAACGCCCCTCGCCCTTGCTGCGTCGCTACGAGTGCCTGCCGATCTTCCTGCTGCTGGGCCTGAGTATTGCGCTGACCTTCAAGGCCGAACCGCTGATGCGCTACACCCTCGCCGCCGCCCAGAACCTGAACAACCCGGAACGCTACGTGATGGCCGTCATGGCCACGCGCCCGGTGCCGAGCCCCGAAGCCAAGACCGCCGCACGGGAGGTACAGCCATGAGACGCCTGTTTCCTGCCCCGTGGTTGTCGTTGGCGCTGTGGGTACTGTGGCTGGTGCTGAACCTGTCCGTCAGCCCCGGCAACCTGCTGTTGGGCGCGCTGCTGGGGTTCCTTGCACCGCTGATGATGGCGCCGCTGCGTCCGCAACCGATCAGGCTGCGCCGTCCCGGTGTGATCCTGCGCCTGTTCCTGTTGGTCGGCCACGACGTGATCGTGTCCAACCTGCAAGTGGCGTGGGGCGTGCTGACGTGCGGCTCGCGACCACCGCGTTCGCGCTTTATCAAGATCCCCCTGGACCTGCGCGACGCCAACGGCCTGGCGGCGCTGTCGATGATCACCACCGTGGTGCCCGGCACCATCTGGTCGGAACTGGCCCTGGACCGCAGTGTCCTGCTGTTGCATGTATTCGATCTGGATGACGAAGCGTCCTTCATCGAACATTTCAAAAGCGCCTACGAACGGCCCCTGATGGAGATCTTCGAATGAGCGCTCTGCTCGCCAATGCGATCCTGTTCAGCCTGTTCCTGTTCTCGGTGGCCATGGTGCTGACCCTGATCCGCCTGTTCAGAGGCCCGTCCGCACAAGACCGGGTACTCGCGCTGGACTACCTGTACATCCTGGCCATGCTGATGATGCTGGTGCTGGGCATTCGTTACGCCAGTGACACCTACTTCGAAGCGGCGCTGCTGATCGCGCTGTTCGGCTTCGTCGGCTCGTTTGCCCTGGCCAAATTCCTGCTGCGTGGGGAGGTGATTGAATGATGCCGTTGTGGGTGGAAGTGATGGTGGCGGTGCTGCTGGTGCTCAGCAGTGTGTTTGCGCTGATTGGCGCGATTGGGTTGTTGCGGCTTAAGGACTTTTTCCAGCGTATGCATCCGCCGGCACTGGCCTCGACGTTGGCCGCGTGGTGCGTGGCATTGGCGTCGATCATTTACTTTTCGGTGCTCAAGTCCGCGCCGGTGCTGCACGGATGGTTGATACCAATTCTGCTGTCGATCACAGTGCCGGTGACTACCCTGCTGCTGGCGCGCACGGCGTTGTTCCGCAAGCGTATGGCAGGTGACGATGTACCGGCCGAGGTCAGCAGCCGACGCTAACCTCACCTTCTTACCTTTCTAGCTCAGCTGCTCACACAGGAATGCACTGCTGGCAATCCTGGAAGTCGGATGGAATGCCAGCACTCGCGTTGCCACCAGCAGATAGGCGACTTCTTCAGACGACATGAAAGCCATCCCCCCCATAAGTTCGAAGGCGCGCGTGCCAATACGGTTGACCGCTTCCTGCACCGAGAAACGTGTGGCCTGAGCACGCGCCAGGTCAGCACGCAAGAATCGGTTTTCATCTATCGACGTTGCCAACCCTTGCAATGCCATCGTCGCCCCTTGCAGATCGATCAGCAACAGCGCCCGGTCCTCCGCCGAACCTTTACCCGCCGTCAGTGTGCACGATGCCAACGCGGATGCCATGCCCAGATAGGACGCTGAAGCCAGCAACTGGAACCAGATCGCAAACAAATGGTTACCCGTTCCCTGTTGATCCTCACCGAGCTGCTCATCCACGGTTTTGCTGAAATGCATCATGGACTCAGGAACAACCAGATTGTTGAACCGGACCTCGTGACTGTCAGCCGCCTGCAAATGCGGAACAGACCAGAACTTCTTGCGCTCGATACATGGATCGCCCGCCAGCCCCGCACCAATGCCAAGATACATGTGACCTTCTGGATCAACATAGTTGACACCAAACGTGATCACGTCGAAATGATGGGTCATGGTGCAAGGCTTCTTGCTGCCATTCACCACGTAACCCTCGATGGTTTTTTCCACGGCCATGGTCGAGGCCAGGATATCCGAATGCGCGCGGCCTTCGGCGAACCCGGACGCAACCAACAAGCCGTTGCGTGCAACGATGCTCAGTAGCCCCTCAAGGTCAGGAAAGAAATGACTGGCCGCCATCATGCCTGCGACGGTGTGGTGGTGCATGGTCATCATCACTGCCAGCGAAGGGCAATGTGCGCCGACCCACGTATGCAACTGCGCCAACTTGCGTGCACTGACACCCCCTCCACCCAGCGCCTCAGCAATGGCAAGCCCAGGCCGACCCACTGTTCGAAACAGATCAGCCAATCGTTGAGACTCTCCTCGCTCAAGGTCCAAAAACGATGCGGACTCAAGAAAGGATGCTATTTGCGGGACCAGCTCAAACGCCGTATTTCGCTCTTCCGTTAAAAACATACTGTTCAAACCCTTCAATAATTCTTAATGCCCAACTCGCTGAATACAGTACGGCTATTCACTTCAAGTAGTGGCGCGCATAACGCTGATCCAAATTCGATAACGGCAACAACATAAAGAAATCAGCTGTCTGAAAATCGGTGTCCCGGGCAGGTTCGCCACACACCCAGGCACCGCTGCGTAAATAGCCTTTTAATAAAGGCGGCATGGATGCAGGTTTTTCGGCTTTAACTTCATGAACCGCAAACGGCACATAGGGTGTGACACGATATTCAGGCGGCGCAAATTGTTCGGGTGTAAACGAATGATAGATTGCTGATGCATGATGACCGCCATCCGCCAAACTGACGCTGGCACACCCCATCAAGTAATTACATCCTTCACGCTGCATATAAGTTGCCAAGCCCGACCATAGCATCATGATGACGCTACCGCTTCGGTAGTCAGGGTGCACGCAGGCATGCCCTGCTTCGATAGTATGAGCACGTAGAGGGTCCAATCGGCTCAGGTCAAATTCTTTTTCTGAATAGTGGTGCCCCATGTGTCGGGCAGCCGTTGGGCTCATGACACGATACGTACCGACCACACGGCCAGTAGTAGTATCTCGCACCATCAGATGGTCGCAATAGCTATCAAACTCGTCGACATTCAATGCTTGCGCATTTGCAAGTGCCGGCGTCTGGAATGTTTCATTGAAAACTTTATAACGAAGGGCTTGTACCTCTCGCAGTTGCTCTCGCGTATTGACAAGGCCAATACTCAACTTGCCGATATGGGGCGGCAAGCCTGAGTCTGCCTCCCTGGTCTGTGTGAGCGTTTGCATATACGTCCCCTTCTTATTACGCCAAGTAACAAGCAACATTACCTACCCTTCTTAAAGGGGGACTGTAAGGAAACTCTGAAACCCAGGGGTTAATTCGCCAAGACTAAAACCGAGGGAACAGTCAGTGCTTTGATCGTAGAGAAACCTCCGAAAGTGTTTTAGCGGTTGCCGCTCGGAAGATGCCAGCCTAATCTTCGGCGGTCGCTGCAAATTCAGCGAACGGGTTTCGCAGCCAGGTTAAGCTCTAGACGCACAGCGTCCACCTCAAGACAGCGGACGCTTTTTCATCTCGGACAAGAATCGAATATTCCTACATCCCGCTCGCACTGAAAAAGGCGAAACATCCGATATTTCCTATTTACATTTTTCCGTATGTTTGTGGCAAATACATCAGGGAATTTACATCGATGGCTAACCACGGCTACATGTCTATTAACGGGAAATCTCAGGGCCTGATCTCCGCCGGCTGCTCAACCCAAGACTCTATTGGCAACAAATGTCAGGAGGGGCACAGGGATGAAATCATGGTGATGTCCTTCAACCACAATATGCTCAACACCGGCAACGTCAGAGCGTCCACTCACGGCCCTGTGGTCATCACAAAAAGCATTGATAAATCCTCGCCCTTGCTGGCCGTGGCGTTATCCAACAGAGAAGAACTGAACTGTGTCATCAACTTCTATCGAATCTCACAGTTTGGTCGGCACGAAAAATACTACACCGTCGATATAAGGGGCTGCATCATTGCCAGCCTGACCGTCGATGTGCCGCATTCTGTCCTGCTGAACGATGTGGAAGCACAGGAACATCTAGCGATTCGCTATCGAGAGATTATCTGGACACATCACATCGCGGGAACCAGCGACTATGGCACATGGGAAACCGGGCGATGAACTCAAAGAACAAAAATCAAGCGCCTACTTTCTATGACTTGGGGGTAGTCAGCCAAGCCGCTGCAAAACTAACCAATTACGCGTGTGCAATCAGTGCCCAGCATCTACAGGATGGCGTTACTCGGTCAATATTCAATCGAGAGGTGGCCTATTACGCTCGTAGTATTGTCAGGGATGTAGAGCAAGGGGAGAAGACAGTCGCAGAGGGACTGATCGAGATTAAAAAAGAGCAGCGTAGCCTGCTGAATCAGTCATTGGAAGTTGGAGAAAAAGGAATAGGTGTTGTCGCTGGCGCGCTACAAATGGCTACGGGTGCGGGCATTTGCTACGCATCGATTGGCACTCTCTGTCTCATCGCGGGCGTGCCGTTGATGGCCCACGGTGCAAACAATGTTTATGAAAATGGACGCAATCTGATGACAGGCCAATCAGATACTTCCGGCCCTGTTCGTAACGCATACCAGGCGGCAGCATCTGCCATGGGCCATGGTGAGCGAGAGGCTAACATAGCCTATGGTGCAGTTGATATTGGGCTGTCTGCCTACAGCGTTGCGAGACGTGTGCTAAAGCCAGATGCTTGGCGCTTGTTCAGATATCTCGACACAGACCGCATACAAGCCTACAAAACCATGCACCCAATTTCATTGACGACTGAGGCGGCTGTAGACGCAATGACACTAAAACAAATACATAAAGAGTTCAAAAATGATTGAGTGGGCTTTCCCGGCGTTTTCAGTTCTGGGTCTGCTATTCGCCTACGGTACAAAAGTAATTCTTTCCAGTAAAAAACTCGGATACACCAAATTCTACGTAGGCTTTGCAATAAATATGTTCTTCATGGTCACGCTCTTAGAAGCTGTTAAATTTGATGAATATTTATATTTCGGAAGCTGCCCCGAACTCATTGACACCTACCCATCAATCGGTTGGTTCGCACTCGTATGTTTCTTTCTGCATACTCTAGCGCTCCCAGTAAAGCGGGATTTAAACTGGTGGTGGAAACGTTAATGGTGCACTGCTATTTCGCTTTCAAAAAAACGCGAACCAGTCGGGGCGTTTTTTCATTCAGCAATCAACGATCA
>NZ_JAFHKI010000148.1 GCF_016937615.1 Pseudomonas lactucae | reverse complement strand
ACATTATGCGAACCGTCCTATACGGGCCTGGGGGGCTCTGGACGTCAGATTTGAAGCCTGGCACTAGCTGGTTGACGGATCATTTCCTCCAACACCTGATCCAGGTGCGGCGCGAGCTTCAAAACATCCAGGTCAATACCTTGAACCGAGTTGGCTTCATATGGATATCGAGTGCCAACGAAAAGCTTAGAGCAATTTGTGATCCATTTTTCCAGTTGAAAGCCTGGAGCCAATCTCTCTGACGTTTCACGCACCTGGTTGGCCATCTCAATAGGAATGGCGTTGTACAGATCGATCAGGCCATGCCTGTTTCCAGGCAAACCGGCGACCAAACGCAAATGTCCCTCAGGATCATATTCAGACCTTGGAAATCTAGGGTCAGCCTCAACAAGGAATGACTTAAGAAGCAGCTCAGACGCGAGCGCGGAATTCATCACGGCTGGCCAGTAGAGATTGGAATCACCGTTTGAGGCACATTGTTCGAGAATCTGTGAAGCCCTCAAAAAAGTACGCGCTTCCTCAATAACCCAGGTACTCGGCAAACGCTCATAATCCATAATCCATTGCCCTTTATAATGAATATATCGACGGCTAAAGATGAGCTTACCCTAGGTCATTGGATGAGCTACCCTCCTCCGTTTTTAATAATAATTAAATATAACTAAACTAAATGACTATTTAGTTTAGTTATATTGATTGACCAACACAGGTGTCAGAAACAGGACAAGTTCAGTGCTGGTCGATACCGTCGAGCTGCTGGTGAACAACCATTTGAAGCCAGGAATTTTGCCCAAGAACGGCACGCTTCTAACGACGGTTGTATCGAGATCCGAATAAACACCACCCACAGCAATGGTCTGGCCGAACGGCGAAAAAACCCGGGACGTCAGCGAGGTTGTGTTGATCGGCGGCACGCCATTCATCGCATTGGAATAATCAGGCTCATCCTTTGAAAGGATGACATCCAGCAGCACACCCTTATCGTTAACGATCGGAGTCACGTCGAGCGACAAAGCAGCCTGCTTGAAGGATGTCGACGTTGCACCATCGCCGGCGGATTGCTGATAAGGAACCTGAGAGCCTTTAACAATTTTAGCTTGATGACGATCAGAGGTATAAACGCGAGGACTGGAAATCACCCTGCCCTTACCTTCCTGCTCCATCGCTGAAAGCCTGGCATCGAGCGTCAAAGCGCTTGAGACAATGCCAACAGCCCCGATGGCACCAGAAGCAAAGCCAAACGGGACAGAGCCTGAAACAGTGCCAGCACCGCTGCCTAAAGTGCCACCCCATTGAACACCCAGATTCTTGGAATACGAGCGGTCAACCTCGACAATACGAGCCTGGATCATCACTTGCTTCCTGGAGTAATCAACAGCAGCAATCAGGGTTTTGAGCTGCTCTAAACGAGCCTTGCTCATCCTGGCAACGATGACAGAAGAACCGTCTTCAAAATTCAAGGTCTCTCCAGGATCGAGAGGAAATGCTTTTATTGCGTCCGACGCCAAAATGTTATGTACCTTGAAGATCGAAACATCAAAAGAGTTGACGCCAAATGAAGGACTACTTTGAAATTGCTGATCTTGGGCAGCAACATATGAATTTGTTGAATAGGAATCACCTGGACGTGGATAGCCACTAACACGAAGAAACTTACCTTCAACGGTATATAAAAGCCCCTTTGCCGAAGTCACATACTCAATGGCTTCATCCCAGGTCACATCCTTCATACGCATAGAAAGTGAACCACGGACGTTTTCGTCCAGCACAAGATTCAAGCCCCTGTAATCAGCAAGAAGCTGTAAAGCGGATGAAACCTGGATAGTTTGAAAATCAAAAGTCACTGGCTGAGGGACAGTTTCCGCTTGGGAAAAGGAAGCAAAGAAAAACAGAAATACAGAGGCATAAAGGCCGCGAAGAAACTTATAGGTATTCATGAGATGAGCTCCGGCTGCTGGTTAATTAATTGGGCGCGGTCTTAGCGCTACGCTAAAGACCACCCCCAATTAATCCACCTGTAATTGGATTAGGTTTTTTTAATGACCAATTAGTAATCTTGAAACCATCAACTAAACAATAAGCTTCGGTAAAATCTGGAAAATATCGACAATGAGCAAAAGAAATGTAACGAGTATTCCCATTGTTATCAGCTACCAGGGCAAGAGCTTCAGAAACAACGTTTGAAGATGGATCTGGCTTTGAAGGATGAACAAAGCCAACAAGCCGCCAAGTGGTTGAAATCGGAAGCTCAGCAGGTGCACTAGGTTGCTTTGGCGTAGAAACAGACAGTGAGTGCTTCACACCAGGTTGATCAGTAGCAAAGAACTTTTTGACAAAATAAACACCCAGGACAATGCAAATAACAAAACAACCCAGTGCCGACCACAAACCGAAAGAACGCAAAATACTTGAGCGACCATCTGCCGAAGATTCATCACCAACAGATCCAGACTCTGAAAGAGTCGCTGACTTGTAATAACTAAAAATCTCCTTTTTAAAAGTTCCTGGCTTAGTTACCGAAAGCTTTGAGCGCGGTGGTGAATCGCCCGTAACCGCGCCCTGATACATGTCAACCTTATAGAGCTTCTTATTAAACTTGCGGATTCGAAAAGTAGTTTCTACAAGCAACCGAACCCACGAAGAAATTTGCGCTAAGTCTTGAGTAACGAGAACGACACGCATTGAATTGTTTTTTGAGTCAACTCGATGCCTATGCTCAGCAAGTAATGACTTATCGGTAAGTTTGGCCTGATTAACATTTTGACCGGACGGCCAACGACGCCAACACTCATCAATAACGGCGACTGCACCAGGAGGGAGGATGACGCCAAGATCCTCAAGCTCAAACCAATCAACTGGGAGTTGAGTTATATTTCCACCAAAAACAGCGAGAAGTTCATCAGCACAAAGCGGAATATTAGTATAGACATGCCTATTCTGCTTTAAAGACGGTATAACGACATGTTCAACAACTCCGTAGCTTTTGCCATGGCCTGGTTTACCAACATAAGCATGGATTGCCATAAATCACCCAATAAACGGAATACGACGAACAAGGAAGCGCAACAAATAGGCGCTGCTAACAACAGTGATTCCAAAGGGCAGCTGCATCAGGTTCATGAAGTACCAAACAGATGGGGAGATATTAGTGAACAACTCTCCCGCACTTGAAAGTAAACCCATGATGAAACTTGCACTAATGAGTTCAAGAAGTGCCTGCCAAAGCCAGTCAGCAATCTGGATAATTAAATCGATAAAAAATTGTAAAACTTCTCGCAAAATAGAAAGAAGCCAATTGCCAAAAGCAGTCATAACAACCTCAAATTTTAGCGGCTAAAATTAAGCAGAAAGGAAAACGCGCAAAGCAAGAAGTGACCAAGCCGCAAGAAATACAGCAGAAAGAATGGGTGAAACCAAGTCAAACAAAGCGCAATGCGCGTCAAAAGTGATCATAGATCCGAGCAGAACAACAGTAGCCTTAGGACAAGCTGCTGTAGAGCCACTAGAAGCTATTTTCTGGTTGAATTCATTAAGAGCCTTACCGAATCCAGATTCATTTAAATCAGATTCCATACCATGGACAAAGGAATTGTAGTGGGCAGCATTGACCTCACTATCAAGAATCGATTTTCCTTCTAGTGATCCTGGACTATTGAAAGAAAGCTCACCATCAAAGCCGGAATCACCATCCCCACCGCTACCACCATCGCCATTGCCGCCGTCATTCCCACCACCAGGATTGGTGCCACCATCGCCGCCGTCGCCAGGATTAGAACTGGGAGTGAGAGGATCTCCAACGGAGGGAGATTTGTAGCCGGATTCAGCATTACATGAAGGACTCGCGGCATTAAGACCCACGAAGTAGTTACAAAAACCAGTGACTGTAGAATTTGGAGACAGATAGCAGGTGCTACCGGAGGCGGAACTAGCCAGGTAAGAACAAGAGTTGTGACAAACATCAGCAGTAACAGAGCTGACTGACCATGCGACATAATACTTATCTCCTGATTTTATGGCGGCAGCATCGGGGCCACGAGTTTCGACAGTGTCGGGACAAACAGCAGCTTCCTTAACAATACCAACACTATCATCAAAGGGGGAACCAAAAGAAGTCCAAGAATAAGCACAGGTAGCATTAGAAGTGCCATTCATTGTGCAAGACCCAGCAGTGTAGCCAGTCCTATTAGGGCTTGTATTAGCCGACCTAACAGCACTTACGAA
This sequence comes from Pseudomonas lactucae, assembly GCF_016937615.1. Taxonomy (GTDB): domain Bacteria; phylum Pseudomonadota; class Gammaproteobacteria; order Pseudomonadales; family Pseudomonadaceae; genus Aquipseudomonas; species Aquipseudomonas lactucae. The sequence goes on along the minus strand of NZ_JAFHKI010000148.1, from coordinate 3,625 downwards.
TGCGGTTATAAACGACTCAGGCGAGTCCTGGACACCGGCAGACGAACACTCACTAGAATAAGAAGACGAAAATGAAGAATTGCACGTCCAGCCAGCATGAGAACTCGACGAAAACGCAGCAAGTAGTAAAAAAGGGATGAAAGAAATGTATTTCATATCACCAACCCGAGAAAACAGCGAAGGAGCAACCAGATCCAATACAGAACATGGCGAAATAATAAAGTTGATCCATGTTAAAAGCTCCCAAAATAAGAATAGTAAGAGTGCAATTATCCCTATTACCGTTATTTTTGATAAAAAAAGGGCGCCATAAGACGCCCAGGTCGAACAGGGATAAAACCTTAACCGCGCAGGAAGCCAAGGACGATACGAGCGCCTTTGATACCAGCGTAAACACCGGCGAGAATGCCGGCGACAGCCAGAACACCAACAGAAATGGTGCTGAAGTCGATGGAGGAAGTCAGACCACTGTAATCCCAGGCAACAGGACCAGCAGCGAAGACAGACGGCGCGGAAACAGCAAGTACAACAGCAGAAACGGTTGCGATGAGAGTTTTTTTGAACATAGGTAAATCCTCAAGATTGCTTGATAAAGTTTAAAAACGCGCGAACACCCATAGACATAACTAAAAAACTAGCTACCAATGTGAATCCGGCGCCGAAAGCTTGAGCCAGAACAGATGGATCAAGTTGTGACGGATCAAATGGGGCAATGTAAGGAACAGAGACCCATTCAACCGAACACGTGGGTGCACCACCCTGAATAATCAAATCACCAGGGCAATGCAATAAACCGGACATTACGTAGACTTCTGCGGTGTCGAAGCGCTAGGAGCACCGGAACTAATACGACGACCGTTGCGAGGATCGACTTCAAAAATCAGACGATCATCGCGAACTTGCGCAATAACATCACATTCATACTTTCCAGGCTGAGGAACCTGCTGGGGAGTCTCAGCATAAAAAGTGCATTTCTGCGGGTATGGAATGTTTAGCAAATGAGCATATGCCTCAAACATGCAATATGGCTTACCCGACTTGGCAGCTGTACCGCTACGATGATTGCCGGTTACTTCAACTACAATAACATTAGACATATAATGCCCTTATCTCAGTGTTGGAAAGCCTGGAACAGTGCCGGGCTTACGATATGCCCAACTGGGCGCGATAGCTTCAGGGTTACGCCTGAAAGTTTTAAATTTTCGTGCAGAGCGTTGACGAGTTACTTCTTGCTGAGCCAATGCAGATAGAAACAACCGCATAAGACTATTAATCCCAGCGCGTTCATCAAACTGAGGATTGTTGAGAGCATTGAGAAACTCCATTTCAACTGCAAAGCGTAGATTTTGATAAGCAACCCTATCCATCAGAAACCCATCCATTCAGCAACACAGATTGTTCCCACACCTTGACGCTCAACAAACCAAATGCGCTCCGGTTTAGTGCCCTGCTCTTTCAGCTCATCAACAGCCTTAAGCGTTTGCTCGACCTGATGAGCAAGAATAGGATTGATAAAGCAGCTGCGCACTTGCTTCTGTTCAGCTAGACGACGACGCTGACCATCAGTAAGTACGGTGGCATCAAACTTAACTGTTTTCATGCCGCGACCTGCTGGAGATGGTTTGGTCGTTGATACCAGGACGGAATAGCCAAGGTAGACTTAGTGACCTCACGGCACTGTCGAACAAATATTGGAGCAAATCGGCTAGTGTCACAGGCATTACGAATATTAATACCAATGCGATTAAGGCGTGCAGCATGATCCTGAACTTGTCGTTTCTTGAAATCGAAGCACTGGCCACTCATCCATTGAATGGCATAAAGGGCAGTTGTATTCGCGGCGCGAGTAGTATCAACAATTTTCTCTGCTAACAGCTGCTCGCTAATGCTAACGATATCCATCGCAGTCACCTTCAGCTTTTCATCAATTTTAAGAAACTCACAGTGGAGCTGGGCTAAACGCCCTTCATCAAATAAGCCCCAGTAACAAAGGGATTCACGCTGCAAGTATTCACATTTAAGTTCTTGCTCTAAGCGAACTACGCCTTCAATAAAACAGTAATCACGAACACGCTGGACATACTTATATTCAGCAGAGTCCTCACCATAAATCCGCTTTATTTTTGGAAGGCAGTTTTGATCCATTTCAAAAGTCTTGTCATAAGCCTTTCGATACTGAAGTCGGCCACCCTGGCCATTTCCTTTCGGAGTCCAGGAAACAGTACGGCCATTCGGATATAAGAACCCGATAGAGTGACCAATGCGTTGACTGGATACACCACGCAAGTAAGCCAAAACATTGCCTTCGCCCAACGAAAAATTGGTCGTAAGGTCAATACGTTCGATTTTTGCGCCGTCGGCAATGCGGTCGCCGGAGCTGGCACCAGAAGCGCCTTGGCGAATATCGAGACGAGAACAACGAGTAAAACCAGGCAAGCCATATTCGCGAAGAAGCTGGTTGTAGACAGAAACGCACTGCTCAATGGTTGTAAAACCAAAAAGATTGTCAAGCCGCCCTACTCTGCTCGGATTGCCCTCAACTCGAATCTTTCGGCCTTGGACATGAATAGTGACGGAGGTCGAATAACTGGCTTGATGCTTGAAGCGAGGCTGCTTGGTGCTCAGGACTTCGTTGGTGTTCGAATCGACCGTCAGCGTAAAAATTCCGCATACGATCGGTAGATCATGCTGATGCTCCTGCGAAATTGTGAGCCAATCGATGAACATCCGAAATCCTTGTCAAGCCAATACACGACGCAGGTAAGACTACGTCATGTGTTAGGCTATTTGCAAGAGATACGTAGCAGCTTAACCATCGATGTGTGTTAGCTGTACAAAAACACAGGAGGTATAGTCAATGACTCATGAGCATTCAGATGAAGCGGCGATGAACATCGGAGAGAACATCAGAAACAAGCGAGCGCTCAAAAAGGTGTCGCAGAAAATTGTGGCTGAGGCGGTCGGAGTAGCAGAAAACACAGTTGCCAGCTGGGAAAAGGGTAAAAACCTACCGCCACCTGACAAAGTGATAGCGCTTGCAAAGTACTTCAAATGCACCACCGATGAGATATTGCTAAGCGATGAGGAACGTGGGTTGGAGATACAGATGTTGGGCCTACTCCGACGATTCGGAAGCCTGAATGAAACCCACAAACCTATAGCCCTCAATGTGATCGGCTCGATTCTCCAAGGCCTGGAAATGGAAGAGTACATGAAGGGTGAACGCAATGAAGGAAGCAAAAGATTAGGTGTGTTGGGGGACTAAGGATCGCGGGAAACCGCGGTAAAGTGGGGGTGTAACAGCACCCCCACTCCGATGGCTCCGAAAGCACGCTAAAAGCTCAGAATGCTTAAAGCAGAAAAAACCCCCAAGGATCTATGAATCACTGGGGGTTTTTCTTTGGCGGGCACTTGGGGAAACAGGTAAATGCCCCCCAAGTGTTAGTAGTTGCCCCTCAAGTGTTAGTGGTTGGAAGGGGCTTTCTATGCGGACACCAGATGAGAATTTGCTATCAAAAAACGAACGGCGAATGCCTTAGAAAGAGCCTTGATGTCAACGCTGAAACTCAATCAAAAACGCGCTTAACACCAACTCGTTGCTGAGCTGGTGACCCGGCAGCCGCTT
>NZ_JAFHKI010000147.1 GCF_016937615.1 Pseudomonas lactucae | reverse complement strand
AGGGGGCTTGCCCCCGATGCTTTTAGGCTTTTTCCCAGACTTCAAAGTTGTAGGCTGGTTTGTCGCCCTCGGCCGCATTCTCAGCATTCGACACCAACTTCCACTGGCTGCGGTCAAACGCCGGAAACCAAGCATCCCCTTCCGGGCTCAGCGCCACTCGCGTCAAATACAGGCGATCTGCCTGTTCCAGCCCCTGCGCATACAATTGCGCACCGCCGATCAGCATCAGCTCATCCACGCCCTGCGCCAGCGCCCAGGCTTCGGCCCGTTCCACTGCCGCTTCCAGTGACGGAAAAACTTCCGCACCTTCCAGCGCCAGGTCGGTCTGACGGCTGACGACGAGGTTCAAGCGTCCCGGCAACGGTCGGCCCAGGGAGTCCCAGGTTTTGCGCCCCATGATGATCGGCTTGCCGAGCGTGGTGGCCTTGAAATATTTGAAGTCCCCCGGCAAATGCCAGGGCATGCTGTTGTCGACGCCGATCACACGGTTTTCACCGAGGGCTGCGATCAGGCTTAAAGGGAGAGTTTTTTTCATGGCGACGAGAATACCAGAGCCCCGTGCAGCTTTCCCCAACAGGGTGCACAGCGGTTATGCTCCAACCTCATTAGCTCAACAGGACGGCGCGTGACTGCACTGAACCTCCTGCACAGCCTCTGGCTGACAGAAACCGTGCGCCTGCGTGAAGAACACGCCGGCGCCTTGGAAGACCAGGAAGCCAACCGCCTGGCCCGCAAGGCCGGCGGCGACCTGCCGACGCGTATTCAGCACCGCGCCTTGCACCTGGCCGAACGTGACGGCCTGAGCGCCGCCCTCAGTCATTGGCTGCAAGGCGCGCGCCTGGCGCTGGTGCTGCTGGCGATTGTCGCCATCATCAGTGGTGCCGGCCTGGCTTTGGCCGCGCTCGGCAACGGCCTGGCCCCGGTGAATGTGTTCTGGGCCCTGGGCAGCCTGCTCGGCTTGAACCTGATCCTGCTGCTCAGTTGGATCATGGGCCTGCTGTTTGCCGGCGAACACAGCGCCAGCCTCGGCCGCCTGTGGTTGTGGCTCAGCGAAAAACTCGCCCGCGACGCCAAGGCCGCGCAACTGGCGCCGGCGTTATTACTGTTGTTGCAGCGCCAGAAACTCAATCGCTGGGCCGTCGGCGTGCTGGTCAACGGCCTGTGGCTGCTGGCGTTGCTCAGCGCGTTGGGGGTCCTGCTGATGCTGCTCAGCACAAGGCGCTACGGCTTCGTGTGGGAAACCACCATTCTGGGTGCCGACACTTTTGTCGCCGTCACCCAGGCCCTCGGTACCCTGCCTGTGTTGCTCGGTTTCAACGTGCCGACGGTCGAGATGATCCGCGCCAGCGGCGACTCGGCATTGAATATCGAAAACGCCCGCCAAGCCTGGGCCGCCTGGCTGGTGGGCGTGTTGCTGGTCTACGGCCTGCTGCCACGACTGATCCTCGCCCTGCTGTGCCTGTGGCGCTGGAAACGCGGGCGCGCCGCGTTGCGCCTGGACCTTAACCTGCCCGGCTACAGCGCGTTGCGCGAACGCCTGATGCCGAGCAGCGAACGCCTCGGGGTCAACGACGCCGCACCGGACCAACTGCACCAGGTCAGCGGCGGCGTGAACGAACTGCAAAGCGACGGCGCGCTGGTGGTGGCTATCGAACTGGACGATCAACGACTCTGGCCGCCCAAGTTGCCCGGCACCGTAAAAGACGCCGGTATTCTCGACAGCCGCGAATCGCGCCACAAACTGCTGGAGCAACTCACACGCTTCCCGCCCGCGCGCTTGGCCATTGCCTGCGACCCGCGCCGCTCGCCGGATCGCGGCAGCCTGGCGCTGATCGCCGAACTGGCGCGCAGTGCCGCGGCCACCCGCGTGTGGTTGCTGCAAGCACCACCGGGCCAGGCGCTGGACGCCGAGCGCCTGGGCGATTGGCACACCGCGCTGCAACAGTTGGAGCTGCCGTTTGCCGACTGTGCGCCGCTGAACTGGCTGGAGACCGGTCATGACTAAGCCGCTGAAACTCGCCGTGGTCGGCCACACCAATGTGGGCAAGACCTCGCTGCTGCGCACCCTGACTCGCGATGTGGGCTTCGGCGAAGTCTCCCATCGCCCCAGCACCACGCGACACGTGGAAGGCGCGCGCCTGTCGGTGGAGGGCGAAGCCCTGCTGGAGCTGTACGACACGCCCGGCCTGGAAGACGCCATTGCCCTGCTCGACTACCTGGAACGCCTCGACCGCCCCGGCGAACGCCTGGACGGACCGGCGCGCCTGGCACGTTTTCTTGAAGGCAGCGAAGCGCGCCAGCGTTTCGAGCAGGAAGCCAAGGTGCTGCGCCAACTGCTGGCCTGCGACGCCGGCCTGTATGTGATCGACGCTCGCGAGCCGGTGCTGGCCAAGTACCGCGACGAGTTGCAAGTGCTGGCCAGTTGCGGCAAACCGCTGCTGCCGGTGCTCAACTTCGTCAGCAGCAACGACCACCGCGAGCCGGACTGGCGCGAAGCCCTGGCCCGCCTCGGATTGCATGCGCTGGTGCGTTTTGACAGCGTCGCGCCGCCCGAAGACGGCGAACGTCGCCTGTATGAAAGCCTCGCCTTGTTGCTGGAAACCGCACGGCCGCAACTGGAACGTTTGATTGTGGATCAAGAGGCCCAGCGTCAGGCCCGCCAGCAAAGCGCCGCGCGGTTGATCGCCGAGCTGTTGATCGACTGCGCCGCGTGCCGACGCAGCGTGGTCACTGAAGATGAGCCGCAAGCCATCAGCGAGTTGCGCAAGGCCGTGCGCCAGCGCGAACAAAAATGCGTGGAGGCGTTGCTCAAGCTGTTCGGCTTCCGTGCGCAGGACGCCGCCGCCAGTGATCTACCGCTGCTCGACGGCCGCTGGGGCGATGACCTGTTCAACCCGGAAACCCTCAAGCAACTCGGCGTGCGCGTGGGTGGTGGGATCGCCGCAGGCGCGGCCGCCGGTGCCGGTGTGGACTTGCTGGTCGGCGGGCTGACCCTCGGCGCTGCCGCCCTGGCCGGCGCCATCGCCGGGGGTGCGCTGCAAACCGCGCGCAGTTATGGCAGCCGTCTGCTGGGCAAAATCAAAGGCCAGCGCGAACTCACCGTGGACGACAGCGTGCTGCGCCTGCTCGCCCTGCGCCAACGCCAGTTGCTCAAGGCCCTGAACCTGCGCGGCCATGCCGCGATGCACAGCATCAAGGTCGATACGCCCCAGGACAAAACCTGGCGCGAAGGCAAGTTGCCGGACGCGCTGCACAAGGCCCGCGCCCATCCGCAATGGTCGTCCCTCAACCCTCACTTCAAACTGAGCCAGGCAGAGCGTCAGGAACAGGTGGAAGCCCTCGCTCAGCGCCTCGACGACACCTGAGCGGCCAGCACCTGGCGGGCCTTGGCCTTGAGCATTGCCAGGTCAAGCAGCGGCACATGCCTGTGTTTGGCCTGCTCGTCCCAATGGCGCATGCGCAGGCTGATCCGACAGAGCGGGTCCTGCTCGAAGACACGCGCTTCTTCGGCGCTCATCACACCGCCCTGATAACCCAGGGTTCGGCGGCTGGCTTCGCTCAGGCGCGCGTAGTAGTCCGGCTGGCTGAACGTCAAGTAACGCTTGGCCTGCACATGGTATTCCACCAGTTTGGCCATGCGTTCACTGAAGCCCGCACGCCGTAGATAGTCCGCACCCAGCCGCTCATGGCTGACCACGCCATACCCACCCATGTTCTCGCCGCCTTCGCCGCAAATGTGCCCGATATCGTGGAAGAACGCCGCCAATACCACCTCATCATCGAAGCCTTCGGCCATGGCCAACTGCGCGGTTTGGGACATATGCTCGATCTGCGACAGCGGCTCGCCGATGTAATCCACCGTGCCGTACCGTTCGTACAAACCGAAGACTTCATCAACCCCCTGCTCGCGGTTCATCACGCCTCCTCCCACAACGCACGGATATTGCGCTCGGCCATCGCCGGCCCCACGCTCATGCCTACGCCGGTGTGCATCAACGCCGCGCTCACCCCTGGCGCCACGCGCAGGAACGAAAACGGCCCCGGCCCACGCGCGCCATACACACCCTGCCAACGCTCCACCACCTGGAGCGTGCAGCCCAAGGTCTGCTCGGCAAGTTCGATCAGCCAGTCGTCGACCTGCTCGGCATTGAACGGCGACGCATCGCTGCCGTAATCGTGGGAGTCGCCGATGATCAGTTCGCCATGGGGCGTCGGGCTGATCAGCAGGTGAATCCCGTGCTCATGCAGGTGCGGCGTTTCACGCAGAATCTGCGCCTGCACCGGCGCGGCTTCCGGCAGGTCGGCGAAGGCGCCGTAATGCACACAACTGAGGCCTGTGAGCAACGCATGTTGCAGGTTCAGGTTCACCGCCGGCCGGGCGCGCAGCATTTGCAGGCGGCAGACATGCGGGTTGAGCTGGGCAATTGATTCGGCCAGCAGGGTTTGGTAATCGTGGCCGGAACAGACGATGATCTGCTCGCCACGAAAGCTGCCCGCCGTGCTGTGCAACTGGCCCGGCTCGACGTCGCGCACCAGGGTGGAAAAGTAAAACTCCACGTCAAACCGCTGGCTCAGGTAGTGGATCAACGCCGGGATGGCTTCGCGCGAATACAGTTGCTGATCGTCCTTGCCATGCAGCGCGGCGCGGTGATGGCGGAACTGGCCGCCATACAGATCCCTCAGCGCCGCGCCCTGCAACAACTCGACGTTGTAGCCATGTTGCCGGGCGCGGCCGGCGCAAAAGGCTTCCAACAGATGTTCTTCGGCTTCGGTGCGGGCAAACAGATACGCGCCATTGCGCTTGAGTTGCAGGCCCGCCACCTGTGCCCAATGGCCCCAGATTTCGCGGCTTTCCCGCGCCAGGTCGAGCATCGGCCCCGGCGGCTGGCCAGTGACCAATGCCTGGCCGAAGTTGCGCACCGAGGCGCCCAAGGGCGTGGCGCTGCGCTCGAATACCTTGACCTTGAGGCCACGCTTGGCGGCGGCGTAGGCGTGGGACAGGCCGAGGATGCCGGCGCCGATGATCAACAGTTGTGTCATGAAGTGATGTCCTGAATTCGAAGCCGCCATCGGGGGCAAGCCCCCTCCCACACTTGAAGGTATTCACAAATCGAATGTGGGAGGGGGCTTGCCCCCGATGAGGCCATCAGCCTTAACAAAGAGCTTACTGACCCGCCACCTTCTCCGACTTGCCGTCATAACGCTTGCGCCACTCAGCCAGGATGCTGTCGCGGTTCTTGGAGGCCCAGGCAAAATCGTTCTTGATCAACCGCTGCTCATAATCGGCCGGCAATTCGGTCTGCGGCTTGGCGATACCCGGCTGGGCGAGTACGGCGAAGTTGTCCTTGTACAGCGCCATCGCCGCCGGGCTGGCGGAGAAGTCGGCGAGTTTTTTCGCCGCATCGGCGTGGGCCGTGCCCTTGATCACAGCCGTGGCTTCAATGTCCCAGCCCAGGCCTTCCTTCGGCAGGATAATGTCCAGCGGTGCGCCCTGGCGCTTGAGCTGTACGGCCGGGTATTCAAACGAAATACCAATCGGAAACTCCCCCGATGCCGCCAGCTTGCACGGCTTGGAGCCGGAGTGGACGTACTGGCCGATGTTCTGGTGCAGGTCGTCCATGTACTGCCAACCCTGTTTTTCGCCAAAGGTCTGCAGCCAGGCGCTCACGTCCAGAAAGCCGGTGCCCGAAGACGCCGGGTTAGGCATGACGATCTTGCCCTTGTACTCAGGCTTGGTCAGGTCTTGCCAGCTCACCGGTTTGGTAAGGCCCTGCTTTTCGGCTTCGACGGTGTTGAAGCAGATAGTCGCCGCCCACACGTCCATGCCGACCCAGGCCGGTGGGTTGGCGGCATCGCGGTAGTTCTTGCCGATCTTGTCCAGGTCCTTCGGTGCGTAGTTATCGAGCATGCCCTGCTGGTCGAGGATCGCCAGGCTGGAGGCGGCCAGGCCCCACACCACGTCAGCCTGCGGGCGGTCCTTCTCGGCCAGCAGCTTGGCGGTGATGATGCCGGTGGAGTCGCGCACCCATTTGATCTCGACGTCGGGGTTGGCTGTTTCGAACGCCTGCTTATAGGTCTTCAACTGCTCGGCTTCGAGGGCCGTGTACACGGTGAGCTCGGTCTTGGCGAAGGCATTCAGGCTGAATGCAGTGAGTGCGGCAGCGACCAGCGCCAGGGGCTTGAACATGAATCACCTCCTTCAAGGATTATTGGCCCGGCGCGCTCTGGCGCCAGGCTTGGGAGCGGCGCAACACGCCACGTGAGGCCCACGCCAGCAGCAGCGAGACGCTGGCCGACGTGCACAGGATCAGGGTCGACATGGCCGCCGCACCACCCACATTGCCGGCGTCGTCCATGTTCAGCACGGCGACGGCAGCGAGGATAGTGTCGGGACTGTAGAGGAAGATGGCGGCGGACACGGTGGTCATCGCCGACACAAACAGGTAGCGCACGATGTCCAGCAACGCCGGCAGGCAGATCGGCACGGTGACGCGCAGATAGTGGCGGTACAGCGGCGCCTTGAGCGACAACGCGGCGGCTTCGAACTCGCTGTCCAACTGGCGCAGCGCCGTGGTGGCGGTCATCTGCGCGGTGGTCAAATAGTGAGCGATGGTGCACACCACCAGCAGGGTCATGGTCCCGTAGAACACATGCAGCGGGTTGCCGTTGAGGTTGAAAAAGAACACGTAGCCCAAACCCAACACCAACCCCGGCACGGCCATCGGCACGAAGCTGAGCAGGCGCAACGCCAGGTTCAGGCCCTTCTGACCCGGGGTCTTTTCCATCAGGTAGGCGCCGGTAAAAATCAGCACGCTGCCGATTAATGCGGTGCACAGCGCCAGGGTCAGGCTGTTGCGATAGGCCAACCAGCCGCCGCCCGCCGTGTCTTCGAATTGGTAATGATTAAGCGACAGCGACAGGTTGTACGGCCAGAACTTGACCAGCGAGGAGTACACCGCCATGCCGAACACCAGCAGCAACACCGCACAGATCAGCAGGACGATCGCCAGGTAGCTGCCATCCCTTACCCGCGACGGCGCCGGGCGGAACACTTGGGCACGGCCACTCATGGCATCGCCCTGCCGACGGCGCAGCCACGCATCCACGCCAAAACTTAACAGCGCCGGCAGCAGCAACACCATGCCGATCAGCGCACCGCGTCCAAACTGTTGCTGGCCGACCACCGCCTTGTAGGCCTCCAGTGCCAGTACCTGATAATCGCCCCCCACTACCACGGGCACGCCGAAGTCGGTAATGGTCAGGGTGAACACCAGGCAGAACGCGGCGAACACCGCCTGGCGTGTCGCCGGCCAGGTGATGCTGCGAAACGCCCGCGCCGGGCTGGCCCCCATGCTGGAGGCCGCATTGAACAGACGCGCATCCGCCAGCGACAGCGCCGACAGCAAGATCATCAGCGCATGTGGGAAGGTGTAGATCACCTCCCCCAGAACAATGCCCCAGAAGCCGTAGATATTCTCCGAGAGCAGCCCGCGCAGCAGGCCCTGGTTGCCGAACAGGTACACCAGCGCAATGCCCGGCAGCATCGACGGTGCCATCAACGGCAGCAGCGACAGGCCGCGCCAGATCGCCTTGCCGGGAATCAACGTGCGCTGCAGGGCGTAGGCAAACAGGTAGGCCAACGGTACGACGATGGCCGCGACGCTGAGAGAAACTTTCAGACTGTTACCCAGCAGCCAGTGGAAGTTTTCGCTGGTCACCAACGCCCGGGCAGCAATCAGCCCGCCGCCCTGCCCGGCCTCACTGCTGAAGCCGCGCCAGAAAATCGCCAGCAAGGGCAGCAACACAGCGACGCCGAGCAACAGCAGCCACAGCACTTTGCCGCCCACCACAAACAGGCGGTCGCCCCTTTCGGCGCGGGAAACCTGGCGTGGCATCGGCAGCGTCATCACGCCAGCCATCTCAGGCAAACACCTGCAGGCTGCGCGGCGGCAGGGCCACCCAAATGTCCTGGGCGCCCAGGCGCGGCATGGCTTCGGGGGCCAGTTCGGCCAGCAGCGGGTGACCGGGCAGTTGCTCCAGCTCAAAGCTCATGCGGCAGCGGTTGCCAAGGAAGGTGATCTCGCGGACCTTGGCCGGGAACAGGTTTTCTTCATGCACTGGGGGGTTCACGCTGATGGCTTCCGGGCGGCAGAACAGACGACCGGACCTGGCCCCACCAGCATCATCGGCCAGGCGCATATTCATCCCGCCGACCTGGGCGTGGCTGGCGCTGTTGCGGCTGAACGGCAGCCAGTTGCCCTGGCCGACAAACTCCGCCACGAACGGTGTGGCCGGGCGGTCGTAGATCTCCTGGGGCGTGGCGTATTGCTCGACCTTGCCGTTGTTCATCACGGCAATCCGGTCGGCCATCAACATGGCTTCGTCCTGGTTGTGGGTGACCATCAAGGTGGTGACGCCCAGGCGCCGTTGCAGCTGGCGCAGTTCAGTGCACAAGTGCTCACGCACACGGGCGTCCAGCGCGGACATGGGTTCGTCGAGCAGCAACAACGACGGGGCCGGCGCCAACGCACGCGCCAGCGCTACACGTTGCTGCTGACCACCGGAGAGTTGGCCGGGGTATTTTTTTTCACTGCCCAGCAGGCCCACCAGCTCAAGCATCTGCCCGACGCGCTTGCGCACTTCATCGCGGCCGCTGCCGGTGAGGCCGTAGCCGATATTCGCTTCGACGGTGAGGTTGGGAAACAGCGCATAGGACTGGAACAAAATGCCGTAGTCCCGGGCCTGGGGCGGCAGCAGGGAAACATCGCGGTTGCCCAGGTAAAGCTCACCGCTGTCCTGGCGCTCCAGGCCGGCGATGCAGCGCAGCAAGGTGGTCTTGCCGCAACCGGACGGCCCCAACAGGCACACCAACTCGCCAGCGGCGACGTCCAGGGACACGTTGTCCAGCGCGGTAAAGGCGCCGAAGCGTTTCTGGATAGCACGCACCTTCATCGGCGCGCCGGGTTGGGTCAGGGCTGTGTTCATGGGGGCACCTCATCGAACGAATGAGGGCCATGCTAGGCAGGCAATGCGTCGTCCATGTGGCAGGAAGGCAAAAGGCGGTGATAGTGGTATTGGTGGATTTGGGTAGGGCTCGTAGTGATGGGTTGCCTGGTCTTGCTCCCGATTGATCCCAAAGGCCACCCCAACGTTTCAGATCGGCGACATTTCCTGCGCCAACCCCAGAAAAGCCGCCGGCAGCCGCGCACCTTTACGCTCCTTTAGGCAGTACAGATACTCCGCGATCTGCGGCGCATTCTCGAGGGTCAACACCCGCAGCTGTGGGTCATGCGGCACTTCCTGGCGGGCAATGATGCTGATGCCGATATTGCGCAGCACCGCCTCGCGGATCGATTCGCGGCTGCCGATTTCCAGCAGTGGGCCATAGCTCACGCCGGCACCTTGCAGCATTTCTTCGGTGAGACGGCGTGTGGTGGAGCCGGCCTCGCGCATCAACAAGGTGTGTCCGGCCAGTGCGGTCAAGGGCACATGATCGAGCTTGGCCAGGGGATGATTACGGTGCACCGCCAGCACCAGCGGGTCGGTGCCGAGTACCCGACGAATCAGGCGCGGGTCTTCCAGCAGTTGCGAAGAGGCGGCGACATCGACGCGGTAATCGTCCAACGCCTCGAGCACCTGCTGGGAGTTGCCGATTTCCACCGACACGTCCACTTGCGGCAGGCGCTCGCGAAAGGCTTTGACCAGATCCAGAATGTAATACGGCGCCGTAGCGGCAATGCGCAAGGCGCCCTGGACCTGGCCGTTGTTACGCAGGAAAAATTCGATATCCGCTTCCTGCTGCAACAACGTCTTGACCATCGGCAACAGCCGCGCGCCTTCGTCACTCACCGTGAGGCGGCGCCCGCCACGGTAGAACAGCTCAACGCCGTACTGGCTTTCCAGGTTGCGAATCTGGGTGGTGACCGTGGGCTGGCTGAGGCCGAGTTTCTTCGCCGCCTGGGTGATGCTGCCCAGGCGGGCAACCATGAAAAACGCCTTCAGCTCGGCACTCAGCACACCACCCTCTCATCCTCATTTGCGCAACAGGCGCAGGCCATTGAACACCACCAGCAGGCTCACGCCCATGTCGGCGAACACCGCCATCCACATGGTGGCCATGCCCAGGAACGTGACCGCCAGGAAAATCGCCTTGATCACCAACGCCAGGGCGATGTTCTGCTTGAGGATACTCGACGTTTGCCGCGACAACTGAATGAAAGCCGGGATCTTGCGCAAATCATCGTCCATCAGCGCCACGTCGGCGGTCTCGATGGCGGTGTCGGTGCCGGCGGCGGCCATGGCAAAGCCGATCTCGGCGCGGGCCAGGGCGGGGCATCGTTGATGCCGTCACCGACCATACCCACGCGGCGGCCCTGGCCGTAGAGGGTTTCGATGGCGTGCAGCTTGTCGGTGGGCAGCAGGTCACCCTGGGCCTGGTCGATGCCGACTTGCGCCGCAATCGCCTGAGCGGTGTGGGTGTTGTCACCGGTGAGCATCAGGGTCTTGATGCCCAGCTCGTGCAGCTGCCGGATGGCTTCGCGGCTGCTGTCCTTGACCGTGTCAGCCACGGCGAACAGTGCCAGCGGGCCTGATTTGTCGAGCAACAGCACCACGGACTTGCCTTGTTTCTCCAGGGCGAAGAGCTTTTCTTCCAGCTGCGGCGAACACAAGCCGAGGTCTTCCACCAGGCGGTGGTTGCCCAGGTGGTAGGTTTTGCCATTGATATCACCGCGCACACCACGACCGGCCAAGGCTTCGAAGTTATCCACAACGTGGTTCGGCAGATTGTTATCCACAGCCGCTTTGGCGATGGCCAACGACACAGGGTGGTCGGAACGCCCGGCCAAACTGGCGGCCAGGGCCGGTGCGCTGTCTTCTACATTGGGGAATAGCGCCAGGTAATCGGTTTGCACCGGTTTGCCGTGGGTAATCGTGCCGGTCTTGTCCAGCGCCAGATAGTCGAGCTTATAGCCGCCCTCCAGGTACACGCCGCCCTTGATCAGGATACCTTTGCGCGCCGCCGCCGCCAGGCCGCTGACGATGGTCACCGGGGTGGAGATCACCAGCGCGCACGGGCAGGCGACCACCAGCAGCACCAGGGCGCGGTAGATCCAGTCGAACCACACGCCGGCCATGAACAGTGGCGGGATCACCGCCACGCCCAGGGCAAACAGGAACACCGCCGGGGTGTAGATTTTCGAGAAACTGTCGACGAAGCGTTGGGTCGGTGCGCGGGCGCCCTGGGCTTGCTCCACTGCATGGATGATGCGTGCCAGGGTGGAGTTGTTGGCCGCTGCGGTGACGGCGTATTCCAGGGAACCGGCCTGGTTGATGGTGCCAGCGAAGACTTTGTCGCCCACGGTCTTTTCAATCGGCAGGCTTTCGCCGGTGATCGGCGCCTGATCGATGGTGGATTGACCGGCAGTGACTTCACCGTCCAGGCCAATGCGCTCGCCGGGTTTTACCCGCACGATGGCCCCAAGTTCGATGTCTTTGACCTCTTGTTCCGCCCAGCTTCCGTCAGCCTGCCGCACGGTGGCCTGTTCCGGGGTCATCTGCATCAAACCACTGATGGCATTGCGTGCGCGGTCGAGTGACTTGGCTTCGATCAACTCGGCCACGGTGAACAGGAACATCACCATGGCGGCTTCCGGCCACTGGCCGATCAACACCGCGCCTGTGACGGCGATGCTCATCAGCGCGTTGATGTTCAGGTTGAGGTTTTTCAGGGCAATCCAGCCCTTTTTGTAGGTAGTGAGGCCACCGCTGAGGATCGACACCAATGCCACGATGGCAATCACCCAAGTCGGCGCGGCGTTGGTGAAGTGCAGTACTTCGGCACCCAACGCCCCCACACCGGACAACGCCAGCGGCCACCAATGTTTCCTGGCGGGCGGCTCGGCGGCCGGGGTGCCTTGTTCAATCGGGTCGGCCTGCATGCCGAGGGATTTGATCGCATCGATGATCGGCGCCGTGCTCGGCAAGTCATGGGTGACGCCGAGCATGCGGTTGATCAGGTTGAATTCCAGTTGCTGCACGCCGGCCAGCTTGCCCAGTTTGTTCTGGATCAGCGTTTGCTCGGTGGGGCAGTCCATGGCTTCGATACGAAAGGTGCTCAGGCGCGAGCCGGCGGTGGGTGCTTCGCTCAGTTGCACCAACGCAGGGGCCGGGGTGCCGGAACAGCAGGCGCCGCCGTGGCCGTGGTTATGCACAGGCGTTAGCTTCTTCTCGCCGTGGTCATGCTCGTGCTTGTGCGGGGTGTGAAGGGAATCGCTCATCAGGTCGCGTCCATAAAAGGTGCCTGTTGCCAAGTAAAGACCCTGTAGCCACTATAGGGTCAAGCACCCATTTGGAGATTGCTGCGATGAAGATCGGCGAATTGGCCAAACTCACCGACTGTCCGGTGGAAACCATCCGTTATTACGAGAAAGAAGGCCTGCTGCCGCCGCCGGCGCGCACCGACGCCAACTATCGCGTGTACACCCAGGCGCACACCGAACGGCTGGTCTTTATCCGCAACTGCCGCAGCCTGGACATGACCCTCGAAGAAATCCGCAGTTTGCTCGGCTTACGGGACAGCCCTCAGGACCAGTGTGAAAACGTGAATGCCTTGATAGATGAGCATATCCATCATGTGAAAGCGCGGATTGACGGGCTGTTGGCGTTGCAGGAGCAGTTGCTGGACCTGCGTCAACGCTGTGGCGGCGGGGACCACTGTGGGATTTTGCAGCAGCTGGAGGTCAGCGGAGGTGTTGCCGCCAGCGAGGCCGAGCCTTCACATGTGGGCAGAAGCCACGGGCATTAACTCAATGCGAACACGGTTCAAATGTGGGAGG
>NZ_JAFHKI010000146.1 GCF_016937615.1 Pseudomonas lactucae | reverse complement strand
TTTGATGGCGAACACCGTCAAATGGTGGGAGGGGGCTTGCCCCCGATGGCGGTGGATCAGTGAGCAATGCATTGCCTGACACTTCGCTATCGGGGGCAAGCCCCCTTCCACATTGGGTACTGCGGTGTTCTTTAGAGTGCGATCGGCTTGCGACCGGCGAATGAGTGCGCCAGGGTGCCGCCGTCCACCAGCTCCAACTCGCCCCCCAACGGCACGCCATGGGCGATACGCGAGGTGATCAGGCCTTTGTTGCTCAGCAATTGGGCGATGTAGTGGGCCGTGGCTTCACCTTCCACCGTGGGGTTGGTGGCCAGGATCACTTCGCTAAAGGTGCCCTGCTCTTCAATCCGCGCCACCAGTTGCGGTATGCCGATGGCTTCGGGGCCCAGGCCGTCCAGTGGCGACAGGTGGCCCTTGAGCACGAAGTAGCGGCCGCGATAACCGGTCTGCTCCACCGCGTACACGTCCATCGGTCCTTCGACCACGCACAGCAGCGTGTCGTCGCGGCGCGGGTCGGCGCATTGCGGGCAGAGTTCTTCTTCGGTGAGGGTGCGGCACTGGCGGCAGTGGCCGACACCTTCCATGGCCTGGCTCAGGGCCTGGGCCAACCGGGTGCCGCCGCTGCGATCACGCTCCAGCAGTTGCAGCGCCATGCGCTGGGCGGTTTTCTGGCCGACGCCCGGCAACGTGCGCAGGGCGTCGATCAGTTGGCGAATCAGGGGGCTGAAGCTCATGGGCGAAAGGTCCGACAAAACAACGAGACGCGGTTTATACCCGCGCCTCGGATTAGCGTCAAATGCTCAATCCTGCGCGACCCGTACCACCAACTTGCCGAAGTTGCGCCCTTCGAGCAAACCGATAAAGGCTTCAGGGGCCTGCTCCAGGCCATCGACCACGTCTTCGCGGAACTTGATCTTGCCTTCGCGCACCCAGGGCGCCATGGCGCTGAGAAACTCGGGTTGGCGATCACCGTAGTCGTCGAACACGATAAAGCCCTGGATGCGCACTCGCTTGGTCAGCAAGGTGCGTTGCAACGCCGGCAAGCGATCAGGGCCGCTGGGCGCCTCATGGGCGTTGTAGCCGGCAATCAGCCCGCACAGGGGGACGCGCGCCTTGGGGTTGAGCAACGGCACGATCGCGTCGAACACCTTGCCACCGACGTTCTCGAAGTAGATGTCCACACCCTTGAAGCAGGCCTGCGCCAGCTCATGGGCAAATTCGGCGCTCTTGTGATCGATACAGGCATCGAAGCCCAGCTCCTCCACCACATAGCGGCACTTCTCGGCGCCGCCAGCGATCCCGACGACACGCAAGCCCTTAAGCTTGGCCACCTGCCCTACCACCGAGCCCACCGCGCCGGATGCCGCCGCGACCACCAGGGTTTCGCCGGCCTTGGGTTGACCGATGTCCGTCAGGCCCATATAGGCGGTCATGCCCGGCATGCCCAGCACACCCAGGGCCATGGAAGGACTGGCCAAGCCCTGGGGCACCGGCATCAGGTTACGACCGTCGGAAATGCTGTGGCTCTGCCAGCCGGTGGCCGCGACCACCAGGTCGCCCACTTCGAATTTCGGATTACGCGATTGTTCGATACGGCTGACAGCGCCACCAGTCATCACCTCGCCGATTTCCACCGGCGCCGCGTAGGACGGTGCATCGCTCATGCGTCCGCGCATGTAGGGGTCGAGAGACAGGTAAAGGGTCTTGAGCAGCACCTGGCCGTCCGCCAGTTCCGGCAGAGTGACGCGCTCCAGGCGGAAATTCTCCGGGGAGGGTGCGCCCTGGGGGCGTGAGACCAGCACGATGCGTTGGTTCAGGGTCAATTCTTGAGGCATCACGGGGCTCCTTTAACAATGATCGAAATTTCAATAGCCTCAAGTGCAGACACCGCCAGAGACGCACAGGTTCGACTCGGCAGCTGCGGGGGGAGCGGTGACAAAAAAATGCCAGGCGCTGGGCCTGGCATTGGAGTCTAGCTGACGCTGCTCGATCAGAACGGCAGCTTCATCCCCGGCGGCAGTTGCATGCCGGCGGTCACGCCACCCATTTTTTCCTGGCTGTTGGCTTCGATCTTGCGCACGGCGTCGTTGACGGCTGCGGCGAACAGCGCCTCGAGCATTTCCAGATCATCTTCACCCACGCCTGGCAGCACGCTTGGGTCGATGCTCACGCGCTTGATGTCGTGGCGACCGGTCATCACCACGCTGACCATATCGCCACCAGCCTTACCGGTAACTTCAGCGTTGGCCAGTTCTTCCTGCATCTTGGCCATCTTTTCCTGCATCTGCTGCGCCTGCTTCATCAGGCCGGCCATGCCACCTTTCATCATGGAAATCACCTCAAAAGTACGTGGATCAAGTAAGTAGCCCGGTGTCAGGACGCCTGAGGCACCGGGGCTTCGACAGGTTCAATTGTATCCGGGCGCACGACCGCGCCGAACTGTTGCATCATTTGCTGGATGAGCGGATCGCCATGGATCGAATCCTCAGCCTCGCGCTGACGATTGATACGCCGGCGCGTGGCGGCCTGGGCCGGGGTTTCCTGCTCAGGCTTGATCAGTTCGATGGCGATGGTCAACGTACGCCCGTGGTACTGGTTCAAGGCATCGTTGAGTCGACGTTGCTGGGTCGCGTTGAACAAGGCGCTATGGGCCGGGTCCAGGTGCAGCAACCAATGGTCGCCTTCGATGGAGATCAGCGTGCAGTTGGCGGCGATGCTGCCGGTCATGCCGGAGATCGGCAGTTTCGGGAACAGTTCCAGCCACTGCAACGCCAGACCGGTGGCGGGGGCCGCGGCGGGTTCAGGCTCGGGCTCGGGCGCAGGCTCGGCGGCGTGTTCGCTGGCCAGCTCGTCCAGGTAACTGTAGGCCGAATCCATGTCCGGCTCGATGTAGTCTTCGTCCAGCGGCGGCTCGTCGTCATCGAGGTCGATGCCCGGCGTGGCCGCGTCTACCTGGGCCACGGTCGGCTCGGGCAGCGGCGCGGATACCCATTCCGGCGCGGCGGGCACGACACTGTCGGGGGTGGGCGCGGGCATCGGTGTCAGCTCGGGCTGCTCGCCGCTGGTTTCCAGCACGGGTTCCACAACGGGCTGCAGCTCGGGTTCGGGCTCGACTTCGGCTTCCACCGGGGCGTTCCATGGCAGGTCCACGACCGGCTCGGGCTCGATAACCGGTTCCGGCTCGGCCACCGGCGCCGCTGCGACAGGCGCAGGCTCCGGGGCAGGCGCAGGCGCAGCGACCACTGGCGCAATCACCGCCGCGCCAGCCACTGGTTTGGCGGAATCAACTGTGGCCTGGCTGATCCCCACTGGCTTTAGCGGCTGCCTCGGTGCATCGGCCGAGTCTGCAGGCCGGAAGGCCAGCATCCGCAACAGCACCATCTCGAAACCGCCACGCGGGTCGGGCGCCAGCGGCAGGTCGCGGCGGCCGATCAGACCCATCTGGTAGTAGAACTGCACGTCTTCGGCCGGCAACGCCTGGGCCAGGGCCAACACGCGGTCGCGGTCGCCATGGCCGTTGTCGACGCCTTCCGGCAGGGCCTGGGCGATGGCGACGCGGTGCAGCACATTGAGGATTTCCGAGAGCACGCCGTTCCAGTCCGGGCCCTGCTCCGACAGGTGGCGCACGGCTTCGAGCAACGCCTTGGCGTCACCTTCGATCAGTGCGTGCAGCACGTCGAACACCTGACCGTGGTCGAGGGTGCCGAGCATGGCGCGCACATCGGCGGCCATGACCTTGCCTTCACCAAAGGCGATAGCCTGGTCGGTGAGGCTCATGGCGTCACGCATCGAGCCGTCGGCGGCGCGGCCGAGCAACCACAGCGCGTCGTCTTCAAACGGTACGTTCTCGACGCTCAGCACGTGGGTCAAATGCTCGACCACGCGCTCGGGGGTCATGTTTTTCAGGGAGAACTGCAGGCACCGCGACAAAATCGTTGCAGGAAGCTTCTGCGGATCGGTGGTGGCCAGGATGAATTTGACGTAGGGCGGCGGCTCTTCCAGGGTTTTCAACAAGGCGTTGAAGGAATGACTGGACAGCATGTGCACTTCGTCGATCAGGTAGACCTTGAAGCGGCCACGGCTGGGGGCGTACTGCACGTTGTCGAGCAGTTCGCGGGTGTCTTCGACCTTGGTGCGGCTCGCGGCGTCGATCTCGATCAGGTCGACGAAACGCCCTTCGTCGATCTCCCGGCACACCGAACAGGTGCCGCAAGGCGTCGAAGTGATACCGGTTTCACAATTCAGGCATTTGGCGATGATGCGCGCAATGGTGGTCTTGCCCACCCCGCGCGTACCGGTGAACAGGTAGGCGTGGTGCAGCCGTTGGCTGTCCAAGGCATTGATCAGAGCCTTGAGCACATGGGTCTGGCCGACCATTTCGCGGAACGAGCGCGGGCGCCATTTACGTGCAAGAACCTGATAACTCATCGAAAACCGTCGCAACTGGGAAGCGGAAGCCGGTAATGCTAGCGGAGCAAGGGGGAAATTGCATCCGGCACGCTCGTCTAATCTGACTAAGCTCTGCGCAGTGGCCCGGCAAGGGCCTGAACCCGGAGAGTGTATGCGCGTAGTCCTGGGCGCTTTATGGATGATGACCACGGCAAGCTTCGCGGCGCCCGCGCCGCTGCGTTTCTCGGTTTCCGACAGCTGGGCGATGCCCATGGTGCAGTTGGATAATGGCCGGCCCACCCAAGGTATTTTGTATGACCTGATGTCGAGCCTGGCCACCCACGTGGGCCATCCGGCGCAATTCCATGTGCTTGCACGCGCACGCATCGCTACGGCCATGGCCCATGGCGAAATCGATGTGCGCTGTTATGTCACGCCGTCATGGGTCGATGACCTGTCGGGCGATTACATCTGGAGTGTGCCGCTGATGGTGCAGCGCAATGTGCTGGTCAGCGCCCACAGCCAGCCGGTACAGGTGCTCAAGCTGGCACCCCAGTCGATCGGCACGGTGCTCAACTACCGCTACGCCATCCTCGATCCGCTGTTCGCCAGCGGCCAGTTGAGCCGGGACGATGCGCGCAGCGAAGAACAAGTGCTGCACAAATTGGCGGCCGGGCGTTACACCTACGCGGCGAGCAACGAATGGATCATCGACCGCTTCAACCAGAAAATGCCGGTCGCCACCGGCTGCACAAGGTGGCCGTGATTGACGAGCAAGACCTCGGCTGCCTCGTGCGCAATGACCCGAGCGTGCCGGTGCAACAGATTCTGCGCACGCTCCTGCAGATGAAGAGGTCCGGCGAAATCGACGACATCATCAAGCTGTACACCGGCGAGGATCCGGTGCCGCTGCACACTCCTGACAAGAACTGACAGGGCCACCTTATAAACTCGGCGCCACTCAACGTCCGTTCCCAAGGAGCCTGCATGAACACCCTCGCCCATTACTTCCTGCTGTATGTCGACAGCCCGGCCACCAGTGCCAACTTCTATAGCCGCCTGCTGGACAAGCCACCCGTGGAGCTCAATCCGACCTTTGCCCTGTTCATACTCGACAACGGCGTGAAGCTGGGCCTGTGGTCGCGCCACACCGTGCAGCCGGCCGCCGAGGCCACCGGCGGTGGGGGCGAAGTGGGCTTTGCCCTGGCTGACGCTGCCGCCGTGCGGGCGCTGCACGATCAATGGGTTGAGCGCGGCGCGCCGATCCTCCAGTCACCGACCGCTGTGGACTTTGGCTACACCTTCGTCGCCCAGGACCCCGACGGTCACCGCTTGCGTGCGTTCAGCCTGAACGACTGAGCGCCAGCGCCGCTCCAGGCTGATGGCCGCCACGCTGGTCAGCACAATCACCCCGCCGAGCACCACCTGCAGGGCAATGTGCTCTCCCAGCAGCGTCGCGGCTATCACCATCGCCACCGGCGGGATCAGGTACATCGCCACCGTCGCACGACTGACCTCGACATGCTTGAGCACATAGCCCCAGGCCAGGTACGCCAAGGCGCTGGGGAAAATCCCCAGCGCCAGCACCGCCAGGTTATCCGCCAACGGCGCCTGTGCCACAGCGGCAGGCAGGCCCGGCAGGTTGACGCCAAGCATCAGGGTGCCCGACCACACCATGTAGCACGCCATCGTCAGTGGGCTGTAGCGATGGGCGTAGTGCTTCTGGATCGCGAAATACACGCTCCACGAAAACGCCGCCAGCAGGATCAGCAAGCCATGCGGGTCGATATCGCCCACGCCCTGGTCGCCCCACATCACCACCAGCACCCCCAGCAACCCCACCAGCACGCAGCTCCAGCGCCAGGCGCTGACGCGTTCCTTCAAGCAGAAAGACGCGATCAGCACACTGAACAGCGGCGCCGACTGCGCCAATACGCTGGACGCCGCCGCCGTTACCCATTGCTGCCCGGCATTGAGGCTCATGTGGTGCAGGAACACGCCGAAAAAACCCAGCACCAATAACCACGGCACATCCCGCAGACACGGGCGACCAATGCCCATCACCAGTGCCACCCCGCCCATGAATACCGAGGCGATCAGGAACCGCAGCAACGCCAGTTGACCGGGGTTGTAGCTGTGCAGGCCGATGTGCACGCCAGTCGGCGAAAAGGCCCAGCAGAGGATCACACTGGCGATGACTAGCGTAAGCTTCACGGGTGACGGGGTATTCATCGAGGGGGTCCGAAACTGACAAGGAATGCCGTCAGTCTTGGCCCCGGCAGGCAGTAGGACAATTAAGTGTTTCTGACTTCTGAAATCAGCGGAACTGAGCAATGGAACTGGCCCAACTGAAAATGGTGCGAGCCGTGGCGCAAACCGGCAGCGTGGCCCAGGCCGCTCTGCAACTGCACTGCGTACCGTCCAACATCACCACGCGCATCAAGCAGCTGGAAAGCGAGCTGGGCACGCCGCTGTTCATTCGCGCCGGTCGCGGGCTGGCGATCAGCGCGGCCGGAGAGATCTTCCTGGAGTACTGCGAGCGCATCCTCGCGCTGGTGGACGAATCCAAGCGGGCGGTGGACGCCACCGCCATTCCCCGTGGGACCTTGCGCATCGGCGCGGTGGAGTCCAGCGCCAGCGGCCGCCTGCCGCCGCTGCTGGCGGAATATCACCGACGCTACCCCGACGTCAGCCTGGAGCTGGTGACTGGCGCCTGGGCCCAGTTGCTCGATGACCTGCAGCACCATCGACTGGATGTCGCGCTGGTGGCCGCCAGCAACAAGCGCGTCAAGCTCGAACACAGTGTGGTCTACAGCGAACGCCTGGTGCTGATCGCCAGCGCCTCCAGCGCGCCGATCCGCAGTGCCGAAGACCTCGCCGGCCGCACCCTGCTGGTGTGGCCGCCGGGCTGCCCTTACCGGGCGGCGCTGGAGAACTGGCTCAAGCCCCACGACTTCAAGCCGACCATCGCCAGTTATGCCAGCTGGGGCACGATCATTGGTTGTGTGAGCGCCGGGATTGGCGTGGCGCTGGCGCCGGAAGGCATCCTGGCCCGCTATGAGCAGGCCGATCAGCTGGCGTCGTACCGGTTTGACGAATTGCAGGCCGTCGACAACCTGCTGTTCTGGCACAAGGACACCCAGCGCCACCTGGCGCGGGATGCGTTTGCCGGGCTGCTGCGCGAGACGTTTGGCTAACCTGTAACGGATTATTTCAGTTATCCTCCCGCGAAATTAATTCAAAATGTAAGGGACTACCATGAATTACTTCCGCCGATTGCTGGCGGCAGCCGCGCTGAGCCTGACTGTCGCCCCCGCCTTTGCTGCTTCCGCCCCTGCTACGCCGGTTGAAGCCAGTGCGCCCGCCGAGACCGCCGAGCAGTTTCTTGCGTCACTCAAGCAACAGACCGGCACGGTCACCCTGCCCAGCGGCATTGCAACGCTCAAGCTCAACGATGAGTTCTACTACCTCAACCCCGCCGACACCGAACGCCTGCTCACCGATGGCTGGGGCAACCCGCCGGGCTTCAAGACCCTGGGTATGATCGTGCCCAAAGCGGTCAGCCCTCTGTCCGAGCGCGGCTGGGGCGTGATCGTCAGCTACAAGGCCGACGGGCATATTTCCGACGAAGACGCCGCGAAAATCGACTACGCCGACCTGCTCAAGCAAATGCAGGAAGAAGACGAAGCCGAAAACCAGGAACGCAAGAAACAAGGCTATGCCGGCCTGCACCTGCTGGGCTGGGCCGAACCGCCGCACTACGACGACACCTCCCACAAGATGTACTGGGCGCGCGAGCTCAAAGCCGACGACGCCGACCAGAACACACTCAACTACAGCATCCGCGTACTGGGTCGTGAAGGCGTGCTGGAACTCAACGCCGTCGCGGCCATGGCCGATTTGCCGACCATCAAGCAGGAACTGCCCAAGGTCCTGGCCTTTACCAACTTCACCGACGGCAACCTCTACACCGACTTCAACCCGAAAACCGACAAGCTGGCCACTTATGGCCTGGCAGCCCTGGTAGCCGGCGGGATTGCCGCCAAAGCCGGGCTATTCGCCAAGATCGGCATCTTCCTGCTGGCGGCGAAGAAGTTTCTGGTGATTGGCGTGGTCGCGCTGCTTGCTGGGGTGCGCAAGCTGTTTGGCCGTAACAAAGACTGAGTTCGGACATGAAAACGCCGCTGTGTGCCTGGCACACAGCGGCGCGGGGAAATGACTCAGTTCTGAGCAGTGGGTACGGCGAGACGGCTGTATTGATCCTGACTGATCCAGCCAGTGAACGAACGGTCATCGGCGTTGATGAACTCCACCTGCGCCCAGCCATCCTTGAACGCCAACACACCCACCACGTCATTTTTGACGATGTACGGGCGTTTCGCGACCTTGGCGCCTGGGGCTTTCTGCAGGTACGCCTTGTCGGCCGACACGGTGACCAGGCCGATCCACTGTTTGTTGGCGGTCTGGGTCAGGTCCAGGCCGGTGGCAATCTCCGGCATCAGGACGTTGAGGCAACCGGGATGCTGACGCCCTTCCTGCACGGTCAGGGTCACGCCATCCGACGAAGGCGCCACGCTGCCGGGGTAGGTGCTGTCGAGCCAGGTGGTGAGCGCGCCAGGCTTGCCTTGCAGGTAGAACGTGCAACCGCGGCTGACGCCCTCGCCCATTGATTCCGAATAGAAGCCTTCGACCTGATGGTCCGGCGTCACCGCCAGCATCAACCCTTCATACTTGCCCGAATGCAACGCCGCCGAACCGGCCATGGCTGGTGCCACGGCGCACAACGACAACGCACCTATCGCTAGAAAACGGATCATCCTATTTTTTCCCTTCAAGTTTTTCGTAGGCTTTCTTCATCAGGACGTCGTAGTTGCCGTAGTCCTCACCGTTATAGTTACGCGCCATGCCGGTAAAGTCCTTGGCCTTCATGGCCTTCATCAACGCCGGGCTCTTGCTGCAAAAGCCGAGGAATGCCTTTAGCTGGTTGCCGGCATTCACTTTCAACGCCGCCGCAAATTCAAACACTGTTTTGTAACCGCACGACGAAAAGTTGAAGCCCATGATCTGGAACATGCCCCACGAAGCCGACATCAATGCCGCTTCCTGGTCCAGGGCAAACGCAGTGGCCATGGTTTCCCAGGCTTTGATCTGGTCCTTGTTGTTCGTCTGCCACTGCGGCCCGGCCTTTTTCACATACGGGTAAGACAACAGAGGGTGCGCCTGGTCGTAAATGTGCTTGGTGTACTTGCGAAACAAGTGCCCTTCAAACGCGATCACCGGCAACTTGGCCGGTCCGAAACCTGAGCGTCCGCCGGATTCCACGGTGGCGAAGGCCTTGATGATATTCACCGGGATACCGTTGCCCAGCTGCGTGGCGGCGTTCTGATAGTCGGTTTCGCTGAGGGTCATGCCCCCGTCGCACGTGGCCTGGAGCATCAGTTGCCGGTTACGCCGTTCGGCCTCGATCATCGCGCGCATACGGTCCAGGTACACATTGACCGTGGCCTGTACCGCATCGCCGTTGTTGTTGCCGAAGGCATTGAGAAAGGTCGGGATGCGCTGGGTCGGGAAGGCCTTGACCGGCACTTTCACCGCTTCTTCGATCAGGCTGTTGAACGTGCGACCGGTGGGGTCGATCACACCATCGGGGTGGGCGTACTTCAGATGGCGGAACTGGTACTGACTGATGCACTGCACCAACTGACCATCACACTTGCCATTTTCGGCCAGCGGAAAACCCATCTTGGGAATGATCAAATTGAACAGATACTGGACGCACTGAACATCGGAGGGCAAGTTGCGGGCTTTACCCGGTGCGCCTACCGAAGCACTGATAAGACGGGGTAAACCTTGCAGGCTTTTCATCACAGACATCCTTGTTAGTTAAAGAAGTGATATCACTTCAATATCAAATCGGCGCCCCTGTCATAAGCTGAAACAAGTGGCTGGCGGAAACTAACAAGGTGGTTTCACGTTGTCCAGAAGCAGATATAAAACCTGTGAAAGAACCCTCACGGGTGGGCGCGCGAAAGGTAGATTTTTTGATTCACGCGCAGTATTCGATCACGCATTGGGCTATTGTCACCCGCGCAAAATGCCCTTTCGCCCCACTTTCAAGGATTGAAATGAAAGCCACACTGCTTGTTCTGTCTGTCTTGGCTCTACTCTGCGGCTGCACATCGCCAGCCCCTGTGCCTCCCGACCTGTCACGCCCTTCGATTGCCGAAACCCAATCGGTAGAGTTCGCCGGCAAGACGTTCGTTTTGAAATTCCACAAAGCGGGTCTCTGGGAGTTTTTCCCTGCGCAAGAAAGTATCGATGCCTGGAGTGAAATGGTGGACTTCACCGTCGTTGCTCCGGAATTTAACCGTTTCAAGCCGCTGGACCTGGCCAAGCGCGCCATCGCGCTGCACCAGCAGGAAAACCCGAACATGCCGGCGATCCTGCTGACGGACAATAAAACCGGAATCGATTATTCGATGATGTTTTTCCCCACGGCACTGCGTAAGGACGGACAGTTCTCTGAAATCAGTTATTTCAAGTACTACAAGGACACTGCCAGCGGCCAAACCATTATTTTTCACTACGCGCGCAATATTCCAAAACCGAGCAACCCGTCTGAAATCGCCATAGAGACAGGCCGCGAAATAGTACCGGTGATAGAGGCCTTCCCGCTGTACCGCCCGTAATGGGGTTAAGCGCATAGCACACATCCATTCGCGGGCAGCGGTTGCCAGCAAAGCGTGTATGAAATTTTGGATTGGAGGGGGTGAATCAGGGAGAGCGTTATGGAGGCAACCCCACCAGCCACACCCCGGCACACAATGTTCCCGCTGTGGCTGCTGCCTTCCGGCTCTGACCAGGTTCACGGGTAATCGTTGCGGGGGGACCGATGGGGTCACCATAACGACGCTGGCCTCTCGGCAAGCCGCGCCATTGTACCGATCTGATCGGAAGTTACAACCGTTGGTGACGGATTAAAAATATGAAGGAGCTCAAGCACTTGCCACGGCCATCCGCTTCCCCTCCCACATTGGCGCATCACTAAGCCTGCAACACCTCATCTGCCCTTCCGCCCTCTTCCTGGATCACCAGGTGAATAAAGTGCAGCTTGGCGATCACCGCCGTTGGCAGCACGAAGGGATAGAAATCCGGCTGGCCCATGCTGCGCGACAGTTCGTTGAGCATGCCGGCCAGTTCGATCCAGGCGTTGACGAACGACAGGAACGCCGGGCCGCCTGGGTGCTCGGGGTCGTAGAGCGTGGTGAGAGGAAACGGCTGGTAATCCAGGTCCATCTCGCGGGCGCTCATGCCAAAGCCCAATGCGGTGTCGACGGCGTCCATCATGTGCAGGTAATGCGCCCAGGTTTCCGCCCAGTCCTCCCAGGGGTGCATGGTGGCGTAGGCGCTGACGCAGGTATGTTGCCAGTCCGGGCGCGGGCCGTTCTGGTAGTGCTGGTCGAGGGCGTCGGCGTAACTGGCGCGTTCATCGCCGAATAACTGGCGAAAAGGCTCCAGCCAGTGGCTATTGGCGATCAGACGGTCCCAGTAGTAATGGCCGACCTCATGGCGAAAATGGCCGAGCAAGGTGCGGTAAGGCTCGCGCATCTGCACACGGATCTTTTCACGGTGGGCGTCGTCGGCTTCCTTGATATCCAGAGTGATCAGGCCGTTGGCGTGGCCGGTCATGGGCGCGTTGCCCTCAAGGTCAACGCCGACGAAATCGAATGCCAGGCCAGTGTCTTCGTCAACGCGCTTGGGCACCACTTGCAGGCCCAGGCTGATCAGTTGCGCCACCAGCCGGCGCTTGGCGGTTTCTACCTTGAGCCAGCGCTCGTGGTTTTCCGGCATCGACAGATCGGGGATGGTGCGGTTGAGGCTGCAGGCCACGCACAGCGCTGCGGTGCTATGCGCGGGGATCAGCCAGTTGCAGGCGGCTGGGGTGTCGAGGTTGGCGCAGCGACGGAAAGCGCCTGCGTCGAGGTTGTCGTCTGGCAGCCAGGTACCTTCGACGGGGCCGGGTTGCAGCGAAGACAAACGGCTTGGCTGCGGCTGGTAGCCCAACAGCGCCTGACAGGCCAGGCACTGGCTGTTGCGAAAGAACAGCGACTGGCCGCAACGACACTGCCAGACCTTGCTGTTGCGCGAGGTGTCGGCCATGAACGGTGCGGCGATGCGCGAACTGAGTTGCTCGAAGTAGCGGAACATGGCGATCTCTCCCTGGGTGACTGAGACTAGATCATTTGGGGCTTGGGATCGTTCCCCTTTCTTTGGGGGCTGCCATGCAGCCGGCGGGAGCAGGCTCCCTCGCCACGGGGACCGCGTCACACTGCAATGTTGTGCTTGGCCAGGAAGGCCACGAACGCCTCTTCATCCAGCACTTTCAGGCCTAGTTCGCTGGCCTTGGCCAGTTTTGAACCGGCACCCGGCCCGGCCACCACGCAATGGGTTTTTGCCGACACGGAACCGGCGACCTTGGCGCCCAGGCTTTCGAGTTTTTCCTTGGCCACGTCGCGGCTCATCAACTCCAGGGAACCGGTGAGTACCCAGGTATGACCGGCTTCGGGCAGGCCCTCGACGACTTTCTTCTCGCTCTGCCAGTGCATGCCGAAGTCCTTGAGCTGCTGCTCGATGGCCAGGGCGCGGTTGGCGTTGTCGGCATTGTCGAAAAACTCGCGTACGGCCTTGGCCTGCTTCTCGGGCAGGGCCTGGCGCATGTCGAGCCAGTCGGCCTTGATCACGCCTTCGAGGCTGGCGAACTTGTCCGCGAGTTTCTGCGCGGCGCCCGGGCCCACGCTGGGTACGTGCAGCTTGTCGAGCAAACCGCCCAGGGTGGTGCTGGCGGCGAACTCGGCGCTCAGTTCGCCCTGGTCCTGCAATTGCAGGCCGCATTCGTCCGGCGACAACAGCGCGCCGATCACCTGCTGGTTATGGCTGTCTTCGAAAAAGCTGTGGATCTCGTGCGCCACTTCCAGGCCCACGTCAGGCAAGTACGTCAGCACTTCGGGCAAAGCCTTGCGCACCCGCTCCAGGGACGCCAGGGAGCGCGCCAGCACCTTGGCGGTCTCCTCGCCCACATCGGGGATGCCCAGGGCGTAGATAAACCGCGCCAGGGTTGGCGCCTTGCTGTGTTCGATAGCGGTGATCAGCTTTTTGCTGGAAATGTCGGCAAAACCTTCCAGGTCGATGATCTGCTCGTATTTGAGTTTGTAGAGGTCTGCCGGCGAGCCGATGAGTTTTTCATCCACCAGTTGCTCGATGGTCTTGTCGCCCAGACCGTCGATGTCCATGGCCCGACGCGAGACAAAATGGATGATCGCCTGCTTGAGCTGCGCGCCACAGGCCAGGCGCCCGACGCACCGGTACACCGCGCCTTCGCTGACGGTTTCCTTGCCTTTGCTGCGCTTGACCAGTTGTGTGCGCTCAACATGAGAGCCGCACACCGGGCAGCTCTCGGGGATCTGCACGGCGCGGGCGTCTTTTGTACGGCGCTCGGTGATCACCGACACAACCTGCGGGATCACATCGCCAGCACGACGGATGATCACGGTGTCGCCGATCATCAGGCCCAGGCGCGCGACTTCGTCCATGTTGTGCAGGGTGGCGTTGGAGACGGTCACACCGGCGACCTTGACCGGCTTCAAGCGCGCCACCGGGGTAACGGCGCCGGTGCGACCGACCTGGAATTCCACGTCGAGCAGCTCGGTGAGTTCTTCCATGGCCGGGAATTTATGCGCGATGGCCCAGCGCGGCTCGCGCGCACGGAAGCCCAGTTCACGCTGGGAAGCGATGCTGTTGACCTTGAACACCACACCGTCGATTTCATAGGGCAGGCTGTTACGCCGCTCGCCGATGTCGCGGTAGTAGTCCAGGCACTCCTGGATACCCTTGGCCAGCTTCAACTCGTGGCTGATGGGCATGCCCCACTGCTGCAACTGCTTCAGGTTGCCGATATGGGTGTCGCTGATATCGGCGGTCACCTGGCCGATGCCATAGCAGCAGAAT
The DNA here is from genome assembly GCF_016937615.1 of Pseudomonas lactucae. GTDB lineage: Bacteria > Pseudomonadota > Gammaproteobacteria > Pseudomonadales > Pseudomonadaceae > Aquipseudomonas > Aquipseudomonas lactucae. Next base: position 10,197 of record NZ_JAFHKI010000146.1, on the reverse strand, counting down.
TCCAGCGGGCGGCCGGCGGTGATCTTCGAGTCCAACTGGCGCAGGCTGCCGGCGGCGGCGTTGCGCGGGTTGGCGAAGGTCTTGCCGCCCACGTCCAGTTGCGAGGCGTTAAGCCGCTCGAAACCGGCCTTGGACATGAACACTTCACCGCGTACTTCCAGGGTCGCCGGCCAGCCGGTGCCGTGCAGCTTCAGCGGGATATTGCGCACGGTGCGCACGTTGACGCTGATGTCTTCACCGGTAGTGCCGTCGCCACGGGTAGCGCCGCGCACCAGTTCGCCGTCCTGGTACAGCAGGCTGACCGCCAGGCCGTCCAGCTTGGGCTCGCAGCTGTATTCCACCGCCGCGCCACCACCAAACAGATCGCCCACCGGCAGGTCGAGGCCTTCGGTGACCCGGCGATCAAACTCCAACATCGTGGTTTCATCAAAGGCGTTGCCCAGGCTGAGCATCGGAATCTCATGCCGCACCTGGGTGAACGCCGACAACGCCGCACTGCCGACCCGCTGCGTCGGCGAATCACGCGTCACCAGCTCCGGATGCTCGGCCTCCAGGGCCTTGAGCTCGTGGAACAGGCGGTCGTACTCGGCGTCCGGAATGCTCGGCTCGTCGAGCACGTGGTAACGGTAGTTGTGCTGATCCAGTTCAGCGCGCAGTTCGAGGATGCGGGTATGGGCGGCGGTCATGGGTGTTCTCTCATAAAGCAAAAGAGCAGCCGAAGCTGCTCAAATGTTGGTGCGCTTATTCTATCGACAACGCTCGAGGCCAAACCTCAGCGTTTCTGTGTCAGGGCGCGACGCTCGAATTCGACGATGCGCTGACGGTAGTGTTCGATGGTCTGGGCGGTGAGGACGCTGCGTTGGTCGTCCTTGAGTTCGCCGTTGAGTTCCTGGGACAGCTTGCGGGCAGCGGCCACCATCACGTCGAACGCCTGTTTCGGGTGACGCGGGCCTGGCAGGCCGAGGAAGAAGCTCACCGCCGGGGTGCTGAACAGGTCGATATCGTCCAGGTCGAAGGTGCCCGGCTTGACCGCATTGGCCATGGAAAACAGCACTTCGCCATTACCGGCCATGCTTTCGTGACGGTGGAAGATATCCATCTCGCCGAAACGCAGGCCACTCTCGAGGATGTTCTGCAGCAGTGCCGGGCCTTTGAAGCCGGCGGCGTCGCGGCAGATCACGCTGATCACCAGCACTTCTTCGGCGGCCGGCTGATCATTGACCGATTGGCGCGACGCGCTGGCGGTCTTGCCGACGTTTTCATCCGGGAAATCATCGTCGCGGCTGCTGAAGCTCGGACCGTCGTCGACGTCGAGGTTCAGGTCGCCCTGATGCGGCTCGGCCACGCCGGCGGCGGCGCGCTTGCCGCGCTTGGTGGACGGTTCACGGGCTTCACGCACCGGCGCGCTCATCGACGGCAAGTCGTGCTCGTCCAGCTGCGGCTCTTTATGGGTGTCCAGCACACGGGGCGGCCCCAGCAGCTCGGCGCTGCCGTCGTCGTCGGGCAAGTTGGACAGGTTGCGGTCCAGACGGAATTTGAGCTTGCCCTTGCCACCGCGCATGCGGCGCCAGCCATCAAAAAGAATACCGGCAATGACAATAATGCCGATGACGATCAGCCACTCGCGCAGACCGATTTCCATGTAATCCCGTGCCTCTATAAAAAATGCTGAAAAATAAGGGGTTTAGCACCGTGCAAACCGCTTTAAAACGTGGCGCCAACTCTATGTTCTGACTGACGTTTTGCCCACGCACACGAAAAATTGACATTAAACTAGCACGACCAAAGATAACTTTACACCGTCTGTCAAAATGCCTTGAACAAATATGTCCATTTGCCACTTTCGCCAGACCGGTAAATCGTCCTACGGCATGCCAAAAAAATTCTCTCTCAGCGCGGGTCAGGACTCCACCATCGCCATCGCTTCTTCGACATCCACCGCGACCAAACGCGAACAGCCCGGTTCGTGCATCGTCACGCCCATCAGTTGATCAGCCATTTCCATGGCGATCTTGTTGTGGGTGATATAGATGAACTGCACGGTCTGGGACATCTCTTTGACCAGTCGCGCATAACGTCCCACGTTCGCGTCATCCAGCGGGGCATCCACTTCGTCGAGCATGCAGAACGGCGCCGGGTTCAACTTGAAGATGGCAAATACCAGGGCCAATGCGGTCAGGGCTTTTTCGCCGCCGGACAACAAATGGATGGTGCTGTTCTTCTTGCCCGGAGGCCGCGCCATGATCGTCACCCCTGTATCGAGTAGATCTTCGCCCGTCAGTTCCAAGTAAGCGCTGCCACCGCCGAAAACTTTTGGAAATAACGCCTGTAAACCGCCATTAATCTGATCAAAGGTATCTTTGAAGCGGTTGCGGGTTTCCTTGTCGATCTTGCGGATTACGTTTTCGAGAGTATCCAGGGCTTCGACCAGGTCGGCGTCCTGGGCATCCAGATAACGTTTACGCTCGGATTGTTGCTGGTATTCGTCGATGGCGGCGAGGTTGATCGCGCCCAGGCGCTGGATACGCGCGGCAATGCGCTCAAGTTCTTCTTCGGCGTCTTTCTCGTTGGCCTGGGCGGTCAGCGTATTGAGCACGCCGTGCAGGTCGTAGCCGTCTTCGAGCAACTGGTCCTGCAGCGTTTTGCGGCGCACGGTCAGAGCCTGCCATTCCATGCGTTGTTGTTCGAGCTGGCCGCGAATCAACTGCGATTGCTGCTCGGCCTGGGTCCGGCGTTTTTCCGCATCGCGCAGTTCGCGGTCGGCGTCTTCCAGGGCGATTTGCGCGGTCTTGAGTTCTGCGTCGACGGTCATGCGCTTGTCGAGCAATTCTTCGAGCTTGAGGCGCAGCTCTTCCAGCGGCGCTTCGCCCTCCTCCAGGTTGAGGCTCAGTTGCTCGCGCTTCTCGGTGAGGCGTTCGGACTGCATCTCCAGGCGTTCAAGGGCCTGGCGCGTAGAGTCGTGCTGGGCGCGCAGCGAGCCGAGACGCACCGCCAATTGATGCGCGTGGTCCTTGTGTTGCCGCGCCTCCTGGCGCACACGGTCGAGGCGTTCACGCAGGCTGTCGCGCTGGGCCAGCAGCAGTTCGCGCTGCTCGGTGTCCAGGGCCATGCTGTCGAGGGCTTCCTGCAAGTGCAGGCGCGCTTCGCCGATCTGTTCATGCTCCAGGGCACGTTGCTCGCCCATCTCAGCCGCTTCTTCGTCGAGACGCGTGCGGCGCAGGGTCAGTTGCTCGGCCTTGGCCTTGCTGGCCGACAGTTGTGCTTTCAATTCGCCCTGCTGGCGCGCTTCGTCCTGCAACAGCCGGCGCAGGTGTTCGCGGCCGGTCTCTTGCTGGCGCTGGGTGGCGCGCAGGGTTTGCAGTTCGGTTTCGAGGCTGTGCAGGGTGGCTTCGCGCTCTTCACGTTCGGCGATCAGGTTGACGATTTCCTGGCCACGGGCCAGCACCCCGCTTTCTGCTTCACTGGCGCGACGCACACGCAGGAAGTGGCGGCCGACCCAGTAACCATCCCGGCTGATCAGGCTTTCACCGGCCGCCAGCTGACCGCGCTGGGCCAGGGCCTGCTCAAGTGATTCGACCGGTTTGACCTGGCCCAGCCACGGCGACAGATCAATCGCCGCCTCGACCTTGTCCAGCAGGCTGCCCGGCACCCGCGCACCATCGGCGGCGGGGCTGAGCAAACGCAGATCACCCTGGACAAACCCGGCCAGGTCAAAACCGCCAAAATCGTCGACCAGTACGGCTTGCAGGTCGGCGCCGAGCACGGTTTCCACCGCCAGCTCCCAGCCGGCCTCGACCTTCAAACCTTCAGCCAGACGCGGGCGCTCGGCCAACTGTTGGTCGCGCAGCCATTCGGCGGTGCCGGTACCGGGGTCCAACGCAGCTTGTTGCAACGCTTCCAGGGAAGCCAAACGACCGTTGAGGCGCTGCAAATCGCCCTGGGCCTGCTGCTGCGCCTGGGTCGCCTGTTGCAGTTGCTGACGCAGTTGCTCCAGGCGCTCCACTTGCTGTTCTTCGCTGGCTTCGAGCTCCTCAAGGGTCATTTCGCTTTCGGCGAGCTGCTCGCTCAGCTCCATGATCGCTGCGTCTTCCGGGTCGGCGGCGAGCAACACGCGCTCTTCCTGCAGCCGCCGCTGGCGCTCGGCCAGGCGCTCCATGCTGGTTTCCAGTTGCTGGATGCGCGACTGCTGCACTTCGGCCTGGCGACGCGGCTCGGCCGATTGCAGGTTGAACGTGTCCCACTGCTCCTGCCAGCCGTGCATGGTGGTTTCGGCTTCTTCCAGGGCGGCGGCGGCTTCTTCGGCGGCGGCGCTGGTGATTTCCTGTTCGGGGGTGAGCATGTCCAGCTCTTCGCCGAGCGTCAGCAGCAAGGTACGGTCATGACCCAGGTGCGATTCGGTCTCCAGGCGCGCACGCTCGGCTTCCTTGAGATCGTCCTGCAACTGGCGCAAACGCTGCTGGCCGTGCTGGATGCTCTGCTCCACGCGGGCGATATCGCCACCCACCGAATAGAAGCGGCCCTGCACCAGATTGAAGCGCTCGGACAGGTCATGATGGCCGTCACGCAGGCGTTCGATGCTGGCGTCGGCATTGCGCTGCTCGGCCACCAGCGCTTCGAAGCTGATTTCCTGGGTGCCGATGATCGCTTCGCGCTGGCCCACTTGATCGTTCAGGGCCTGCCAGCGCAGGGCCGACAGTTGTGCCTTGAGCTGGCGCTCCTCGCCCTTGTATTCCTGGTACTTCTCGGCCGCCTGGGCCTGGCGGTGCAGGCGCTCCAACTGGCGCTCCAGCTCTTCGCGCAGGTCGGTCAGGCGGGCCAGGTTTTCGTGGGTGCGGCGGATGCGATTTTCGGTCTCGCGGCGGCGTTCCTTGTACTTGGAAATGCCGGCCGCTTCTTCGATAAAGTTGCGCAGGTCTTCGGGCTTGGCTTCGATCAGCTTGGAGATCATGCCTTGCTCGATGATCGAGTAGCTGCGTGGCCCAAGACCCGTGCCAAGGAAGATATCGGTGATGTCGCGTCGCCGGCACTTGGTGCCGTTGAGGAAGTAGCTGTTCTGGCTGTCGCGCGTGACTTTGCGGCGAATGGAAATCTCGGCGTAAGCCGCGTACTCGCCGATCAGGGTGCCGTCGGAGTTGTCGAACACCAGTTCGATGCTGGCCTGGCTCACCGGCTTGCGGCTGGTGGAGCCGTTGAAGATGACGTCGGTCATCGACTCGCCGCGCAGGTTTTTCGCCGAGCTCTCGCCCATCACCCAACGTACGGCGTCGATGATGTTCGACTTGCCGCACCCATTGGGTCCGACCACCGCCGCCATGTTACTGGGGAAGTTCACCGTGGTCGGGTCGACGAAGGATTTGAACCCCGCCAACTTGATGCATTTGAGCCGCACGCTTAGGCGTCCGCCAACGCTGCGATCACCAATGAACTGCTGCGCTGGCAATAAGCCGACAGCACCTGGCGGATCTGCGGCAGGTCACGGGCCAGCACGGCGGCGAGCAGTTGCTCGAACAACGCCAGGTACTCGCTCATGGACGCCTTGCGCTGATCCAGCGCCAGGTAATAGGCGCGGTTCATCGCCGGTTGCAGGTTCTCGACGGTTTCCTGCAAATACGGGTTATTGGCGAAGGGATACGCGGCGCGCATCACATTGAAGCATTCTTCGACAAAGGCGCGGATGTCCTGGCGCTCGAAATTGCTCACCAGCCGCTGCTGGATCTGCACGAACGGCGCCATGTCGGCCTGGGTCTGCCAACCCAGGGCAACCGCGTTGCCGAGCAGGATGTACAGCTCACTCATCAGCGTGCACAGGCTCTGCACCTTGTGCGCGGTGAGTTCGGTGACGTGGGCGCCACGGCGCGGCAGGATCGCGATGAGGTGGCGGCGTTCGAGGATCAGCAAGGCTTCGCGCACGGACCCACGACTGACATTGAGTGCCAACGTGACTTTCTGTTCCTGGATCCGTTCCCCAGGCTTGAGATCGCCGCGAATGATGCGTTCGGCGAGGTGGTGAGCGATTTGCTCGGCGAGACTGTCCGGCGCCTTGAACGTCATGTTTTACCTTCAAAATCTTCTATCGGTACAAGCGCGGCAGTGTAGCGCATTGGCCCGCTGATGGCGCTACGCCCACGGGGGCGAATTTGGCATGAAATAAGCAATGTTTCAGGCGTACAAGCCCGCAAAAACACCGGTTCCAGAAGACTGAACCATAATTGAACGTGTTGTGAGCGTATTTTCTTGACCCTTAAGTCAGAAAACAATTGACCGAAAAGTCAGACATGACTAGATTCGGCGCAAAGCGGTTAACAACAATAATGAGTCTGCGAGGCCTTCCGTGATCCAGTTTTTACTCAACCAGGAACTCCGTAGCGAGCACGCCCTGGACCCCAACCTGACCGTACTCGACTATTTGCGTGAGCACCTGGGCAAATCCGGTACCAAGGAAGGCTGCGCCAGCGGCGATTGTGGTGCGTGCACCGTGGTGATCGGCGAGTTGCATACGGACGATCAAGGCGCCGAGCACATCCGTTACCGCAGCCTCAATTCGTGCCTGACCTTTGTCTCGTCCCTGCACGGCAAGCAACTGATCAGCGTCGAAGACCTCAAGCACCAGGGCCAACTGCACAGCGTGCAACAGGCCATGGTCGAATGCCACGGCTCGCAATGCGGCTTTTGCACGCCGGGTTTTGTGATGTCGTTGTTTGCCCTGCAAAAGAACAGTGACGCCCCCGACAGCGCCAAAGCCCATGAAGCCCTGGCCGGCAACCTGTGCCGCTGCACCGGTTACCGCCCGATCCTCGCCGCCGCCGAACAAGCCTGCTGCAATAAACCGCGGGACCAGTTCGACAGCCGCCAGGCACAGACCATCGCCCGCCTCAAGGACATCGCCCCGACCCAAACCGGCGAGCTCAACAGTGGCGACAAGCGTTGCCTGGTGCCGCTCACCGTGGCCGACCTGGCCGATCTCTATGACGCCTACCCACAAGCGCGGCTGCTGGCCGGCGGTACCGACCTGGCGCTGGAAGTCACGCAGTTCCACCGCACGCTGCCGGTGATGATCTACGTGGGCAATATTGAAGAGATGAAGCGCGTCGAAACCTTCGACGACCGCCTGGAAATCGGCGCCGCCACGCCTTGTCCGATTGCTACGCGGCGCTCAACCGCGAATACCCGGACTTCGGCGAACTGCTGCAGCGTTTTGCGTCCCTGCAAATCCGCAACCAGGGCACCCTGGGCGGCAATATCGGCAACGCCTCGCCGATTGGCGATTCACCGCCGCTGCTGATCGCCCTGGGCGCGTGGATCGTGCTGTGCAAGGGCGAGACCCGCCGCACGCTGGCGCTGGAAGACTACTTCATCGACTACCGCGTCACCGCCCGCCAGGACAGCGAATTCATCGAGAAAATCATCGTGCCCAAGGGCCATTCACTGTTCCGGGCCTACAAGGTGTCCAAGCGTCTGGACGATGATATTTCGGCGGTGTGCGCGGCCTTCAACCTCAAGCTCGACAACGGCGTGATCAGCGATGCACGCGTGGCGTTCGGCGGCATGGCGGCCACGCCAAAACGCGCCAAACACTGCGAAAGCGTACTGATCGGTGCCACCTGGAACGCCGCCACCGTGGAAACAGCCTGCGCCGCCCTGGCCGAGGATTTCACCCCGCTGTCGGACTTCCGCGCCAGCAAGGAGTACCGCCTGCTCAGCGCCCAGAACCTGTTGCGCAAGTACTTCATCGAACTGCAAACGCCGCACATCGAGACTCGGGTGACCGCTTATGTCTAATCATCACGCCGTGGAAAAAACCCAGGCCGAACTCGCCCAATTGTTCGCCCAGGACCTGACCACCGGGGTCGGTCGCAGCGTCAGGCACGACAGCGCCGCCAAGCACGTCAGCGGCGAGGCGCAGTACATCGACGACCGCCTGGAATTCCCCAACCAGTTGCACCTGTATGCGCGCCTGTCCGACCGCGCCCATGCACGCATCATCAGCATCGACACCGCGCCGTGCTACGCCTTCGACGGCGTGCGTATCGTCATTACTCACGAAGACGTACCGGGGCTCAAAGACATCGGCCCACTGCTGCCCGGCGACCCGCTGCTGGCCATCGACACCGTGCAGTTTGTCGGCCAGGTGGTGCTGGCCGTGGCCGCCCGCGACCTGGACACCGCACGCAAGGCCGCCATGGCTGCGGTGATCGAATACGAAGACCTGGAACCGGTGCTGGATGTGGTCGAGGCCTACCGCAACAAACACTTCGTGCTCGACAGCCACACCCACCAGCGCGGGGATTCGGCCGGCGCACTGGCAGCGGCGAAAAACCGTATCCAGGGCACGCTGCACATCGGCGGCCAGGAACACTTCTACCTGGAAACCCAGATCTCCTCGGTGATGCCTACCGAAGACGGCGGCATGATCGTCTACTGCTCCACGCAGAACCCCACCGAGGTGCAGAAACTGGTGGCCGAAGTGCTGGACGTGTCGATGAACAAGATCGTCGTCGACATGCGCCGCATGGGCGGTGGTTTTGGCGGCAAGGAAACCCAGGCCGCCAGCCCCGCGTGCTGTGTGCGGTGGTCGCGCGCCTCACCGGCCAGCCGACCAAGATGCGCCTGCCGCGTGTGGAAGACATGTTGATGACCGGCAAGCGCCATCCGTTCTACATCGAATACGACGTAGGTTTTGACGACAGCGGGCGCCTGCAGGGCATCAACCTGGAGCTGGCGGGCAACTGCGGTTGCTCGCCGGACCTGTCCAACTCGATTGTCGACCGTGCGATGTTCCACGCCGATAACGCGTATTACCTGGGCGACGCCACGGTCAATGGCCACCGCTGCAAGACCAACACCGCGTCGAACACCGCCTACCGTGGTTTCGGCGGCCCGCAAGGCATGGTCGCCATCGAGGAAGTGATGGACGCCATCGCCCGCCACCTGGCGCTGGACCCGCTGGCGGTGCGCAAGGCCAACTACTACGGCAAGACCGACCGCAACGTCACCCACTATTACCAGACTGTCGAGCACAACATGCTCGAAGAGATGACCGCCGAGCTTGAGGCCAGCAGCCAATACGCGGAGCGGCGCGAAGCGGTTCGCCGGTACAACGCCCAAAGCCCGATCCTGAAGAAAGGCCTGGCACTGACCCCGGTGAAATTCGGTATTTCGTTCACCGCCAGCTTTCTCAACCAGGCCGGTGCGCTGATCCATATCTACACCGACGGCAGCATCCACCTCAACCACGGCGGTACCGAAATGGGCCAGGGCCTGAACACCAAGGTCGCCCAGGTAGTGGCCGAAGTGTTTCAGGTCGACATCGACCGGGTGCAGATCACCGCCACCAACACCGACAAGGTGCCCAACACCTCGCCGACCGCCGCCTCCAGCGGCGCCGACCTGAACGGCAAGGCCGCCCAGAACGCCGCCGAAACCATCAAGCAGCGCCTGGTGGAATTTGCCGCGCGCAAGTACGACGTCAGCGAAGCGGATGTGCAATTCCATAACGGCCACGTGCGCGTGCGCGAGCAGATCCTGACCTTTGAGGCACTGATTCAGCAGGCGTATTTCGCCCAAGTCTCCCTGTCGAGCACGGGTTTCTACAAGACCCCGAAAATCTTCTACGACCGCAGCCAGTCACGCGGGCGGCCGTTCTATTACTACGCCTTTGGCGCGGCCTGCTGCGAGGTGCTCGTCGACACCCTGACCGGCGAATACAAGATGCTGCGCACCGACATCCTCCACGATGTCGGCGCCTCGCTGAACCCGGCCATCGACATCGGCCAGGTGGAGGGCGGTTTCATCCAGGGCATGGGGTGGCTGACCATGGAAGAGCTGGTGTGGAACAACAAGGGCAAGCTGATGACGAACGGCCCGGCCAGCTACAAGATCCCGGCCGTGGCGGACATGCCCTTGGACCTGCGCGTGAAGCTGGTGGAAAACCGCAAGAACCCGGAAGACACGGTGTTCCATTCCAAGGCCGTGGGCGAGCCGCCGTTCATGCTCGGGATTGCGTCGTGGTGCGCGATCAAGGATGCCGTGGCGAGCCTGGGGGATTATCGCCATCAGCCGCAGATCGATGCGCCGGCGACACCGGAGCGGGTGTTGTGGGGGTGTGAGCAGATGCGGCGGTTGCAGGCGGTTGTGCCTGTAGAGACTGAAACCGAATTGGCTTCGCTTTAGACCGAGGCGCTGCCATCGGGGGCAAGC
>NZ_JAFHKI010000145.1 GCF_016937615.1 Pseudomonas lactucae | reverse complement strand
GGCGTCCAGCCATGCTTCCGGCAAGTGGCCGCCGCCGGGACGCAGGTCGCCGTCGGCGGTCACCAATGGGCGGCGCAAGACGCTGAGCAGGTCTTGGGGCAGCAGGTCGACCCACGCCACCGACGCCGGGCGTGGGCTGTCCATCGTCACAAAGTGCCCACGGCCCTGGCTTGAGGTGAGCAGGTTGCGCCCACGCAGGCGGTCCAGCGCTTCGTTGAGGGTGAACTTGCTGACGCCCAGGGTCTGGGTCAGTTCACGCACCGAGGGCAACTTGCTGCCGGGTGCCCATTCGCCGTGCTCGATGGCCTGGCTGAACGCTTCGACGATCTGCTGCACTTTCGGCGTGCCTTCCACAAAGGCAATTGCACGTACAAACATAAACCTTCCTTGTGTTTGCCGGTGCTTTTACCGGTAAAGTCAGGCCGAATTAGGCCTGACTTTACCTGCCTTGTGCAACGCCGCCTGCCTAGACTGCGTACTCCGCTCCCCAGGTTCCAGGCCATGACCAGTGCGTTAACGCTGTCTTCGTTTCTCTATTTCCTGCTGTTTTGCGCCACCATGACCTTCAGCCCCGGCCCCATGACCTTGCTGCTGTTGAGCCTGGGTTTGAAGGACGGCTTGCGCAGTTCGATCCCGGCGCAGGTCGGCGCCAGTGTGTCGTACCTGATTTCAATCCTGATCTTTGCCCTGGGCTTTTCGGAATTGATCAAAGGTAACGTTGCCATTACCCAGGGCATCCAGTTTGTCGGCGTGGCCTACATCCTGTATCTGGCCTACAAGCAATGGACCGGCAGCGGCGTTTCGATCGACAACGCCGTCGCCGCACAAGGTTCGCGCAGTCTGTTCGGCAAGGGTTTGCTGACCGGGTTTTCCAACCCCAAGACCATCATCATGTTCAGCGCCGTGTTCCCGCAGTTCGCCGGGGCAGGGGAGCACAGTTCGGCGGCGGACATCGCCATCCTTGGGGCGACTTTTCTGTTGTTGCAGTTTGCCAGTGGGTGCCTCTATGGCTACTTTGGCCAGCGTATCAAGCATGTGCTGGAAAACCCCGGGCACCGGGTACTGTTGCAGCGGATCACGGCGGTGCTGCTGTTGGGGGTGGCATTGATGCTCGCGCGCGGGTTTTCCCACTAAGCGCTTTGGACGGGGGCGGATGAGGGATAGTGGCTATTTGCTGGCGCCCTGATAGACTCCAGGCATTCTCCCTGGATGACACCCCCACCATGCCAGCCGCCGGAGGAAAAGGACTTCCGCTCGCTTTGCGCCTCTACAAATCCCGCACCCTGGGGCTGACGCTCGGTTTTGTGTGCGTGGTGTTCGGCATGTACCCGCTGGACCCTCCCGTGTGGGTATGGGGCTGGATGCTGATCAACGCCTTTGCCTGGCCTCACCTGGCCTTCCAACTGTCTTTGCGCACAACCCAGGCACTGCGCAGTGAGCGTCGCAACCTGTTGTTCGATTCGTTTTGCGGCGGGTTCTGGGTGGGCGCCATGCATTTCAACCCGCTGCCGAGTGTCACCACCTTGTCGATGATGACCATGAACAACGTCGCCATCGGCGGACCGCGCTTCATGTTTGCCGGCTTGATGGCGCAGACGCTGGGCATCGGCACGGCGCTGCTGATCTTCGCCCCGGCGTTCATGGCCGTGACCACCCAGGCGCAGCTGTATGCCTGCCTGCCGATCCTGACGCTGTACCCGTTGGCGCTCGGCTGGATCTGCTATCGCCAGGCCGTTAACCTGGCCCGGCATAAACGCGAATTGCTGGCCCTGAGCCGCACCGACAGCTTGTCCGGCCTGCTCAACCATGGCGCGTGGAAAGATCATCTGGACATCGAATTCCAACGCTGCCGCAGTCAACAGCGGGGCGCGGCGATTGCGCTGATCGACATTGACCATTTCAAGTTGATCAACGACACCTACGGCCATGTCACCGGCGACATCGTCTTGCGCCAGCTCGGCAAAGTCTTGCGTCAGAACCTGCGCGAAGGCGACTTGGCCGGGCGTTATGGCGGCGATGAATTCTGCGTGATCCTCCCGGACATGCCGCTCAGCCGTGCAACCGAAGTGATGGACGCGCTGCGCGATCGCTTCAACGCGTTGGCCTACGCCCAGGACCCGGCGCTGCGCGCCAGCTTGAGCATCGGCCTCGCGCCGTATCAACCCGGGCATGCCGATTCCACCAGTTGGCTCAACGATGCCGACCTGGCGTTGTATGAAGCCAAAAGCAGCGGGCGAAACCGGGTCAGCGCGGTGCAGGGCAGTTGGTTGCGGTCGGTCTAGTGGGGTAGGGTGTGGCGGTCCCTACACAAAACAAGGATCGGTTTATGCGCTTTATCTTCCCGCGTACCCTTCTGGCCGCCACCCTGGCCTTGTCCTGCGCCCTCCCGGCCTACAGCGCCGAACCCCATAAACAGGTGCAGGCGGACGCCGAGCAGTACAAGGCCGAGGCCTTGAAACTGCTGGAACGCCTGGTGAATATCGATTCGGGCTCCGGTTACGGACCGGGCCTGACTCAGGTCAGCGACATCGCCGTCGAGGAACTGAAACAGCTGGGCTTCAGTATCGAACGGGTACAGGATGCCGCCGCCAACAGCAGCCATGTGATCGCCACCCTCAAGGGCAGCGGCAAGGCGAAGATTTTGCTGATGGCCCATATGGACACCGTCTTCAAGGAAGGCTCCGCCGCCGAACGCCCGTTCCACATCAAGGATGGGCGCGCTTATGGCCCAGGGGTGATGGATGACAAGGGCGGCATCGTCGCTGGCATCTACGCGCTCAAAGTCCTGAAAAACCAGGGCTTCAAGGACTATGCGCAGATCACCTTCCTGCTCGACGCCAGCGAAGAAACCGGCTCCGACATCGCCTCCGAACTGATCCGCAACACCGCCAAGGCCCACGACGTCACCCTCAACCTCGAACCCGGCCGCCCAGCCGACGGCCTGGTGGTGTGGCGCAAGGGCAGCGCCACGGCCGTGGTGGAAGTCAAAGGCAAAGCCGCTCACGCCGGCGTCGCCCCGGAACTGGGGCGCAACGCCGCCATGGAAGCTGCGCACCAGATCCTGCAACTGGGCAAGCTGGGCGATGAAGAGAAGAAAACGACCATCAACTTCACTGTGATCAAGGCCGGCGACCGCACCAACGTTATCCCCGACCAGGCCACCGCCAAGGCGGATGTACGTGCGGCCTTGCCGGAAGAGTTCGACCGTATCGAGAAGGACCTGGTGCGCGTCTCAGCGAACAAGCTGATCCCGGACACCGAAGTGACCACCAGCCTCAAACGCGGCCTGCCACCGATGCCGCAAACGCCTGAGTCGGATAAGTTGGTGGCGATCGCCCAGGGGATTTATGGGGAGTTGGGTAAGACGTTGACCATTGAAGGCAGTGGCGGCGCGGCGGACGCGAGCTTGTCGGCCGGGGTGGGAACGCCGACGTTGGATGGGTTTGGGATTGTGGGCGGGAATATTCATACGCCAGAAGAATATGCGGAGGTGGAGAGCGTGGTGCCGCGGGTTTACCTGCTTAGCCGGATGATTATGGAGCTTTCGACGCGGTGATTTGAAATCAGGCCGGGCTCACGCTGATGAGTGAGCCTTTGTGGTGAGCAGGCCCGGTGGTGAGCAGGCTTGCCCTGCGCTGGGCTGCGAAGCAGCCCCAAACCTGACACTGCCGATTGAATTGATACACCGTATCGCCCTGACGGGGGGCCGCTTCGCGGCCCAGCGCGAGCAAGCTCGCTCACTACAGGGGATTGTGGGTGTAGGAGTGTTGCTACCACGTTGCTGGATCTTCGAGGCTGGCTTTTTGGAGGTCGTCTCTCCAGACCTCATTAGCCAGTCGGTAGATGTCAGCGAAGAAGCCTCTTGGATCGTCTATTTCTGTTTCATCCCAGGCCATTAATGAGTAACTTTCAGAGTCGTCTTTAAAAAAAGAATTGAAGTTGAAGTGTTCATTGTTTAGTGCAAGAAACAACGTTTCCATCAGTTTGTATTTGTGGCGATAAGAAAACCTGTTATTTGGATCTAGGCAATATTTTCGAATAAGGTTTTCTCTATCTTTTTGGTCGTTCGGGTTGTATTTGGCGAACTCTTCTCCTTTGGTTTCCTCTCTGTCGTAAATGTCAAAAACGCCTACGAAGTACATCAGGTTGGCGTCGAAGGGTATGTGGCTTGAAGAGGGATGAAATAGCATTTTTACTCCTTGATAGGGAATAGAGTGAACGGTGTGCCATCGTCCCGAAATTTCATCTCTGCACCGTTCATGGATGGGTTGAAAATAGGATTTTTTTTGTCGTGCTTGTTGGGCCTGTAACCACGACCTGCCCCAGGGAGCTCTAAACGTACTATATCGTTTTGTTTGTCATCAACGCCCGTGTAGCGGGTTAAACCCCTTTCGGTTCTCGTTGTAGCCTTAGTCCATGCCTGTAGTTGCAACTTCCAGCTGTTAAATTGTGAGCTGGGGACACCCTTGTTGTTTTTCGGCGTCTTGCCGGTTACTGGGTCCGTTCCATCAATCGAGCGCCGGTGCACCTTGACGGTTTCTACTTCTGGACCATGTTTGCCTACCATTATGCATAGCGTATTTTTTTCATACTCTAGAATTCTGCGCTTTGCGTTGGCCTCGGTTAGCTCTTCAATTCTCGCCGATCTTGCTGTGATGCCCGGCTGTGGCGTGGCAGGGTCATTGGATTTAACTTTAATTGTATGAGGCGGATTTTCGCTTTCGACAACCGTCTTACATCCATTTTCACCTGGGCACGAGCTTAATCCCAATGGATCCACCCACCCCGTCGGGTTGGGCGCGTACTGGTAGGCGTTGATCCCGCCCGCCAGCTTCACTGGATCAGGCGTCAGGTAGCGACCAATATCTGGATTGTAGTAGCGATGGCGGTTGTAGTGCAGCCCGCTTTCCGGGTCTAAGTATTGGCCTTGAAAGCGCAGCGGGTTGTCGACTTTTCCGACGTCGAGTCGGCTGATCTGGCCGTAGGCGCGGTAGTGGGCGGACCAGACGATTTCTCCGTCTGGGGCGGTCAGCTCCTGGGGTGTGCCGAGGTGGTCGAGTTGGTAGTGGTAGGGTTTTGTTTCGTCTGGGCCGAAGCCTTCCAGCAGCGCCAACGGCCGGAAACTGTCCGGCTCATAGAGATAGCTGCGATGGCGGTCCGCGTGATGCTCAGCAATCAGCTTGTCGCCTTGCCAGAAAAACTCGGTGGTGATGTCGTCAACGGTTTTGCTGATACGCCGCCCAAACGGGTCATAACGGTAGCTGGCGGTTTGGCCGTTGGGCTGGGTGAGGCCAATCAACCGGTGCTGGCAGTCGTAGCGGTATTCGGTAACGAGTTGATGGCCCTTGCCACGCCGTTCGCGGATCAGGTTGCCGAAGGCGTCGTAGTCGTAATGCCGATCACCCTGGATCATCAGGCGGTTGCCGGCGACGATGTCAGGGCTGGGGCGGTCTTGCATGAGCAGGTTGCCGGCCGGGGTGTGGGCGAAGCGTTCTTGTAGGTCTTGTGAGTGGTTGGCGTGGGTCAGTCGGTTGAGTGGGTCGTAGCGGTAGTGATGTTCGCCTTTGCGGGTGTCGTTGAGGCGGGTGAGGTTGCCGGATTTGTCGTAGTCGTAGTGGCGTTGGTAGAGGTAGTTTTCTTGTTGGGTGATGGTGTGGGCGTGCAGGCGGTGCTGGTCGTCGTAGTGGTAGTGGCTGAGGAGTTGGCCTTGTTGGCGTTGGTGCTCCTGGCCGGCTTTGAAGAGGTGCGAGGTCAGCGTTTCGCCATTCAACTCAACTGTCGCCAAATGACCACCTTTGGCGTGGTTGAACACCAGTCGGTTGTTGTCTGGCAGGCGTAGATGTTGAAGTTGGCCGCAGGCGTCGTAGCCATAGCGCAAAGTGCCCCAGCCCTGATGTTCGGCGGTGAGGCGGTTTTGCTGGTCGTATTCGTAGGCCAGCGCCCAGTGGCCGTCGTCGACGCTGAGGAGGTTGCCCTGACGGTCGTAGGCATAATCGACTGTGTTGCCGTCGGGCAGGGTTTTTCGTACGAGGCG
>NZ_JAFHKI010000144.1 GCF_016937615.1 Pseudomonas lactucae | reverse complement strand
CCCCGATGAGGGAGTGTCAGCGCATGCATCAATGACTGGCCCACCGCAATCGGGGGCAAGCCCCTCCCACATTGGTCCTGCGGTGTTGTCGTTGAATCGCTCCATCCATCGAGAAATTGTTTCAAAACTTGACGGCACAACCACCCTCCATCATATTGATAGTTAGCAAACTAACTGTATGCGAACTATCCCGTGCCTCAATCCCTCGAACAACTCCAGATGAACCTCAGCAGCAGCATGGTGGTGGGCGCCCGTCACTGGCGCAAAATCTGCCAGAGCACGCTGGTGAGCTACGGTATTTCCGAAGCCTGCGCCGTGCCGCTGTTGATGATCGGCCGCTTGGGCGACGGTGTGCACCAGGTGAAAGTGGCCCAGGCCTCCGGCATGGAAAGCCCGTCGCTGGTGCGTCTGCTCGACCAGTTGTGCAGTGGCGGTTACGTGTGCCGTACCGAAGACATCCACGACCGTCGCGCCAAGGCGTTGAGCCTCACCGAGCGTGGCCGTGAGCTGGTGCAGGCGGTGGAAGCGCAACTGGTGCGCCTGCGCCGTGAAGTGCTGGCGGACATTGCACCCGCCGATATGGAAGCCGCGCTGCGCGTACTGCGTGCTTTTGAGGCGGCGACGCTGTGAGCGGATTCTTCAGTGGTTTTCCGCCGGCCCGCGATTGGTTCTATGGGGTGCGGACCTTCGCAGCGTCGATGATTGCGTTGTACATCGCCATGCTCATGCAAATGCCGCGTCCGTATTGGGCGATGGCCACGGTGTACATCGTTTCCAGCCCGTTTGTAGGACCGACCAGCTCCAAGGCGTTGTACCGCGCCATCGGCACCTTGATGGGCGCGGCGGCGGCGGTGTTTTTTGTGCCGCTGTTCGTGCAGTCGCCGTACATTCTGGTGGTGGTGATTGCGTTGTGGACGGGCACGTTGCTGTTTCTGTCCATGCACCTGCGCACCGCCAACAACTACGCGTTGATGCTGGCCGGCTACACCTTGCCGCTGATCGCCCTGCCGGTGGTGGATAACCCCCTGGCGGTGTGGGACGTGGCCGAAGCGCGCACCGAAGAAATCTTCCTCGGCATCGCGGTCGCCGCCGTGGTGGGCGCGATGTTCTGGCCACGGCGCCTGATGCCGGTGTTCGATGGCTCGGTGGCCAAGTGGTTCGCCGATGCGCAGGTCTACAGCCAACGCTTTCTGACGCGCAACGTGGAGCCTGAAGAAGTCAGCGCTTTACGTAGCGGCATGGTCGCTACCTTCAATACCCTCGAATTGATGATCGGCCAGTTGCCCCACGAAGGCGCGCGGCCGCAGACGGTGCGTAACACCAAGGAACTGCGCGGGCGCATGATCCATCTGCTGCCGGTGGTGGATGCCCTTGACGATGCGCTGTACGCCATCGAACACCGCGCGCCGCAGTTTCTCGAGCGCCTCACGCCGCTCCTGGACGCCACCCGCCAATGGTTGGAAGACACCCGGCAAAGCGCGCCCCTGGACCGCTGGCGCGCCCTGCGCGACCAGGTCGACGCCCAACAACCCCAAGGCGATGCGCTGGACGACCGCCACACTTTGCTGTTTTCCAACGCGCTGTACCGACTGGGCGAGTGGATCGACCTGTGGCAAGACTGCCGCAGCCTGCAAGCCGCCATTCAGTGCGAAAGCCAGGACACCTGGCGCGCCGTGTACCGCCACTGGCGCCTGGGCCGGCTCACGCCGTTCCTCGACCGTGGCCTGATGTTCTACTCGGCGTTTTCCACCGTCAGCGCGATCATCGTCGCCTCGGTACTGTGGATTCTGCTGGGCTGGACCGACGGCGGCAGCGCCGTGATCCTGGCGGCGGTGGCGTGCAGCTTCTTCGCCTCGATGGACGACCCGGCGCCGCAGATCTATCGGTTCTTTTTCTGGACCGCCATGTCGGTGCTGTTCGCCAGCCTGTACCTGTTCCTGGTCCTGCCCAACCTGCACGATTTCCCGATGCTGGTGCTGGCGTTCGCGGTGCCGTTTATCTGCATCGGCACCCTCACCGTGCAGCCGCGATTTTACTTGGGCATGTTGCTGACGCTGGTGAACACCTCGTCTTTCATCAGCATCCAGGGTGCCTATGATGCCGACTTTCTGAACTTCGCCAACGTCAACCTGGCCGGCCGGTGGGTTTGCTGTTTGCCTTTGTGTGGACCCTGGTCGCGCGGCCTTTCGGCGCGGAACTGGCGGCCAAGCGCCTGACCCGTTTCAGCTGGCGCGACATCGTCGGCCTCACCGAACCCGCGACCCTGGCCGAACACCGGCACATGGCCGTGCAAATGCTCGACCGTCTTATGCAGCACCTGCCGCGCCTGGCCCTCACCGGCCAGGACACCGGCATCGCCCTGCGCGATTTGCGCGTGGCCCTGAACCTGCTCGACCTGCTGGCCTACTCGCCGCGCATCCTCGGCGTGCCACGGGTGTTGCTCAACCAAGTGGTCGAGGGCGTCGGCGCTTACTTCAAGGCGTGCCTCAAGGCGGGTGAACGCTTGCCCGCGCCAAGCGGTCTGCTGATGACCCTCGACCGCACGCGCCGCGCGCTCAACGGCCAGGGCCTGCAAGACGAAGACGACACCCGCCTGCACCTGCTGCATGCGTTGGCGGGCCTGCGCCTGGCGTTGTTGCCTGGCGTCGAATTTATTGACGGCACACAGATGCAAGCGCCGCTGCCCGATGGAGCGCCTTTATGATCGGTGATCTGGATATCAGTGGGGTGTTCCTGCCCACGTTGCTGGTGCTGATGGGCATTACGTATGGGTTGTTTCTGGTGGTGCACGGGCTGTTGACGCGCATGCACTTCTATCGCCTGGTCTGGCACCGGGCATTGTTCAATGTGGGGCTCTACGCGCTGTTGCTGGGCGCGGTGGACTCACTCAGTCGATATTTGATGACATGAAAAAACCTTTTTTGACCATCGGCCGTGTGGTCCTGACGCTGTTGATCGTGAGCTTCGCGGTCGTCGTGGTGTGGCGCATGGTCATGTACTACATGTTTGCCCCCTGGACCCGCGACGGGCACATCCGTGCCGATATCGTGCAGATCGCCCCGGACGTGTCCGGGTTGATCCAGCGCGTGGACGTGCACGACAACCAATTGGTAAGCAAGGGCCAGGTGCTGTTTGCCGTCGACCAGGACCGCTTCAAGTTGGCCCTGCGCCAGGCCCAGGCCGCCGTGGCCGACCGCCAGGAAACCCTGGCCCAGGCCCAGCGCGAGTACAAGCGTAACCGTGGCCTGGGCAACCTGGTGCCGAGCGAGCAACTGGAAGAAAGCCAGTCCCGCGTGGCCCGCGCTCAATCGGCGTTGGCCGAAGCGCAGGTGACGGTGGACTCGGCCCAACTCAACCTCGACCGCTCGGTGATCCGTAGCCCCGTGGACGGTTACGTCAATGACCGCGCGCCGCGTACCCAGGAGTTCGTCACCGCCGGGCACCCGGTGTTGTCGGTGGTGGACAGCAACTCGTTCCACATCGACGGCTACTTCGAGGAGACCAAACTCGACGGCATCCGCGTCGGCATGGGCGTGGATATCCGCGTGATCGGCGACAACGCGCGCCTGCACGGTCATGTGCAAAGCATCGTCGCCGGTATCGAAGACCGTGACCGCAGCAGCGGTTCCAACCTGTTGCCCAACGTCAACCCGGCGTTCAGCTGGGTGCGCCTGGCCCAGCGGATTCCGGTGCGCATTGCCTTCGACGAGGTGCCGGCGGACTTCGCATGATTGCCGGGCGTACGGCCACCGTGTCGATCATTGGCGACAAACCCCGTGACGGAGCCCAGCCATGAAGCAGCTGTTGGCCAGCGCTGCGCTGGGTTTGCTGCTGTCGGCCTGCCAAGCGGTAGGGCCGGATTACCAGATGCCGGATACAGCCGCGGTCAACCGTGTCGACCTGCAAGGGCCATTGCCGTTGGACGGTAAAAATGAGGTGTCGGCGCCGGTCCCCGCCGATTGGTGGAAGCTCTACCAAGACCCGCGCCTGGATGAACTGGTGCGCCAGGCCATGGCCTCCAACACCGACCTGCGCGTGGCCGCCGCCAATTTGCAGCGGGCGCGTTTCCAGACGCAACAAGCCGAGTCCGCCGGTGGCTGGAGCGCCGGGGCCAAGGCCGAAGCGCAGCGCCTGCAGGAGTCCGGCGAAGCGTTTTTGCTGGCGGACAAAGTGCCGGTGGATAACATCGGTAGCCTGGGCATCACCACCTCGTACCAATTTGACCTGTTCGGCACCCTGCAACGCGGCATCGAAAGCGCCCAGGCCAGCGCCGATGCGGCCCAGGCCGCCGCCGATATCGCGCGCATTACCCTGGTCGCCGATGTGGTGCGTTCCTACACCCAGGTGTGCGCCGCCAACGAAGAACTGGCGATTGCCAACCAGTCCCTAGAGCTGCAAGCCCAGAGCACTCGCCTGACCCAACGCCTGCGCGACGCCGGCCGTGGCGATGAAACCCAGGTCACCCGTTCGCAAACCCAATACAAATCCCTGCGCGCCGACATGCCGCGCTACGCAGCGGCGCGCCAGGCCGGGCTGTTCCGCCTGTCGATGCTGCTGGCCAAGCCGGTCGATCAATTGCCGGCGGCACCGGCAACTGCGCCGAGCTGCCGCACATCGCCCAGTTGCTGCCGGTGGGCGACGGTGCCGCGCTGCTCAAGCGCCGCCCCGACGTGCGCCAGGCCGAACGCCAATTGGCCGCCGCCACTGCGCGTATCGGCGTGGCCACCGGCGCGCTGTACCCCGATATCGCCATCGGTGCCACCGTGGGCACCGTTGGCCTGCTCGACAACCTCGGCCAGCCGGCCACCAACCGCTGGGGCTTCGGCCCGATGATCAGCTGGACCGTGCCGACCAACGGCGCCCGCGCGCGCATCCACGAAGCCGAAGCCGCGACCCAGGGCGCCCTGGCGCATTTTGACGGCGTGGTGCTCAACGCCATCCGCGAAACCCAGACCGGCCTGGCGCAATACACCGCCATGTTGCAACGCCGCGATGCGCTGGCCGACGCCGAGCAATCGGCGCGGCAAGCCGCGGACCAGACCCACCGGTTCTTCCAGGCCGGCCGCGAGTCGTTCCTCGCCGACCTGCAGGCCACCCGTACCTACACGGCGATGCGCGCGCAATTGGCGGCGGCGAACACCCAGGTTGCCATGAGCCAGATCGATCTGTTCCTGGCCCTGGGCGGCGGTTGGGAAAGCGGACGAACGCACGGTTCTGCAGCCAGCAAACCCTGAGCCAATGGCTATGCTTTGACAGGTGGGCCCGGTGATGGCCTGCCTGACACTGCTCGCGTTTGCTCATGGGGATTCCAATAATGAAAAACCCTTATGCTCCCGCTTTCTGGTGCGTGCTCTTCGCACTGGTGCTGTTATCGGCCGCGTATTTCTATGGCGTCATGCTTGCCCATCAACTCGACAAGGCCATGGTGTTTCTCGACAGCGCCTGCCTGGTGATCGGCACCTTGTCCATCGGCGTCGTCGCCTGGGCCTCCTACCAGAATCAACGGGTCAAGAAAAAACTCCTCGAACAAGGCAAGACCCGCGTGGCGATCTGGGACACCAAGGTTGCCCTGCGCCGAGTCGAAACCGTGTTTGATCGGTATTTCTGGGGCAGCTACTGGCAGCCGGGGCGCACCTTCCAGGAAGTCATGGGCGACCTCACGGGCACGCCGCTGGAAAAAAGCCTCGAAGTCCTGAAAAAGCAGTGCGTCGTGCTCGACAAGCAGGTCGCCGACGGTCGGCATTGGCTCAATAATGCGCGTGAATTGTCCGACGTCGCCACGCAAATGGCCCGCGAGCGCTACCAGCTGGATTTCTGCGACCCCAAGGCCGATACGCCCGGCAATGCGGTGATACACCGCGAATTTGAGGTGCTGGTGTACACCTGGACGGCGCGTTTGAAGAGTTTCGATCACCAACTTGACGAGATCGAGATGGAATATTCGTGAACTAGTCGTGCACTGATCCCTCTGAAAGGCTGGGCCGTTTGTGGCCGCCAGTGCTAATCTTCCCCCCGCTTTTCGGCGGGCTTGAGCCAACCTCATCCGGGGTTCAAGGAAGACAGCCCACTCCTCACAGGATTTGATCAGGTCACTTCATGAATAAGCCAGCAGTCGTTCTTTTGGGTTTTGTGGTCGCCGTTGGCGTCGTCAGTGCAGGCGGCGCCTGGTACACCGGTAAACAACTGGAGCCGGTGCTGCAAACCGCGATCCAGAACGCCAACAAGGAACTGCAGACCTCCATGGCCGGGGTCAATGGCACGCTGAGCCTGGAACTGGTTTCCCTGGACCGTGGCGTGTTCAGCAGCACCGCTCACTACCGCCTGAAGGGCCAGGGCTCAGTGTTCGGCGCGGAAAACCCCAACCCCGAATTGCTTTTCGTCGACCATATCGAGCACGGCCCGCTGCCGGTCTCGCGCCTGGTCACGCTCAAATGGCTGCCGGTCATGGCTACCAGTCACTATGCGCTGGAAAAGAACCCCACCACCGAAAAGTGGTTCGCCGCCGCCAAGGACGTGTCGCCGCTCAAGGGCGTGGCCAACATCGGCTATACCCGTTCGGTCAGCGGCAACATCGAGTTGCTGCCGCTGGAGTTCAAGGATGACAAGTCGTCGGTAAGCTTCTCCGGCGCCAACATGAACTTCGACGGCACCGCCGAAGGCCAGAAGGTCAAGGCCGATGGCTTCATGAACAGCCTCAAGGTCGCCGCCGTGGATGCCAACGGCGAAGCCTTCGAAGCCGAGCTGGCGGGCCTGACCATCGCCAGCAACCTGGAAAAATCCACCTTCGGTTTTTACACCGGGCAGAACACCATTGAGCTGAGCGACAGCAAGTTCACCTTCGGCCCGCAGAAAGCCGTGCTGAGCTTCAAAGGCTTTGAGCAGAAAGACTCCAGCGAAACCAAGGACAACAACCTGGCCGGCCGCGTCGACTACAAAATCGACGAGATCGGTTACCAGGGCAAACCTGTGGGTTCGGCCGCCATGGCCTTGAGCATGAAGAACATCGACATTCCGGCGATGCTGGTGCTGACCAAGCTGTACCAGGACAAGATGCAGCCGGTGCAAGCCGCCGCCGCCGCGGGCGAACCAGCACCGGAGCTGCAACTGACCGACGCCGAGCAAGCCCTGGCCGAAGCCAACGTCAACCAGGTACTGGCCGCCAAGCCGCACCTGGCCCTGGAAAACCTGTCGCTGAAAACCACCCACGGCGAAAGCAAATTCAACCTGCTGGTGGACTTGGCCAAGCCGGCCTCCATGGAGCTGCCGCCGGTTGAACTGGGCAAGCAAATGGTGTCGCTGCTCGACGCCAACCTGAGCCTGTCCAAGCCGATGATCGCCGACGTATCCGCCCTGCAGGCGCAGTTGGGTGGCGTGACCGACCCTAAAGCCATCGAGCAGCAGTCCCAGATGGCGGCCGAAATGGTCAGCGGCATGGCGGTCGGCACTCAGCTGGCAACTCTGGTGGGCAGCGATGTGGTGTCCAAGCTGCACTACACCAACAATGAAGTAACCTTCAACGGCCAGAAGATGACCGTTGAGCAGTTCATTGGCTTTGTCATGGGCAAAGTCGGTGCGATGAGCGGCGGGCAGTAACAGCTCAACATCCGGCCTCCTAGTAAGGCCGCTTGAAATGCAGTCAAAATGTGGGAGGGGCAAGCCCCTCCCACATTTGTTTTTGCGTAGCGCAAAAAAGCGGTCAGCCAATTCTGAACAATTGTTCTGATTTGAATTTCTTCTTACTTTCCTGAGAGATAGTTCGCACAGGAAAGCTAGGCCGGGTCATTAGACGCCGGCACCCTGAGCGCTTCGCTCAGGATCACCTATCGTTACAGCTTTCCGTGTGTAAGGAAGCTCACGATATGTTGCGAAACCTACCACTCAGTGCATCAGGCCGGTTGCGACTGCTCGTCGGGGCCGCTTTATGCAGCCAACTGCTGATACCCACCTTCGCCATGGCCGACCCGGCCTACGACGCCCTGATCATTCAGGCGCGCAACGGCAACTTCACGCCCGCGCTTACCCAATTGCGCCAGCTGTCGGCCGAACGCCAGACGCCAGGCCAGATCAGCGATCACCTGGTGATCGCCGGTTGGGCCGGCCAGAACGCTGAAGTGCTGAAGGTGTACGAAGCCCAGGGTAAAAATCGCAACCTCAGCACCCAGGCGCTCGCCACCGTGGCGCGTACCTATCGCAACCAGAAGCAGTGGGCCGAGGCCGAAGCGGTGTATCGCCAGGCACTGCTGCGCGAACCGAACAACACCGACCTGCAACTGGGCCTGGCCCTGACCCAGGCCGACGGCGGCAAGGCTACCGAGGCGGTGCAACGCACCCGCGCGCTGGTGGCCGCCAAGCCGGACGACCCCAACCGGCGCATGGCCCTGGGCTACGCACTGACCCGCGCCGGTTTGAACTACGACGCGCTGTTTGAATTCGACCAGGCGTTTATCCGCGCCGGCGACAAGCCCGAGGTCGCTCGCGAATACATCATCGCGCTGCAAAAGGCCCGTCTGCCGGAAGCGGCATTGCGCCTGTCGGCCAAGCATCCCGGCCTGCTGGACCCGGTCACCCAGCGCCGCCTGGAAGGTGACCTCGCCGCTGAACGCGTGCGCATGGCCGAATTCGCCACGCGCAGCGAACAGGAGCGCTACGTTATCGCCGATCGAGCGCTCCAGGACTACGACACGCTGCTCGCCCGCTGGACCCCCGACGCCACCGCCCAGGATGACGTGGTGCGCTGGCGCATCGACCGCCTGGGCGCGCTCAAGGCCCGCGCACGTACCGCCGACGTGATCCGCGAGTACGAAATTCTAAAGGGTGAAGGCGTGCAATTGCCGACTTACGCCGTGCGCTGGGTGGCCGCTTCGTACCTCGACCAACGCCAGCCGGAAAAAGCCGAGCCGTTGTATCGCCAGGCGCTGAGCGCCGCCGACGCCGAACCGGATGATCGGGTCGAAGACACCACCGCGCTGTTCTACGCCTTGCAGGAAAGCGATAAAGGCGAGGAGGCCAATGAGGTCGCCAAGGGCCTCGCCAACAGCCAGAACCCTCGCGTCGAACTCAAGGGCCTGCCTATCGGCAACCCCAACGATGCGTGGATGGACGCGCAACAACTGTCGGCCCAGGCCGGCGTTTCCGGCGGCGACCTGCCGGGCAGCGAAGCCAGCCTGGAAGCGCTGGTGGCCAAGGCCCCGGGTAACGTCAGCCTGCGCCTGGCCCAGGCCGACATGTACCGCGCCCGCGACCTGCCCCGGCGCGCCGAGGGCGTGCTGAAAGAAACCGAATCCCAGGTGCCGCGCGACATCGCTCTGGAGATCAGCCAGGCCTACACCGCCATGGACCTGCAAGAGTGGCGGCAAATGGATGTACTGACCGACGATGTGGTCGCCCGCAACCCGGACAGCCGCCAGGTGCAGCGCCTCAAGCGTCTGCGCGATGTGCACGACATGGCCGAACTGCGCGTCGAGGCCTACACCGGTAAAAGCTACGGCGGCGGCAGTGACAACGATGCCGGTGCGGTTGCCGGCAGCCGTGACTGGGGCATCGAAAGCGTGATCTACACGCCGCCCATCGATGAAGACTGGCGCCTGTTCGCCGGTGCCGGTTATGCCACCGCCGACTTCTCCGAAGGCACCGGCCAGCACCGCTGGCAGCGCGTGGGTGTGGAACGGCGCACACGCGACATGACCCTGGAAGCCGAAGTGTCCAACCATTCCTATGGCCATGGTTCCAAACAAGGCGCCAGCGTGTCGATTGCCCGCGACATCAATGACAACTGGCAATACGGCGGCAGCCTCGGCTACCTGCTCAGCACCACGCCGTTGCGCGCATTGAATGCCGACATCACCGCCAACGGCGGCAGCGGTTTCATCCGTTGGCGCGCCAATGAAAGCCGCGAGTGGAAGCTGACCCTCAGCCCATCCCACTTCAGCGACGGCAACGACCGGTTCGAAGCGTTGCTCACCGGCCGCCAAGGCATTTACAGCTCGCCGAAGGTACAAGTCGACCTTGGCCTTGAAGTCGGTGCCAGCCGCAACAGCAAGGAAGACACGGTGTACTTCAACCCCAAGTCTGACCTGACCGTGTTGCCCACCGTCACCGTCAATCATGTGCTCTACCACCGCTACGAGACCCAGTGGAGCCAACAGTTCCAGCTCGGCGCGGGCACCTACAGCCAAAAGGATTACTCCACGGGCGGCATGGCTCTGGTGGGTTATGGCCAACGCTTTCGCTGGAACGACGTGCTGGACGTCGGCGCGAATCTGAGCCTGATCAGCCGACCTTACGACGGCGATCGCGAACGCGATCTGCGCCTGCTCGTCGACCTCACTTACCGTTTCTAAAAGAGCCTGACCATGACCTTCCTCAGCCGTTGCTTGTTGGTTCTGGGTGTATTGCTGGCCAGTGCCTGCGCCCAGCAACCCGCCCCTTTCACTCCACCCGCCGAGCGGCCGACACCGGCCAACGAACAGGTGTGGCCGAAGAACCATTTCCTGGGCATTGCCTACCACGACGTGTCGGACCGCGACCCCGACCAGGCCGTGGTGGCGGTGCGCACCGAACGTTTGATCGAACAGCTGGCCTGGCTGCGCGAGAACGGCTACCAGGCCGTCAGCGTTGACCAGATCCTGGCCGCGCGCCGTGGCGGCCCCGCACTGCCGCCCAAAGCCGTCATGCTCAGCTTCGACGACGGCTATTCGAGCTTCTACACCCGTGTGATGCCGATCCTGCGCGCCTACCGCTGGCCGGCCCTGCTGGCGCCGGTGGGCAGTTGGATCGATACGCCGCTCAACCAGCCCGTGGATTTTGCCGGTACACCACGGCCACGCGGTGACTTCCTGACCTGGCAGCAGATTCGCGAAGTGTCGCAGTCGGGCCTGGTGGAAATCGCCGCGCACACCGATGCCAATCACAAAGGCATCCTGGCCAACCCCCAGGGCAACCTGGAGCCGGCGGCGACAACCCGGCGGTTTGATCCGGCAACCCAGCGCTACGAAAGCGAAGCGCAGTTCCAGGCGCGCATGCGCACTGACGTGGTCGCGATCTCCGACAAAATCCGGGCTGTCACCGGCAAGGCGCCTCGTGTATGGGTATGGCCGTACGGCGCGGCCGACGGCACCTCGCTGGCGGTGGTCGGAGCGCAGGGTTACGAAATGGCCCTGACCCTTGAAGACGGCCTCGATGACCTTGGCAACCTGATGAGCAGCCCGCGCTTTCTGGTCGCCTCCGACCCGGATGGCGAGCACTTCGCCAACAGCATTGTCGCCGTGCAGGCCAAAGCGCCGTTGCGGGTGTTGCATGTCGACCTGGATAACGTCTATGACCCCGACGCGGCTCAACAGGCGCGCAACCTCGACCAGTTGGTGCAGCGGGTGGTGGACATGGGCGCCGGTACGGTGTTCCTGCAAGCCTTCGCCGACCCCAAGGGCGACGGCCTGGTGCATTCCCTGTATTTCCCCAACCGCCACCTGCCGATGCGGGCCGACCTGTTCAACCGCGTCGCCTGGCAACTGCGCACCCGCGCCCATGCCAGCGTATACGCCTGGATGCCGGTGCTCAGCTTTGCCCTCGACCCCAAGCTGGCCCGCGTGACGCGGTGGGACCCCAAGACCGGTGCCATCGGCCTGGACCCCGACCAGTACCAGCGCCTGTCGCCGTTTGATCCCAAGGTGCGGCAGATCATCGGCGAGATCTATGAAGACCTGGCACGCGTAGGGCCCATCGACGGCATCCTTTACCACGATGATGCGGTGTTCAACGATTTCGAAGACGCCAGCCCCGCCGCGCTGAAAACCTATGCCGCCAATGGCTTGCCCGACACCATTGCGGCGCTGCGCGCGGACCCGGCGGTGATGCAACGCTGGACGCGTTTCAAGAGCCGTTACCTGATCGACTTCACCCACGAGTTGACCGCCAAGGTCCGCGCCATCCGCGGCCCGCAGGTGCTGACCGCACGCAATATCTTTGCCGAGCCGATGCTCAACCCGCAGAGCGAAACCTGGTTCGCGCAGAACCTCGATGACTTCCTCCAGGCCTACGACTGGACCGCGCCGATGGCCATGCCGTTGATGGAAGGCCAGGAGGTAAAAACCTCCAATGCCTGGCTGGAAAAACTAGTGGCCACGGTCAAGGCACGGGGCGCGCTCGAACGCACGGTGTTTGAACTGCAAGCCAAGGATTGGCGCACCAAAGCCGCGCCTGACATCAGCGCTGAACAATTGGCCGAATGGATGGGCGTACTCAAGCGCCAGGGCGTCACCAGCTTCGGCTATTACCCGGACAACTTCCTGGAAAACTCTCCGGACCTGAAGACTGTGCGTCCGGCCCTTTCCAACCAATGGAACCCTTGACCATGTTTGACAGAATCCTGGCTTTATTCGTGTTGGCATTGGTATTGGGTGTGCCCCTGGGCCTGATCTTCCTGGTCACCGGGCAGTTCCTGATGGACTTCGTGTTTTTCTATCCGCTGTTCATGTCGGCGCTGTGGATCGCCGGCGGCCTGTACTTCTGGCTGCACTGGGAGCGCCACTGGCCCTGGGCGGAAGACACCCCGGCGCCGACGCTGGCCGGCAACCCGCTGATCTCGATCATCATCCCTTGCTACAACGAAGGGGATAACGTGGCCGACACCATCGCGGCCGCCTTGGGCCAGGTGTACCCGAACATCGAAGTGATCGCGGTCAACGACGGCTCCAAGGACAACACCGCCGCGGCACTCGATGCCCTGGCGCTGGAGCACCCCCGCCTGCGCGTGCTGCACCTGGCGCAGAACCAGGGCAAGGCCGTGGCCCTGCGCATGGGCGCCGTGGCCGCGCGCAGCGAATACCTGGTGTGCATCGACGGCGATGCGTTGCTCGACAAGAACGCGGCGGCCTATCTGGTCGCGCCGATGCTCGACAACCCACGCCTGGGCGCCGTGACCGGCAACCCCCGCATCCGCACACGTTCGACCCTGATCGGCCGCGTGCAGGTGGGCGAGTTCTCCTCGATCATCGGCTTGATCAAGCGGACGCAGCGCGTGTTCGGGCGGATCTTCACGGTATCCGGTGTGGTGGTGGCGTTCCGTAAAAAGGCGCTGGACCGCATCGATTACTGGAGCACCGACATGATCACCGAGGACATCGATGTCAGTTGGAAGCTGCAGTTGGACCACTGGAGCATCTTCTACGAGCCGCGCGCGCTGTGCTGGATCCTGATGCCCGAAACCGTCGGCGGTCTGTGGAAGCAGCGCCTGCGCTGGGCCCAGGGCGGCGCCGAAGTGCTGTTCAAGAACATCCGCGGCATCTGGCAATGGCGTCACCGCTACCTGTGGCCGCTGCTGTTCGAATACTGCCTGTCCACCGGTTGGGCCTTCACCTTCATGCTGTCGGTGATCTTCTGGGGCGTGGGCAAATTCGTGGTGCTGCCGCCGGCGATTGCCGTGGACTCCCTGATGCCGCCGGCCTTTACCGGGTTGGTGCTGGCCATGGTGTGTCTGGTGCAGTTCGCGGTGAGCATCATGATTGACCGTCGCTACGAAAAAGACCTGTGGAAAACCCTGTTCTGGACCGTGTGGTACCCGATGGTGTTCTGGCTGGTGAGCCTGTTTACCACCCTGGTCAGCTTTCCGAAGGTGTTGTTCAACCAGCATCAGAAGCGCGCGCGCTGGGTCAGCCCGGATCGCGGTATCAAGCCCGTTGAAGAGGAGGCGTGATCATGAAACTGGTCAGAACTCGCCAAAGTACGCTGATGTGGATCATCGATGTGCTGTTGACCCTGATGGCTTGGGCCGGATTGATCTGGCTGCTGGCGCGTGGGATCACCTCGATGCTGGAGACCCACGGTGGCCCGCGCATCGAGGCGCCGATCTTCGCGGCGCTCAACACCTTGCAGATCTACTTGTGGATTGCGCTGTTCAACGCGGTGATCCTGGTGACCTGGGCGCGCTACCAGCAACGCAAGGGGCGCAAATTCGCCCAACGGCGCGCCGAGGCCAAGGCCCTCAGCGACCAGAACCTGAACGAGAGTTTCAGGCTGGCTGAAGGCGACCTGGAGCAACTGCGCCGGCCGGGGGTGTTGGTAATCCATAACGACGAAGACGGCGGCGTGTCGCAAGTCAAAGCCCATGTCTCCCGTGATGTGGAAAAGCCAGGCTTGAGCCTGGTGCCTGATAAAAAAGACGTCAGCTAAGGTTGTAAACCCAATCCAATGTGGGAGGGGGCTTGCTCCCGATAGCGGTGAATCAGTCACGTAGATATCTACTGACCCACCACTATCGGGAGCAAGCCCCCTCTCACATTTTGGTTCTCCACTCACCCTTCAAGATGAATGTCGACAAGTGGGATCCAATTCACAAAAGCGTCGCGAACTTTTCTGTCTTTCCCGGTACTAACCTATCTCGGAAGCAACTTGATGGCTAAATAATGGCTATCCCAAGTTCTCCGACGAATCGCTATCAAAAGAGTTGCCGCCTGTCGGAATAATACTTCGAGTATCGGGCTGACCGTCTTTTTGATAATTATTTGTTGTTAGTAATCAACGGGTTGCGTGAGTAACAAGTACGAACGTGCAACTAGCCCCGCTTCTTGGGTTGGGCGCAAGTTCAATGTTAGTTTCGCGGCCCTTGATTTTCGACGGACCGAATATGTCTTTTTTATTGCCACGGACTCGGTATTTGCTCTGCACGTTGCTGCTCGCTTACATGGGCGCAAACAGTGCCATGGCTGCCCCCACGCCCGGGGATCAGGACCTGATCCGCGACCGCCAGAACCGCCTGCTCGAAGAGCAGCAGCGGCGCCTGCAGGAACTTAAGGATCTGCCCGGCAAAGCGGCCAAGCCCGAGGCCCCGGCCACGCCGGCGGACACCCGCTGCTTCCCCATCCAGGACATCGAGCTCAAGGGCGCCGACAGCCTGTCCGCCACCGACCGCGCGCGCCTGCTCAAACCCTATGTCGGCCAGTGCCTGGGCGTGGCGCAGCTCAATGAACTGCTCAAGGTCATCACCGACTACTACATCGCCAAGGGCCGCGTCACCAGCCGCGCCTACCTGCCGCAACAGGACCTGTCCAGCGGTCACCTGCAGGTGCTGGTGGTCGAAGGCAAGCTCGAAGCGTTGAAAAGTGCCGAGGGCAGCAGCGTGACCGACCGCGAACTGGCCATGGCCTTTCCCGGCAAGGTCGGGGAGGCGCTCAACCTGCGCGAAATCGAGCAACTGGTGGACCAGCTCAACCGCCTGCCCTCCAAGCAGGCGCAAATGGAACTGATGCCCGGCACCCAGATTGGCGGCAGTGAAGTCGTGGTCAAGAACGTGCCGCAAAAACCCTGGCGCGCCAGCCTGTCGCGCAACAACGACGGCCAGAAAAGCACCGGTGAACAGCAGTGGGGCGCGGGCCTGGAATGGGACAGCCCGCTGGGGCTGGGCGACCAACTGATGCTGCGCGGCGGCCACGACGCTGTCAGCGACCACCAGAAAACCTCGCAAAACAGCATGCTGTATTACAACGTGCCGTGGGGCTGGTGGAACTTCAGCTACACCTACAACGAAAGCGATTACCGCACGTACGGCCAGACCGACAGCTCCAAATTCAAGCTCAATGGTGACAACGAGAACCACCAACTGCGCGCCGAGCGGGTCATCCACCGCGACGACGTCAGCAAGACCTCGGTCAACGTCGGCCTGTCGCACCTGCGCACCAACAACTACGTGCTCGACGTACGCACCGAGCCCAGCAGCAACCGCCTCAGCGAACTGCAACTGGGCATCAACCACGGGCGACGCATCGGCAATGCCTTCGTCAACCTTGACCTGGGCATGCAAAACGGCATCGGCTTGCTCGACGCCCAATCCCAGGACGAGCGTGACTCGCTGGGTCGTCGGCAGCCCAACTCGCGCTACCGCAAGTACACCGCCACGGTCAGCTACCTGCAGCCATTCAGCCTGTGGGGCGAGTCGTTCAGCTTCAGCAGCCTGGCGACCGGCCAACGCAGTGAAGACGTCCTGTTCAGCCCACAGCGCATGAGCCTGGGTGGCTCGGCCTCGGTGCGTGGGTTCAAGGACCAGCAACTGACCGGCGACAGCGGCGGCTACTGGCGCAACGAAGTGCGCTGGGCGCGCCCGGTGACCCTCGACTGGATGCGCCCGGCGTTCGCCGAATACGGCGCCAGTGTCGGCTACGACCAGGGCGTGATTACTAACGATCGCTACAACGCCAACGTCCATGGTCGAGTATCCAGCAACTCCCTGGAACTGTTCGCCCGGGGCAAACATGTCAGCACCAGCGTGACCTTTGCCCATTCGCTGGAAAGACCCAGCGTGTTGACAGAGCGCGAAGCGCCGATCTACTTCCGCATGGATTTCTTCCTGTAATTCAACGCTGCGCCGTAACGAGAATCTGAAAATGGATGTTCGCCAATTTGCCTTCCTGGTCCGCCAACCT
Organism: Pseudomonas lactucae; assembly: GCF_016937615.1. GTDB lineage: Bacteria > Pseudomonadota > Gammaproteobacteria > Pseudomonadales > Pseudomonadaceae > Aquipseudomonas > Aquipseudomonas lactucae. Next base: position 10,299 of record NZ_JAFHKI010000144.1, on the reverse strand, counting down.
TCTGCTGCCCTGAAGCCGCGAAACTCGTTCTTTGGTCTGCCCAAGCGCGGCCTGGCGTTGATTCTGGTCAACGCGCTGTTCTGGCAGCCGCTGCTGGCCCAGGCCGAAGGCATCGTGGTCAGCGCGCCGGGCACCACCGTCGGCGCGGCGGGCAATGGCGTACCCGTGGTGAACATCGCCACGCCCAACGGCGCAGGCGTGTCCCATAACCAGTTCTCGGACTACAACGTCGGCCCCAACGGCGTGATCCTCAACAACGCCAACGGCGCCGTGACCAACACCCAGCTTGGCGGCTACATCGTCGGCAACCCGAACCTCAAGGGCGGCGCCGCGAACGTCATCCTCAACGAAGTCACCGGCGCCAACCCCAGCCAGTTGCGCGGTTACACCGAAGTGGCGGGGCAGTCGGCCAAGGTCATTGTCGCCAACCCGTACGGCATCACCTGCAGCGGTTGCGGCTTTATCAACACCCCCAACGTCACCCTCACCACCGGCAAACCGGTGCTCGACGCGGCCGGCCAACTCAAGAGCTACCAGGTCGATGGCGGCGCCGTGACCATCGACGGCCAGGGCCTCAACGCCAGCGACGTCGACCGTTTCGAAATCATCACCCGCTCGGCCAAGATCAACGCGCAGATCAACGCACGCCAGCTCACCGTGATTGCCGGTCGCAATGACGTGGATGCACAAACTCTGAACGCCACCGCACGCGCCGACGACGGCAGTGCCAAACCTGAGCTGGCCATCGACTCCAGCGCCCTGGGCGGCATGTATGCCGGCGCGATCAAACTGGTCGGCACCGAAGCCGGTGTGGGCGTGAAGCTCGACGGCACGCTCGCGGCCAGTGGCGGCGATATTCAACTGGATGCCAATGGGCGCCTGAGCATGGCGCAGGCGGCGGCCACCGCCGGCAACATCCGGGTCACCGCGCAGAACGTCAACCTCACCGACAAGGTCTACGCCGCCGGCAACGTCCAGGTCACCAGTGCCCAGGCGCTGGTCAACCAAAAAAGCGTGGCGGCCGGCCAACGCATCGAACTCAACGCGGCCAACATCACCAACCCCGGCATCGTCGAAGCCGGCGTTGCGCCCGACAACACCCGCAACACCACCGGTGACCTGGTGGTGAACGCGCAAACCGTCACCACCAGCGGCAACCTGCTGGCCAGCCGCGCACTGGCGATCACCGCCGCGCAAGCGCTGACCAACCAGGGTGCGATCATCCAGGCCAAAACCGTCGACGTCAGCAGCGCCAAACTGACCAACCAGGGCGCTACCGCACGCCTGTTCGGCGAACAGAGCCTGGCGATCAATTCGCCGGCCATCGTCAACCTCGGCGGCCTGATTCGTTTTGGTGACGGCCAGGCCGCAAGCCTCAACAGCGCCTCGCTGGATAACCGCCAAGGCCGCATCGAAATGGCCGGCGGCAGCCTGGTGCTCACCAGTGCCGACCTGAACAACAGCGGCGGGCAAATCATCGCCAACACCCTGACCGTGAACGCGGGCAGTCTCAACAACCAGAACGGCGTAGTGGTCGCTGGCGCTACCACGGTGAACGCCGCCTCGCTGGATAACAGCCTCAAGGGCTTGATCCAGGCCGACGCCGGCGCGCTCACCCTCAATGTCACCAACGCCTTCAATAACAGCCAAGGGTTTGCCCAGCCAGCACCGACCTGAACCTCACCGCCGCAGCCTCAGCAGTAACGCAGGCGGTGTGCTGAGCGCCGACACCGGCAAGCTCACCCTCGTGACCGCGCAACAGCTCAATAACGCACAGGGCCGTTTGCAGGCCGGGCAAGGCAATATCGAACTGCATGCCGCGAGCCTGGATAACCAGAGCGGCGTGATCGTTGGCAAGCAACTGTTGCTCGACGTCGCTGGTGGCGATATCGACAACCGCGCCGGGCGCGTAGTGGGCGACCAGCTCGACGTGCGCGCTTCCGGTCTCGACAACCGTAATGCCGGCCTGTTGGCCGGCGGCGTCCAGGGCGTGAGCCTGCTGCTCAAGGGCCCGGGCCAGTTGCTCAATGCCCAAGGCCGCATCCAGAGCGAAGGCCTGCTGCAACTGCGCGGTGAGCGCCTCGACAACAGCGCCGGCATCCTGCTTGGCCAAACGGTCGACGTGACGGCGCAGAGCTTCAACAACAGCGCCAAGGGCGCATTGGTCAGCGATGGCGGCGACGTCACCCTCAACGTCAGCGACCTGCTGACCAACGTTGGCGGCGTGATCGATGCCGGCGAGCGAAGCGTCCTGGTCAAGGCCCTTACCACCCTCAACAACGCCGGCGGCACTCTGCGCGGGATTCGCCTGGATATCGCCGCCCAGCACCTGAACAACAACGACGGCGGCCAACTGCTGGCCGGCACCGGGGGCTTGAGCTACAGCGGCCAGGACCTGAGCAACCGCAAGGGCCTGATCCTCAGCGGCGGCGCCCTCACCCAGTTGACCACCGGCAGCCTCGATAACCAGGGCGGCACCGTGCAGGGCGACAACCTGACCGTCACCGCCGACAAGGTCGACAACGGCAGCGACGGCCTGATGGCGAGCCTGATCGGCAATCTGCAACTGACGGTCGAAACCCTGGCCAACCGTGGCGGCAAACTGTTCGGCAAAGAACAAGTCACCGTCAGCGGCGCCACCCTCGACAACAGCGCGGGCGGCCAGATCAGCGGCAACCTGCTCACCCTCACCTCACGCGACACCCTGACCAACCGTGGCGGCCTGATCGAGGCCAACCAGGGCCTGACCGTCAACGGCGGCAACCTCGACAACAGCGCGAGTGGTCAACTGCGCGCCTTGAACGGCGTCACCAGCAGCCTCAACCTCAGCGGCGCCGTCAATAACCAGAACGGCATTCTCGAATTCGGCAGCCAAGGCTTCAGCCTCGACGCCGCCAGCCTGAACAACCAGGCCGGTCTGTTGCAGCACGCCGGCAGCGGCCTGTTCCGCATCAATACCGCCAGCCTCACCGGCAGCCAGGGCACCATCAACGGCATGGGCACCGCCGACTGGGCGTTCGGCAAAGTTGATGGCCTGGGCCGTGTGCAACTCAACGAAGTCCTCACCTACAAAAGCGCCCAGGGCCTGAGCCTCAAGGCCGGCGACCGCATGGCCAGCGGCAAGGGCCTGATCCTCGACGTGGCCAGCCTCGACAACGGCGGCGAACTGCTCAGCGACGGTGACCTGAGCATCACCACCGGCGACATGACCAACAGCGGCCGCGTATCGGCCCTGCAAACACTCACCGTGACAGCCAATAACCTGAGCCAGAACGGCGGCCGCCTAGCGGGTACCAACACCCGTCTGAGCCTGACCGGCACCCTCGACAGTCTCGGTTTCCTCACCGCGCGTCAGCAGCTGGATATCGCGGCGGCGCAGATCAATAACCGTGGCACCTTGGGCGCCCAGGGCGCGGTGAACCTCACCGCCGTGAATGGCATCACCAACGCCGCCGATTCGCTGCTGTTCAGCGGTGGCGACATGACCTTGCGCGGCAATGGTTTCAGCAACTTGTATGGCGATGTCTACAGCAAGGGCAACTTGAGCTTCGCCGCACGCGATGGCGGGCGTGCTGTGCTGTTCAGCAACCGCTCCGGCACCGTGGAAAGCGAAGGCTCGATCGGTATCAATGCAGGCTTTATCGAAAACGCCAAGGATGAATTCGAACTCGGACAGACGCTGACCACCGGCAGCTTGAGTTGGATCTGTCACCAGCACTGCGGTGAGAAAGACAACTGGGAGAAAGGCGACATCACCATCTACGAGACGTACCTTGAGGCGGCGACCAAGGATTCGGTAGCGGCGCGCCTGGTAGCGGGCAAAAACATGCTGCTGCAAGGCGACAATGTACAGAACCGCTACAGCCTGATGGCTGCCAATGGCGACCTGAGTATCACCGCCGATGACCTGCTGAACCAGGGTGCCGCGACGCGCACAGGGCAGCGTAAGCTTGTCGTCGCCACGCCAGGTCACGTTTCTGATGATTTGTTTGAACGCATGCAATATGTCGACGTTCCCGCTTTCAATGCGGCCACGGCGGCTGGTCATTTCGATAAGGCGCGCTTCGAAGAACTGAAAAACCGCTCACCCAATATCTGGCCTTTCGCCCACTCAAGCGACGTCACCACCTGGACCGACAACGGCGGTCCCGGCTACAACGCCACGATGCAAGCCGGTGGCACCGTCAACCTCAACGTCACCCGTACTCTGCAAAACGGCACACTGCATAACAACACCCTGGCCCAGTTGACCGGCACCCTTGGCGATGACCAGACCGGCATCCCCGTCGGTGGCATCAACATCAATCTGAGCAAACACGCCAACGACCCGAGCGCCCAGGCGCCCGGCAGCGTATTGCCTGTGGCCGGCGTTGCACCTGGCGGCGGCTTCGTGCCCGTGGACTACACCGGCACCGCCTTCGCCCCGGTCGACCCCACCACCGCGCCCAACTTCCAGTTGCCCAAGGGCGAGTATGGCCTGTTCGTTAAAAATCCTGACCCGACCAGCCACTACCTGATCGAGACCAACCCCGAGTTCGCCTCCCTCACGGGCTTCTTCAGCTCCGACTACATGCTCGGCAAACTCGGCTTCACCAGCGATAACGCCTGGCGCCGCCTCGGCGATGGCCAATACGAAACCCGCCTGATCCGCGACGCCGTGCTCGCCCAAACCGGCCAACGCTTCCTCGCCGGCGGCCTGACCAGCGACGCCGACCAGTTTCGCTACCTGATGGACAACGCCCTCGCCAGCAAAGACGCCCTGCGCCTGAGCCTCGGCGTAACCCTCACCAGTCAGCAAGTCGGCGCCCTGACCCACGACATCGTGTGGATGGAAAACCGCGTGGTCGACGGCCAAACCGTCCTCGTGCCGGTGCTCTACCTGGCCCAGGCCGAATCCCGCAACGTGCGCGGCAACAGCCTGATCCAGGGCCGCGACCTCAACCTGTTCACCGGCGGCGACCTGATCAACGTCGGCACCCTGCGCGCCAGCAACAACCTTTCCGCCGTCAGCAACGCCAGCATCTACAACGGTGGCCTGGCCGAGGCCGGCAACAACCTGAGCCTGCTGGCCCAGGACAGCATCCGCAACGCCATGGCCGGCGAAATTCGCGGCAAGCAAGTCAGCCTTGCGGCCCTCAGAGGCGACATCACCAACGACAACACCGCCATCCAGGTGCGCGACGGCGCGGGCATGCGCACCCTCACCGACACCAGCGCCGGCACCATCGTCGCGCGCGAAAACCTCGCGATGGACGCCGGGCGTGACATGACCAGCCGCGGCACCCTCACCGCCGGCAACGACGCCAACTTAACTGCCGGGCGCGACCTCAACCTCATCGCCGCCAGCGACACCAGCGTCAAGCACGAAACCCGTGATCGCGGCGAAAAATCCAGCATCACCACCGACGTCAAAAACCGCGCCGCCACCGTCACCGCCGGCGGCAACCTGAACATGAAGGCCGGGCAGGACATCAACATCATCGGTAGCAATGCCACCGCCGGCAAAGACTTCAACGTCGACGCCGGGCGTGACTTCAACGTGGCGTCGGTCAGCGATGTGCACAACGTCGAGGGCAAGGAAAAACACGGCAAGAAACGCATCAAGACCGCAGATGAGCAAACCACCCAAGTGGCGAGCGTGCTGACGGCGGGTGGGAATTTCACCAGCCAGGCCGGGCGTGACACCACGATCGTGGCGAGCCGGATCAGTGCGGGGAATGAGGCTTATCTGTATAGCGGGGATAAGTTGAGTTTGTTGGCGGCGCAGAACAGCACGCATACCTTGTATGACATGAAGGAGAACGGAGGCTGGGGCGCGAAAAAAGCCAAGCGCGACGAAGTCACCCAGACCACCAACGTCGGCACCGAAATCAAAACCGCCGGCAACCTGACGCTGGTCAGCAACGGCGACCAGCGTTACCAGGTCGCCAAACTCATTAGCGGCAACGACCTGATTCTGAAAAGCGGCGGGGCCATCACCTTCGAAGGCGTGAAGGACTATCACGACGAGAGCCATACCAAGAGCAAGAGCAACATGGCTTGGTTCTCGATGAAGGGCAAAGGCAAGACCGATGAAACCTTGCGTCAGAGTGAGCTGGTAGCACAGGGTCAAACCGTCATCCAGGCCGTCAACGGCTTGAAAATCGACATCAAGCAAGTCGACCAGCAAACCGTCAGCCAGACCATCGACGCGATGGTCAAGGCCGACCCGCAATTGGCTTGGATCAAAGAGGCCGAAAAGCGCGGGGATGTGGATTGGCGGCAGGTTAAAGAGCTGCACGACTCGTTCAAATACAGCAATTCGGGCCTGGGTGCCGGCGCGCAAATTATCATAGCGATCATTGTTACCTACTTCACGATGGGGGCTGCCAGCGGCGCAATCGCCGCCGCTGGAACGGGTACGTCGATGGCTGGGGCCACGGCTGCTGCCACCGCCACGTCTGCCGCAGGCTGGGCAAATGCTGCCGGCAGCGTCGTGCTTGGCGGCATGGCCAGTAATGGTGCAATCAGCACGATCAATAACCGTGGCAATTTGAGCGCAGTGTTTAAGGACGTAACTTCCAGCGACGCGATGCGAGGCTATGTAGTATCGGGCGTTACTGCGGGGTTAACCGCGGGGTTCTACGACGACTGGACCAGCACTCAGACAGGCACTACTACTGCGCTGCCTAACTCGGGTGTAGTGACATCTGCTAGCCCATTGAGTACCTGGCAAGGTATTGGTCAATTTGCTGCGAATCAGGTTCTGCAAAACGGCACATCAGCCATTCTGACTAAAGCGCTGGGAGGAGAGGCCAGCCTTGGGGATGCATTGCAAAGCAGCCTTGCCAATGCATTTGCTGCCTATGGCTTCAACATGATTGGTGACGTCTCCAAGAATCGGTTCGCCGACGGCGGTATCACCAAGATTGGGCTGCATGCGTTGATGGGCGGGCTGGCAGCTGAAGCCGCTGGCGGCGATTTCCGTACTGGTGCGTTGGCAGCAGGTGTGAACGAAGCCCTGGTAGACAGCCTCGCCAAACAGTACGCCAGCATGCCGGAGGATAAGAGAAAAGGTTTGCTGGTGATGAGCTCGCAGTTGATTGGTGTGCTTGCGGCGTCGGTGGACAGTGATGCTGACGGTGAGAGTTTGCAGACCGGGGCTTGGGTTGCGAGCAACGCGACACAGTACAACTTCCTGAACCATTCGGATGTAGTTGAGTTAGAGGCGGCAGAAAAAGATTGCCACCCAAATGGAACCTGTGACCAAGTCAAAAAAGAGTTCGATGCTCGTAGTGCTGCGAACCTGGCCCGATTGGATAATTGCGAAGCGACGCACAACTGCGCGCAAATTCGCGCCGAGCTTGATGAGGGTTCTAAAGCGATCGTTGCATCGGTAGAAAGAACTGAGACACTTAACCCTGGCGGATCAAGTAATGACTTGGTGGCTAGCTATCGAACTGTCAATGAACAGGAATGGACTAAGGCAGGCCAGCTGCACCTTAATCAAATCGCTAATTTATGGGTAAATGGTGATCCTACATGGATGAAGGAAGGTTCCCTTTACCTCGATCAAACAGGATTCAACCCGTTCGGAATCAACGTAGTTCCTGGCATGCTTCCCGGCGGTGGTGCTGGAAGCGTCGGACCAGTAGGGACAAAGCCGGTTAATTTGCCAAAAGATCCCGTTGTTGAGACGGCAACTCCTAAGTGGGATACGCCTCAATCACGTGTAGATGGGGAGTTCGGTCAAACGGGCGGGGGCGGCATTACCAGCAAGCCACCAGTGCAAGCAGTTCCTAACCTTACGGAGCGTGGTACGCTCACTAATGTCTATCCTTCAGATCCGGCGATTGCACAACGGCCAGTGAGAACTCTTGTTCAGGACGAATCAGGCCGATATTGGCTGCAAGGGCAAGGTGGCGGGAAAATCACCCCTTCAGGCTCTTACGATTTTGTCACTTTGCCGGATGGAACTATCAAGGTGAGTCGACCAAATGTGAATGAGCAGTTTTCAACCCATCTAGGACTTAGCGGGGGTGGAGAAGTTAAATATGCAGGCTCTATACGCTTTGGTAATAATGACGGTCCAGAACGAGGAAAAATAACAAGATGGGATAATAGTTCCGGCCATTATCAGCCCCCTGCTACCTTAAAAGCTAACTCTGGGTTGCCGGAAAACTCATTTAATCCACGGAGATAGTTTGGTATGGATTCAAGATTGATATCACTCTGTAAAGAGTTGGCGAAAATGACTTCTGATCAGGCGGCAGCTTGGCTTTTGAACCGGTACCCTCTTACTTCTGATAATTGGGGTGAGGCTTTATTGCTTCTACCTCACCGATCTTGGAAAAAACCGGAGCAGAAACGTTTGGCGGACTACTACTTTAAAAAAATTCCGTTCTCTAGCGCTAGAGGTTATCAGGCGTTCGCGTCAATTATGTCAGTTAAATTAATGGTTGCTTGCATTAGCGATGCATTACCCAAGGATCCAAGTAGGATCGAGTTAGTGCTTTATCATCTTATTCCTGTACTTAAGCGTTCTGCAAAGAATGACGTAGATCGAAAAATTGTTGAGAATTTTATCTCGGACTTTTCAATGGCCGTGCTAAAACATAATTGATGTCCAAAGGACCAAGCGGGACGACAGGGGGAAAGGGAACATTAAATAAGTTTTAGGTTAAATAAATCTGTCTCCTTTGTTGTTACCTTTGTTTGCAAATCGAGAATCACGTTTGGAAATAAATGGGACGGATTTATTTGGTTGATTTATTTGGTTGTACTGCTCACGCACAAAGCGGGCGACACAACGGCCGCCCGGTTTTCTACTCAGTTCGGATCAGCCTTAAGCCTACGACTGATAACATCCAGCAAATCACACCCATCGCGCAGCGGAATGGCCAGCAAATGGGCGAAGTCTGAAAGCACTACGGCATCGCTGCTGAGCTGTTCTCGGAAGGCTAGGTTTTCTAGCAACTGGGTGACGACCTGAATACGGTGCACGGCGGCGTCGTGAAGGACGTCGAGGGGCGCCTGGGTGTCGATGAGCAGGGCGGGGATGGTGCAATCGTGGCCGGTCATGGGCATGTATCGATTCATAGTTAACACTCTGTTTTGGTGGTCGAGGCCACCACGCAATCGTCGCCAAACGAATGGGTGGCAGCTGTACGCAGGTTGGCGAACCGGCAACAGAGTAAACCGGCAGACCCGAAGGTCTCCCGCGCACAGCCGCCATAACAAGCACAGCTTTGCGGGTGCAAAAACACCTGCATGAAAGCGGATTGCTTTTGCACTCTGTTGTCAGGTCGCCAAACCTGATCGCCATAGGGACGACGGCCGGACTATAAGCCCCGCACCCAAAACCGCGCAAGGTATCAGAGTGATGGCACAATGCCTCATGTTCTGCCATCCCTTGCCGAAACACTGGCGATGCCCAAACGCGTCACCAAAATACCCCGGCCTTCGCCGGTGTTTTCAAACCGCTGCACCGCTACCCACAAGGAAGAAATACATGATCAAGTTGTTCTGCAAAGCCGCTGTTGTTCTGTCCCTGGCCACGCTGTTTGGCTGTTCTTCGACGCCGTCGGTGGAGAAGATGCAGGCTGACGTGGCGAGCTATTCGTTGCCCAAGGCAGCCGTGGCCGATAAGGGCCTGGTTTACGTCGTTCGTCCTAGCAACGTTGGGATGCTGGTACGGTTCAACGTGTTCCTGGATGACAAGGAAGCCAACTCGGAGATGGGTTACAACCGCGGTAACCAGTACATCTATTTTTTCGTGACGCCGGGCAAGCACGTGATCAGCTCCAAGGCTGAAAACTGGGCGGACATGCCAATCGACGTCAAGGCCGGTCAGGTGGTTTACCTCAAGCAGGAAGTCGAAATGGGTTTCGCCGTGGCGCGCAACAGCCTCAAAATGCTGAGCGATCTGGAAGGCCGTTATCTGGTCAAGGATGCTTCTCTGGGCACCATTGCCAAAGAAAGCAAATGAGTTAACCCCTTGGGTGCCGGCCGGGCCGAGGCTCTGCCGGCAGTTGCTGTTCAACTGCAAACATTAAAGGACTGATGTGAAAAATCTCCTCTTCATCCTCCTCACCACCCTCATCCTCGGCGGTTGCGTCAGCCACCCCCTGACGCCCGAAAACCGCGCGCAGATCAAGACCGTCAAAGTCCTGCCCGTGAAGTGGGAAAAGAACATGGTGTACTTCGGCCGTGAGCAAGCCTGGGGCGCGGCCCTGGGGGCTGGGCTTGGCGCGGGCGTCGGCGTGGCCAGCGGCGCCTCCAAAGTCGGCACCGCGGCGTTGAGCGCGCGGGTTCGCGGCC
>NZ_JAFHKI010000143.1 GCF_016937615.1 Pseudomonas lactucae | reverse complement strand
CCTCCCACATTGAGCTTCGCAGTGTTTGCAGCTTTTGCGGGATCGGCTACACCACCAAGCGCTGCAACGCCTCGCGCAACGTGCCCGCAATCGTCACTGGCTGGTTAGTCTTGCGCTCCACAAACACGTGCACAAAGCGCCCCGCCGCACAGGCGTCCTCTTCGCCTGTCTTGAACACCGCCAACTCATACTGCACTGAGCTGTTGCCCAACTTGCCCACTCGCAGGCCGATTTCAATGCGCTCGGGAAAGGCGATCGACGCAAAGTAATCGCACGCCGAACTCACCACAAATCCCACCACCTCACCGTCATGAATATCCAGCCCGCCCTGCTCGATCAGGTAGGTATTCACCGCCGTGTCGAAGAAGCTGTAATAGGTGACGTTGTTGACATGGCCGTACACATCATTGTCGTGCCAGCGCGTAATGATCGGCTGGAAGTGAGGGTAATCGGCACGTTGCGGCACGGAGTCAGGCATGTAGACCTCTGGTGAAAGGGAATTTACAGGTCGTTCAAATGGGCCTCAGCCCACTCGCGCACTTCGGCGTAGGGGTAGTCCTCCAGCGCAGCAAAACCCGGAATACCCCGCGCCTTTAACTTGTTGAACAACGGCACACTGATCCCACCCAGGAACCGCGTCAGCCGTTCCGCGCCGGGCAGTTGGCCGGTGTGCTCATGATGCCTGTGGATAAAATCACCGCACAGCCCCATGAAGTTTTTATCCACAAGCGGCGGCAGACTCGGCGGCGGTGGCAGATGCGCGACGTGCCCGTGGCACACCGAGCAATGTCCGCAGCGCTGCGGTGCGTTCTCATCACCGAAATAACGCGCCAACCGTTGCCCCAGGCACTGTTCAGTGGCAAACAGATCAAGCATGGCGTGAATCCGCGCCACCTCCGTCACCTCGTGCTGCTTGAAGCCTGTGTATAACTCGGCGCTCAGCACCTGTGGATCAAAATCGGTATTCAGCAGGCTGTAGACCTCCGTCATCTGCTTGCTTTCCAGCTCGATCAGGCCCTGCTCCTGGAAGTAATCCAGCGCCTTCACCACGCGGCTGCGCTCGGCGTTGTGCTGCTGGTAAAGCGCGTCGAAATCCACCGTCGCCCAGGTTTTCGCGCGCTTGCACACCTGGATAATGGCCGCGACAAACTGCTGCCGCTCACCGGAGAAGCGCCCCAGTAAAGCCTCTGGCTCAATCAGGTACTTGAAGCGGTATTCGGCATAAAACGCATAGCGCGGCGCGATCACGCCCTTGAGTTCCAGTTGCACCAACAGCGTCTTGAGCGGCAACTCGCGAATATTGCTGTGGTCCGACAGCGACCTCAGCACAAACTCCCACTGCCCCTCGCTGCGCGCCGCCTGCAAGTCTTCGAGCACGTGGCGGATGCCCTCCTGCTCGGGCGTATCGCCGTAGATGAAGTTCTCCAGCACATTGAGACTGTCGCGGTTGGCCAACACCAGGCAGTCCGAAGGCTGGCCATCACGCCCGGCGCGGCCGATTTCCTGGCTGTAGTTCTCGATGGATTTGGGCAGGTCGAAGTGCACCACATTGCGGATGTCACTCTTGTCGATGCCCATGCCGAACGCGATGGTGGCGACAATGCAATTGGAGCGACCGCCCATGAAGCGCTGCTGGATACCTTCGCGTTTGTCATGGGGCAAACCGGCGTGATAGGCCTCGGCCTGGATGCCGTTGCGATTCAAGTGTTCGGCGATCTGCTCGGCGGTTTTCTGCAGGGTGACGTAGACGATGCTCGGTTGGTTGGCGCGCTCGCTCATCCATTGCACCAGGCGTCGGCGCTTGTCTGCCCCGCTGACCGGCTCGACCAACAGGTTCAGGTTCGGCCGATAGAACCCCGTGGTCACCACATCGTGCGGCGCAATGGCGAACTTGGCCTGCATATCGGCGATCACTTTGGGTGTGGCTGTGGCCGTCAGCAGCAGCGCTTGCGGGATCTTGAACTGGCGTTGGTAGTCCGGCAGTTTCAGGTAGTCCGGACGAAAGTTGTGACCCCATTCGGAAATACAGTGCGCCTCGTCCACCACCAGCAACGAGATCCGCACGCTTTGCAGAAAATTACGAAAGCGCTCGTTCTTCAGGCGCTCCACGGAAATCATCAGGATTTTCAACTCGCCGGAACGGGCGCGAGCCATCACGTCATTGGCCGCCTCGCGACTCTGCGCCGAATCGATGCTGCCCGCCGAGATACCGTGGCGTTGCAAGAAGCCCAACTGGTCCTGCATCAACGCCAACAGTGGCGACACCACCAGTGTCAGGTGTGGCAGCAGTACGGCAGACAGTTGATAACACAGGGACTTGCCCGACCCGGTCGGGAAAATCGCGGCCGCCGAACGACCTGCCAGAACGGCGCTGACCGTTTCTTCCTGGCCCAAACGAAACTGTGGATAACCGAAGACCTGCTGGAGGGTGTCGTGCATAGGCTGTCACTCCATTGACCGTTGAACGTGGCTTAAAAACGTAGCCCAGTCAGCTCAGCGGATCGAGAAAGGTCGCATGAAAAAAAGAGACAGGATGATACACAGGGTGGGGGATGGCCCAGGGCCGAAGTGGGAATAATCTGAGCAGGTAGCAGGAAGACACAGATCCAAATGTGGGAGGGGCTTGCCCCCTCCCACATTTTCAGGACTGCGCCATGGCTGAATCAGCGGTTCCGCACGCGCTCAATCGCCGTGTCATACACCGGATTGGCCTTCTGCTCCTTGGCCAATTGGTAATGACGCAACGCATCCGCAAACTGCCCCGCCGCTTCATAGATCCGCGCAATGTTGTAGTAGGCGCCGGCACGTACGGTGGCCGCATTGGCACCGGTCGCCAGGGCGATGGCCTTGCGATTGGCCCAGATCGACTCGGCAGTGTTGCCGGCCTTCTGATACGCCAGACCGAGGTTGCCGTAGGCCTTGCCAAACCCATTGTCCAGATCGATAGCCTGACGGAACAGATCAATCGCCTGGTCCAGGTTACCCGCTTGGTAGGCCGCTTCACCCTGTACGTTCAGACGCTTCGCATCAGCTTGTGCGGATGAGCTGACAGCTACTGCGGTGACTGCAACGCTGTCATCCAGCAACGGTTTTACTTCGTTCAGTACGTTCTTGGCATCGACCTTCACACCGCTGAACGTGTTGATGTCCTGGAAGTCGCCGCTACCGGTCATGCGGAACACTGTCCACAGGTTACCGCTGCGGTTTTTCGGCACATAGTAGGTGCGTACCAGCGATTGGCCCATGTACACGAACACTTTGGCTTCGCTGTTGGACAACTGGCGCGAGCTTGGATTGCCGCCGTTGCTGTAGTCGTGCACGGCGTAAACGTAGCTTTCGCCGTAGTGTTTTTTCTGCAGGGTGATGGTTTCCGGGCCGTAGCTGTCGGTGTCATCCACGTCCAACTCGGCGTCGGTGCCGGTTTTGTTCTCGAAGTAGATATTGTTGCCGGGAAAGATCATATGGGAGTCGAGATCGTCCGGCGTCTGGCCCCAGGTCAGTACCACACGCAGGCCATCGAGGTTTTCCATCACCGGGCTGATGGCATAGGTCATGCCCTTGCACGGGCACTTCACCACCAGGTTGGAATAACCAGGCTTCTTGATGATCAGCAGGTTGCTGGCATCATCAGCCGCCTCGCTGGTCAAGGTCACCTGGCCCTGAGCGTTGGTACGACCCACCACGTTCTGCGCGCCGTTGCGTTGCAGCAGCACTTCGGCGTCGGCGATTTTCTGGTCCTTGACCACCGCGCTGAGCACTTCAATCGGCAACTGTTCGGCCTGAACGGAAAAAGCCACCGCACACAAAGACATCGCCGAAGCGACACGAAGCAAACTCATGCTTAACTCCCTTTAAGTAACGGGCGGAATCGCCCTACAAGATTTTGCGGTGAAACATACGCTGAATTCAGTCTGCTGGCGGACTTTTTATACAAAATGTGACGCGGTTTTTATCCCGCCTGCCCGCTGACGCATTGCGCTACAATCAAGCCTTGCTACCCAGGAGGACGCTGCGATGAGCGAACTGACGTTTGAGCAAAAACAGGATCACTACCATAAGATCCGCCGTTCCAATTACCTGGCCAGCCTGCGCCTGGAAGGGTTCGAGACCCAACCCGCCGACGTCGACAAACCCCTGCCGACCCGCGAAGCCGTGCTTGCCAAGTACCGCAACACCTCACGCTGATGCTCGACAAATACGGGGTGGGCCAGGACCCGTACTGCTATCCCGGTAGCAGCGTCCTGCGCAACCGCCTCGATTTGCTCGACGAACACCGCCTGCACCAGGCCGAGCGGGAATTATCCGAAATCGCCGTAGGCAGCCTCCCGCTCTTCCCGCCGCCCTATGACCTCGAGCGCCTGCAACATATCCACCGTACGCTGTTCGGCGACATCTATGACTGGGCCGGTGAACTGCGCAGCGTCAACATCCAGAAAGGCGACACGCTGTTCTGCACCCCGGAGCGCATTCCGCCGGAAGCGGCGAAGATCATTCGGCATATGGAAGAGGCGAACTGGTTTGTCGACGCGAGCCAGGCCGAACTGGTAACGCAGATTGCCCAGGCATACGGCGACCTCAATGTTATCCACCCCTTCCGCGAAGGCAACGGCCGGGCGCAGCGGATTTTGTTCGAACAGATCATCGTGAATGCGGGGTTTTCGGTGAATTGGTGGCTGGTGAAGCATGCGGCGTGGATACCGGCGAATATTGATGCGGTGGCGTGTGATTATCGGGGGCTTGAGGCGATTTTTGAGCGGTGTATCAATAAGCCGGCCAGCGCCCACATTTGACCCGTTTCAGCTGCCAAATCGCTGCCAAGCCGAAAATGCCAGAAGCTGCTGTAGGAAACAACCAAACACCGTGCAAGCCCATTCCTAAACTGCGAAAAACACCTGCCCGCCCCACTACAGGCCCCCCCTATTTCTGACCGAAACTAGCGCTCTCTCAATTTTTTCGGCAAAAAAATGTGAACATCGAACGGACTCAACACATCGGTCATTACGGCGTCACGTTCACTGTGATTCGCCTTACCGTTGTACCTGCCAACCGACAGGCACTGGCAAACCTTTGTTTATTGGAGGCCGGCCCTTCAGCAAACGAAGTTCGCTACCGCCTGATGCGCCTTTACGAAAAAATGCTTGCCCGTGATTTACCTTGCAAGATGACTGTCGCAATCTCCAAGCCGCTGACCCGGCGCCAGGCCGATTTGCTTAATGAACGTGGAACCATCGTGGCAGGGTTGATCGCCAGTGCTGTTTCAGCGCCCATCAGCCTGGCATCACCCTTTTTGGGAGCCGCCGCAGGTGGAGCAGTTGGCCTGAAAGTGAAAGATGTCATTCGCAGCTATCACGCCGCAGACGTCATCATCGGCATAGACGCACAAGTAAACGGCGGCATCGGTCCTCAACGATCGTTGTCAGCCATGGTCCGAAAGTTCCAGGGAGGATAATACGGTGACCGAATACTCTCCCTGGATAACTCTTATCATCCTTGTAGTACTTGCCACTGTATTGGATAGGAAACTGAAGCACCCCGTAATCAGAAAATGGACTGGGTTAGCCCTTACGCTTACAGGACCCACACTTTTATTCAGCGCCACGTCCTGGATAACACAGTTACCATTCTTCAGTTTCCCGATCATTGCCTTCATCACAGGTGTCGATCTCTTGTTCACCCAAAACAAACACAAAAGATCACACAACCATCCCCTTCACCCACTCCTGCGTGCCCCCACCATGAACCTGGCCCCCAACTTCCCCGAAGACCCCGCGATGCAACAGTTGTTGCAACTGCTGCACGAAGAAATCGGCCTGCCGAAACACAAGACCCTCCGCCTGCAAACCTCGATCAACTTCGACCTGGGTTGCGACGGCAGCGAGGCCAAACAACTCATGGAAGCACTGGAACAGGATTTTGGCGTCGACCTGGGCGATTATGACGCTTATCGTTACTTCAACCCGCCAATGTTCGACGTGTTCATGAAACACCGCGCCAAGGGTCGTGGCGAAAAAGTGCCGCTGACCATCGGCATGCTCTACCTGGCGATCAAGACCCACAGCTGGGACACGCAGACGCTGGAGAACCTGAGCTGAGCGAACACCGACTCCAGGCACACCGCAACCCCCTCCCACATTGGATCTGCGTGAGCCCAAGGGGTCGCGCTCAAAACAACAAGGACCTTACATGGACGTAACAATGGGCCTGCTGGCCGCCCTGCTCTGGGGCGGCACGGATTTCCTCGTGGGCCTCAATGCCCGCGCCGTCGGTGTTAAACGCGCCGTGTATTTCGGCCAGGCACTTGGCTTCCTGATCATGACCTTGCTGCTGGTCATCTTTCCGATCTTCCTCTTCAAAGCCCTCGATGCGTCACTGAGCGTCTGGCTGCTGGGCATTGCCGCCGCACTGCTCACTGTGTCCGGCGCGCTCGCGCTGTCCAAGGCCTTCGCTCTGGGCAAAGCAGCCATCGTTGCGCCGCTGGTGACGTCATACGGCGTGGTCACCACCCTGCTGTCCTGGGCCAGCGGTGAACACATCAATCTGATCCAACTCGGCTGCATCGCCCTGTGCGTGCTCGGTGTGATCCTCTCCAGCCTCCACAAGGACAACGGCGTCCCTCATAACAACCCACGCCTGTCCATCGCCTACGCCATGCTCGCCGCATTGCTGTACGGCACCAGTTTCTGGTTGCAGGGCCGCTATACATTACCGGCGCTGGGGCCGATTACCATGCTGTGGCTGGGTTATCTGGTGGGCGTGTGCGTACTGGTGATGATGGTGCTGAGGATCAAGGACGGCCTGAAAATACCGCCGTTGAAAAACTGCGCAACGTTAACCGGCGCCAGCGTGATGAACCTCGGCGGGTTCTCGGCGTTTTCGTGGGGAGCGATGGCTGGGTCGGTCTCGGTGGTGACAGTGATCAGTACGTTGTCGGGTGGGATTGCGGCGATTCTGGGGTTTGTGTTTTTCAAGGAGCGACTGTCGGCCTTACAGGTGCTGGGGGTTGTGTTGGTGCTGGTCGGGGCGGTGGTTCTGCACATCGCCGACTGACCGCTCGCGCACAAAAAAGCCGCCCACAAGAGGCGCTTTTTCACAACATGCGAATCTTACAACTTAGGACCCGCAGCCTTGATCGCATCGCTCACTTCAAACTTCTTGAAGTTCTCGATGAACAGACCGGCCAACGCCTTCGCCGCTTCATCGTAAGCCGCCTTGTCAGCCCAGGTGTTACGTGGGTTCAACAGGCCGGTTTCAACGCCCGGTACGGCCAATGGCACGTCGAGGTTGATGGTGTCGAGGTGTTCGGTTTCGGCACCGATCAGAGCGCCGCTCTGGATCGCTGCGATGACGCCGCGCGTGGTCGGGATGTTGAAGCGTTTGCCAACGCCGTAGCCGCCGCCGGTCCAGCCGGTGTTGACCAGGTAGACCTTGGAGCCGAACCCGCGGATGCGCTTGATCAACAGCTCAGCGTATTCACCGGCCGGGCGCGGGAAGAATGGCGCACCGAAGCAGGTGGAGAAGGTCGACTTGATGCCGCTGCCCGAACCCATTTCGGTCGAGCCCACCAATGCGGTGTAGCCGGACAGGAAGTGGTAGGCCGCTTGCTCTTCGCTAAGGATCGACACGGGCGGCAGTACGCCGGTCAGGTCGCAGGTCAGGAAGATTACCGCGTTTGGCTCGCCGCCCAGGTTCTTCTCGGAACGCTTGGCAACGTGCTCCAGCGGGTAGGCGGCACGGCTGTTCTGGGTCAGGCTCACGTCGGCGTAGTCGGCGTGCTTGGCTTCGTCGATCACGACGTTTTCCAATACCGCGCCGTGCTTGATGGCTTTCCAGATGACCGGCTCGTTCTTCTCGGACAGGTCGATGCACTTGGCATAGCAACCGCCTTCGATGTTGAACACCACGCCCTCGCCCCAGCCGTGTTCGTCGTCACCGATCAGGTAACGGCTTTCGTCGGCCGACAGGGTGGTCTTGCCAGTGCCGGACAGGCCGAAGAACAGGGTCACGTCGCCCGCTTCGCCAATGTTGGCGGCGCAGTGCATCGGCAGTACGTCGGCGGCCGGCAGCAGGAAGTTCTGCACCGAGAACATGGCTTTTTTCATTTCACCGGCGTAGCGCATACCAGCGATCAGCACTTTTTTCTGGGCGAAGTTGAGGATCACGCAACCGTCGGAGTTGGTGCCGTCACGCTCTGGCACGCACTCGAAGTTGGCCACGTTGAGCACTTGCCACTCATCACGACCGGCCGGGTTGTACTGTGCCGGGTTGATGAACAGGCAACGACCGAACAGGTTCTGCCAGGCAGTCTGGGTGGTCATTTTCACGGCCAGGTAGTGGTCTTCGGCAGCCCCTACGTGAACGTGGGAAACGAAGTGCTCTTGCGCGTTGTTGAAGGCTTCTACGCGGTTCCACAGGGCATCGAACTTGTCGGCCGGGAACTTGCGGTTGATCGGGCCCCAGGCGATGGCGTCCTGGGTGGATGGCTCTTCAACGATGAAACGGTCAACCGGCGAACGACCGGTGCGGTGACCGGTTTCCACGACCAGCGCGCCAGTATCGGCAAGCACGCCTTCACCGCGCTGCAGGGCTTCTTTGACCAGATCGTCAACACTCAGATCGGTGTATACGGCGTTATTGGCTTGCGTCATGAGGTTCCCCGTCGGCCTGTGGCCGAGTGCTCCAAACGTTTTGTAGTAGAAAGTTGCGCACTACTACCGCGAAAAAAGTGGGCCGGATTATGCCAGAAAAGCCCAAAAAGAGTAGGGCCCTCCCGTCAGAACACCTCTAATCCGGCATTTGTCAGGTGATTTACCTGTGCTTAAACGTTTTAGTGGCGGGTGTCGGAAGGCGTGTCGATGCCAGCGCCGGCGAACAATTGAGCGACATCAGCCGCATCGAACAGGTAGCGCTCGTTGCAGAACTGGCAGTCGATCTCGATATGGCCACCGTGTTCCACAACCAGATTTTGCGCATCTTCCAGGCCCAGGCTGACCAACGCATTGGCCGAACGCTCGCGCGAGCAGCTGCACTTGAAGCGCAGGCCCTGTGCATCGAACAAGCGCACGGCTTCTTCGTGGTACAGGCGATGCAGGATGGTTTCGTTGTCCAGGCCCAGCAGTTCTTCGGCTTTCAGGGTGTCGGCCAGGGCAATGATGTGCCGCCAGCTTTCAGCACGGTCATCGTCGTCCTTGATACGGTCGGCCGGCAGTTGTTGGACCAACAGTCCACGGGCGCGCTTGCCGTCGGCGTTGAGCCAGAACTTGGTGCCCACCTGCTGGGACATCACGAAATAGTTGGTGAAGCAGTCCGACAGCGTTTCGCCGTCGAGGTCGACGATACCCTGGTAACGCTGGCCTTCCGTCGGGTCGACCGTAATGGCCAATACGCCATTGGCCATCAGATCGCTGAGCGTGGCGTCCGGAGCGATCCGGTCAGCCTCGTAGCGAGCCAGTCCACGGATCTCACGCTCGCTGGAGCACTCGATCATCAGCATCGGCACCGGCCCTTCGGAGCGGGCCTGCAGGATCAGCAAGCCGTCGAATTTCATGGTGCCGACCAGCAGCGCGGCGGCCGCCATCAGCTCACCAAGCAGCTGTGCGACCGGCTCCGGATAGGGGTGCTTGGCAAGGACTTCGGCATAGCTGCGCTCCAACGAGACCATCTCGCCGCGGGCGTCGCTCTCGTCGAAAATGAAGCGTTGGGTGAAGTCGGAATCCGGTAAATCAGTCATAGGTCTGGGTATCTGAATTGATGACAAATTGGTTACAGCGTTTATAAAATTAAACGCTTTAGCACCATTCTGGTGCGGTTTTCTCTTGGAAACAGAGAACTGAATAGAGCGAAGAGGGACAGTTTATGAACAATCCGGGTTTGTTCCAAGCCAAGTGGAACCTCCGGCGATGGGCTCTTTGCAATCTACTCGCTATCGGGCTGCTGTGTTTTTGGCTGTGGCCCACGGGGCAGATGCTGTGTGTGATTTTCGACGAGTGGCTGTTTCATCTGCTCAACGACCCGCTGGCGACCAACGCAACGTGGCTGCATCTGTGGGCTGTCGCCAGTTTGCGGCCGTTTGATGCGGTGGTCGGGGTGATTCTGCTGACCCTGCTGATTCGCGGCGACTGGGTATTCAAGGCCGTGCAGGTGCGGCAGGCGCTGTTAGGTTTTGTCGGCATTTTGTTGCTGCTGTTGTTCATCCGCATGCTGTTTTCCAAGCTGGCCGCGCAGATGGGCTGGCAACACAACAGCCCCTCGATGGTGATCGGTGGGGCGGTGCAGATGAGTGACTTTTTCCCTGGTCTGGAGAAAACCTGGGAGCTGAAGGACCGTTCGAGCCAGAGCTTTCCGGGAGATCATGCGTCGGTGCTGTTGATCTGGGGAATGTTCATGACGGTATTTGCCCGGCGTGTCGGCCAGGTGCTGGTGATCTGGGGGCTGGCACTGTTGTTCATGATGCCGCGCCTGGTGGCAGGCGCGCATTGGGGCCAGGACGATTACATCGGCGGGGTGTTGCTGGCGCTGTTGGCGTTGGGTTGGGGGTATTACACGCCGTTTGTGGCGGTGATGTCAGGGGTGCTGCTGAGGGTGACGACGCCGATCTTCGAGTTACTCGGCAAGTTGCCGGTGATCGGACAATTGAGCATCGTGCGCACAGCCCCTTAACGCCCCTTCCCACTGGAGGATCTGCGCGATCACTCATCATTGCCACTGCCGCGAAACTTGAACAGATCGCGGCGCTGCTTCTTGCTTGGCTTGCCATCGGTGGTCAGGCCTGAAGCCCCCGCCTTGCGCATCGCCGCCGCATTTTCGCGCTTGGCGATGCTGGCTTCGGTCTCGGTGTACAACGCCTGCGCTTCAGGCGCGCCCCGGCGCACGATGGACAGCGCCTGGACCACGATGGTCTTTTCGTCGAAACCGGTACGAATCTGCAACTCGTCGCCGATGCGCGGCTCCTTGCCCGGTTTGCAGCGCTCGCCGCGTGATGCACCTTGCCACTCTCAATGGCGGCCTTCGCCAGGGCACGCGTCTTGTAGAAACGCGCGGCCCACAACCACTTGTCCAACCGGACCTTTTCTTCCTCTTCCTGCTTCTGAGCCACTTGAATTCCTCGCTCTGAAAAATGTCGCAACTTTACCGTTGAAACCCTTCGACGCATAAACCCCAAGGCTCACCTAAGATACGCCAGGTAGCATTCTGTTTTCGCGAGGACATGCCGTGACCGACTTTCCGATTTCACTGACCTCGCCAAACCAGCGATGCGTGGGATGCCAGCAAAGCGAGCCCCTGGGGTTCGATTTTGCTTTCGCCTACCAGCCCATCGTAGACCTTCGTGACCATTCGATCTTCGCCAACGAAGCCTTGGTGCGCGGTGTCAACGGTGAAGGCGCGCTGTCGGTGCTCGATCAAATCACCGAAGCCAATCGTTACCGCTTCGACCAGCGCTGCCGTACCCAGGCGATCGCCGGCGCTGCGGCATTGGGGATGCAGACCTACCTTTCGATCAATTTCATGCCCAATGCTGTCTACCGTCCGGAGCTGTGTATCCGCAGCACGCTGGAGGCGGCCCGTGCACATAATTTCCCAGTGGACCGGCTGATTTTCGAGACCCTCGAAAGCGAGCATGTAGATAACTATCGCCATTTGACGAATATTCTGCGTGAATACCGCGAATTCGGCTTCAAGACCGCCATCGATGATTTCGGCGCGGGCTATTCGGGGCTGAATCTGTTGGCCGATTTCCAACCTGACCTGATCAAACTCGATATGGCGCTGATTCGCGATGTCGACCAGGACCGTGTCCGTCAGGTGATCGTCCGGGGGATTGTCACAATCTGTGAGCAGTTGGGCGTTACTGTCATTGCCGAAGGCGTCGAAACTGCCGGCGAGCGAGACTTTCTGTCCGACTGTGGAATATTTCTGATGCAGGGTTACTGGTTCGCCAAGCCCGCATTCAATGCCCTGGCCGAGGTCTCACCTCAGTCCTGGGCGAACTGATCGGTTACCCATATTGAAGACATTTGACCATTTGACCGTTGTGGGTCTGCGTGAGTGGGTGGCACTTCCCGACCTGGGAGTGGCAGGCCTGCGCGCCAAGATCGACACCGGTGCCAGCACCTCCAGCCTGCATGCCACCGATATCGAGCCCTTTGAGCGCGACGGTGAAAAGTGGGTGCGCTTTACCGCACACCTGGGCAGCGTGGTGCAGCTGCGTCATCGCCGCTGCGAAGCCCCACTGGTGACAATGAAAACCATCAAGAGCTCCAACGGCCATGCGCAGGTGCGCTATGTGATCAGCACCACCCTGGCGCTGGGGGATGGGGTATGGCGCGTGGAATTCACCCTCGCCTGCCGCAAGGCCATGCGTTACCGCTTATTGCTGGGCTCCAAGGCATTGATTGACGGCCAGTTGGTAGTCAATCCCGGCCTCAAGTACGTTCAAGACAAGCCGGTGTTCCCGGTCTCTACTATTTCTGCCCCAGGTGCTGCATGAAGATTGCTGTGCTGTCGCGAAACCCGCGTCTGTATTCCACCCGCCGCCTGGTCGAGGCCGGCACCGAACGTGGCCACGAAATGGTGGTGATCGACACGTTGCGTGCCTACATGAACATTGCCAGCCACAAGCCGCAGATCCATTACCGCGGTAAGCCGCTGGAGGGCTTTGATGCGGTGATCCCGCGTATCGGCGCTTCGGTGACGTTTTATGGCTGCGCGGTACTGCGCCAGTTTGAAATGATGGGGGTGTTCCCCCTGAATGAATCGGTCGCCATTGCGCGCTCGCGAGACAAACTGCGTTCGCTGCAACTGCTGTCGCGTCGGGGCATCGGCCTGCCGGTCACCGGTTTCGCCCACTCCCCCGACGACATCCCCGACCTGATCGAAATGGTCAATGGCGCGCCCTTGGTGATCAAAGTGCTGGAAGGCACCCAGGGCATCGGCGTGGTGCTGTGTGAAACCGCGACGGCCGCCGAGTCGGTGATCGAGGCGTTCATGGGCCTCAAGCAGAACATCATGGTGCAGGAATACATCAAGGAAGCCGGTGGTGCGGATATTCGCTGCTTCGTGGTGGGCGACAAGGTGATCGCGGCGATGAAGCGTCAGGCCAAGCCTGGCGAGTTTCGCTCCAACCTGCACCGCGGCGGCAGTGCCAGCCTGATCAAGATCACCCCGGAAGAACGCATGACCGCGCTGCGGGCGGCCAAGGTCATGGGGCTGGCCGTGGCGGGTGTGGATATCCTGCGGTCAAACCACGGGCCGCTGGTGATGGAGGTGAATTCATCACCGGGCCTGGAAGGGATCGAGACCACCACGGGCAAGGATGTGGCGGGGATCATCATTCAGCATCTGGAGAAGAATGGTGGGCCGAATATGACCCGGACCAAAGGCAAGGGCTAGCACCACCGCCTCTGATGCAACCTATAACCAAATGTGGGAGGGGGC
>NZ_JAFHKI010000142.1 GCF_016937615.1 Pseudomonas lactucae | reverse complement strand
CCCGTCAAACACGCTGGCCGAACGCAGGTTTGAATCCGTGGGTAACCCGGCAGGACGCCGGGTTAGCCGCCCCGCGCCATGGATGGCGCGTGGCGGCGGCCCACGGATTCAAGCCTGTGTTCGGGCATGCCGAGCCTAAGCGAGGCACCGAGTGTTGGGGCGAAGCGTTTTTGGTTACTTTTGGCGCTCTTCCAAAAGTGACACGCCGTAAGGGCGTAACCCTAAGTGGCCGTTACCGCAGGAATGGATATGTACTCGGGCTAATCCAACATCCTGGTCGGCTGTCAGGCCGCCATCGGGAGCAAGTCGAATCGTCGCACCGCCCCTCCCACATTTAGATCGCGGTGTGTCAATTAGATTATCGCCAGATCCCAAGGCGTCACGGGAGCAAGCTCCCTCACCACAGGTTCAGGGCCACGCCAAAGTTGTGTAGATACCTATGCCATCGGTGGTACAGCCTCGCTGCGCACCGGGTACGACTTAAGCCTGCTGTCAGCGAAAAAGTATTCCAGGGTCCGCCCAACCGTGCGGAAAGCCAGCTCGGACCAGGGGATGTCGGCTTCGTCGAACAGCTGTACCTCAAGGCTTTCGATACCGGCGGCGAAATCCAGGTCGACCAGCTCGGCACGGTAGAAAATGTGCACCTGGTTGATGTGTGGCACGTCGATCAGGGTGTAGATGTTGAGGTTGCGCACACGGGCGCAGGCTTCTTCCAGGGTTTCGCGCAGGGCCGCCTGTTCGACGGTCTCGCCGTTCTCCATGAAGCCCGCGGGCAGGGTCCAGTAACCCAGGCGTGGCTCGATGGCGCGTCGGCACAGCAGCACTTTGTCGCCCCACACCGGCAGGGTACCGGCAACGATATTGGGGTTCTGATAATGGATGGTCGAGCAGTGATCACAGACGAAGCGCAGGCGGCCGTCGCCTTCGGGGATGCGTTGAATGACCGGTTTACCGCACTGGCTGCAGAAGTTCATGCTGGGGTTCCTGGAAAGTGCGTCTATCTTGGCGTGGCGGGCAGGGCGCTGCAAGTTGTCGTTTAGCGACACCGCCGGGGTTTTGGGGTTGGGCGCCCGTGCGCTTTGGTGCATGATGCAAGGTAGCCAACAGACCGAGATGACTCATGCTGGACGAGCTACTTCGCCGGGTAAGCAATCACACTCCCCACACGCTGGAAACCGACGGGCGTTTCCCCGAGGCCGCGGTGCTGGTGCCGATTACCCGCAGTGACGAACCTGAGCTGATCCTGACCCTGCGCGCCAGTGGCCTGTCGACCCACGGTGGCGAAGTGGCCTTTCCCGGCGGACGCCGCGACCCCGAAGACCCGGATCTGGTATTCACCGCCCTGCGTGAAGCCGAAGAAGAAATCGGCCTGCCACCAGGGCTGGTCGAGGTGATCGGCCCGTTGAGCCCGCTGATTTCCTTGCACGGTATTCGGGTCACGCCGTATGTGGGGGTTATTCCCGATTACGTCGAATACCTGGCCAACGACGCCGAAATCGCCGCAGTCTTCAGCGTGCCTTTGGATTTTTTCCGACAAGACCCACGCGAACATACCCACAGAATCGATTACCAGGGCCGCAGTTGGTATGTGCCCAGCTATCGGTTCGGCGAGTACAAGATCTGGGGACTGACGGCGATCATGATCGTCGAGCTGATCAACCTGCTGTATGACGACGCCCAGATCAGCCTGCACCAGCCACCCAAGAGCTTCATCAATCGCTAAGCCATCGATAAATGCCAGCCTGAGGACATACCATGAAATACCGCCTGGGCGACGCCCGTGTCGAGACTCACCCCCACAGCTGGGTGGCACCCAATGCCACGCTGGTGGGCAAGGTCAAGTTGGAGGAGGGCGCCAATGTCTGGTTCAACGCGGTGTTGCGTGGCGACAACGAACTGATCCTGATCGGCAGGAACAGCAACGTGCAGGACGGCAGCGTGATGCACACCGACATGGGCTACCCGCTGACCCTCGGCACCGGCGTGACCATCGGCCATAACGCCATGCTGCACGGCTGCACCGTTGGCGACTACAGCCTGATCGGCATCAACGCGGTGGTGCTCAACGGCGCGAAAATCGGCAAGCATTGCATCATCGGCGCCAACTCGCTGATCGGTGAAGGCAAGGAGATTCCCGACGGTTCGCTGGTCATCGGCTCGCCGGGCAAGGTGGTGCGCGAACTGACCGAGGCCCAGAAGCAGATGCTTGAAGCCAGTGCCGCGCACTATGTGCATAACGCCCAACGGTATGCGCGCGACCTGGCCGAGCAGCCGCAATGAACCCACCCGAACGCCCCGTCGCCTCGCCATGCGTGAGCATTTGCGCACTGGATGACGACGACCTGTGCACCGGCTGCCAGCGCACGGCGGCGGAGATTACGCGCTGGGGGCGCATGGACAATGCCGAGCGGCGCCAGGTGCTGGTGCTGTGCCATGAGCGCGCCAGGGCCAACGGCCTGCTGTTTATGGTTGGCGCCAAGCCGGGTGCCTGAAGCCTGTCGACGAATTCCTTGAAGGAGATGCAACTAACCGGTCGTCGGTTAGTTGGTTTGGATTGGCTGTTAATTTAGTGCTATTGCACTAAATTATTGTTGTTTACGTGTTCCTATCTATTCTGATAAAGCAGAGGTCAATCGTATTATTTTGATTTTATAGAAGTGTAGTCCGCTTCTTACAGCTGTATTTAGTAATTGTTAGAAGTCGCGGTTTTTTCATGTTGTGTCGAGTGCTATTTAACTACGTGTGACACAGAACCCTCCTGCTTACTTCCGGTTGTTTTCAATTAATACTCTTCCGGCGTTGAACTTTCGGTCTGACAACAACGGGTTAACCGTTCTGTCATGCGAAAGGGCCGTCTCCTATGGATGTTAATTAATCTCAACTGAAATGCAGGTACCTACATGTTCAAGAAAATCGCAATCGCCGCGCCATTGGCCTTCCTGGCGTTGAACTCTTCCCTGGCTTTCGCGGCAGGCGAAGGGCGTGCGTCCATCAACCTGGTGGCCACCGTGCCGGCAACCACGTTTCACGTTCAACCGGTCGATCCGGACCTGATCGCCAAGGACCAGGTACTCAACTACAACCCAGCCAACGGTGACCTGAGCAACCTGCGCGCGCAGTTCGACACCCGCCACACCGCCGGTCGAATCGATGCCAGCCTGGAGTCCGCCGCCGTGCTGTACAACGGTTCGGCATCGGTTCCGTTGGGTGTGACCTTCAACGGCGTCACCCTGACCGTGGGGACCGCCAAGCCGGTGGTGACCAAGGAAGAAGCCAGTGCCGGTCGTCGCGTCGATATGGTGATCACACCGACCAAACCCGGCAGCGGCTATGAGCCGGGCGCCTACACCGGCCAAGTGCATATGGTATTCGACGCCGTTGTCGAGGCGTAAAGCCGGTTCCAGCTCTTTGAGTGATTAATTCATTGAGTCCTCTTGCCGCCTGGCAGGTGAGTGATCGCCTGTCAGGTGGTTTCTGGATCGCTGCCCACTGTAATTAGAGTACTTCGTTCATGTTTCCGATGACTCCCGTCGCGGCGGCGCTTGCGCTCTTTATATGCGCGAGTGCGTTAGCTGCTCCTGCGCCCGATACAACAGTAAGAAGCCTTTTGGCCCAAGCCGAAGGTTTGCCCTCGGACTTTGAAGAACACTTCTTCGACGTGCCACTGGCGGTTCGGGTGGACCTGGATGGGCAGTTTCTTGGCGAGGCGATGATTGTATTGTCTCGCGATGACCAATTGACCTTGCTGGACTTTACCGACAGCAGCGACAGCCAGTTCACCCCGGCCGAGCGTGATGTATGGGCCACTTATCTACAGCAGGGCATAACGCTCGGCGCCTGCCGGGGCCGTTGCCCGCAGCAGATGCTGGCCGTGCATTACAACCTGGAAAGCTCGGTGGTATCGATCCTCACCGAAAATGCCGAGCGCGATGCCGAAGCCAAGCGCTATTACGACCAACCTGAAGGCGGCAGTACCGGCCTGATCATTCGCAACCAGTTGAACCTCAACGGTGGCAAGGATCAGGACCTGGGCGGGCGTTACGGCCTGGAAGCCAGCAGCAGCCTGGGCAACTGGACCCAGAGCCTGAACATGCAACTGGCGCGCATGGGCGGGCCGGATGACAAGCTTTACCACGCGGTACACGAACTCTACTCACAGCGTGAACTGGCCGGCCGCTTCCTGCGCATGGGCTACTTCATGCCCAGCTCCGAAGGCTTGAGCCGCCAACCGCGTGCGTTCGGCGCCAGCCCCGACACGGCGGTGGGCGTGATGTACGGCAGCTCCGACAGCCTGGCCATCCACAGTGCCAAGCCCAGCGTCTACCCGATCTACGTCACCGCCAACCGGCAAGGTTCGGTGGAGATCTACCGCAACGGCTTGCTGATCAATACGCAGCCGGTCGAAGCCGGCTTGCGCACCCTCGACACGCGGCCATTGCCGGGCGGTATCTACGAAGTGGAAGTGCGCCTGATCGAGGACGGGCAAATCACCTCCACCACCGAAGAGCTGGTGTACAAACCGAGCAACTGGCGTAACGCGGACGAGCGCTGGCGCTACAACCTGTTCGCCGGGCAGGAAAGCAAACTGTTGAGCAACTGGGATGAGCAGTCGTCGGGCAAGGTCGCGGCCGGCGCCGCGCTCAACTACCTGCTGCACCCGCGAGTGATTCTCGGCGTCTCGGCGCGCCAGGTGCGCGAGATGCTGCAATACGGCACCTCCATCGACTGGACCGTGGCCAATAACGTCAACTTTTTCGCCAATGTCTACGACACCCAGGACCACGGTACCGGCCTCGATGTGCAGACCATGTACAACTACGGCTCCGGCAGTATTTTCGCCACCCATACCCGTAGCTGGCTGGACACCACCAACACCTACGAAACCCTGCCGGACGGCACGCGGATTCGTCAGCGCAATGTGTTTATCGGCCAGACCAGCAACTCATCGCTGTCGGTCAACCATCGCCTGGACAGCAAGAACACCCTCAATGCACGTGTTTCCCACAGCACCGGCAATACCGAAGGCGTGGCGCTGGACCTGGGCTGGACACAACGTACGTCTTTGTTCGGCAACGAGGGTAACTGGCGGTTCTCAGTGTTCGACCGCCCCGGCAGCTACAGCAGCGGCGATGCACGCAATCGCGGGCTCGACCTGACCGTCAGCCTGGCCCTGGGCAGTGCCGGTGAGCAGCTTTCCGGCAGCATCGGTACGCGCACCTCGCGCGACGGCGGGCGCGACAACAACGCCTCGCTCACCTATCGCAAAGACCTGCAGGGCCATGTGCTGCAAAGCGTCTCGGCCACGGCGATCACCGACACCTATGGCGTGGGCATGTCGGGGCTGGCCAACTTCAGCAGCGACCATATCAACGGCGATGCGTTTATCCAGCGCTCTTCCTACAACGGCAACCTCACCGGTGGCCTGAACCTGGACAGCACCGTGGCCTTCAGTGGCGAAGAGCTGGTGATAACCAGTCAGCACCAAGGGTCCGGTGCCGGGATGATCGTCGATGTGGAATCGGACCTGGATGACATCGCCCTGCGCGCCGACGACCTCAGCGGCGGCAGCGCGCACCTGCGGGTGGGGCGCAACTTCATCCCGATCACGGCGTACAAGAACAGCACGGTGAACTTCGACTTCGAAGGCAACGACGTGCCCTCCGCGAGCATTCAGCCGGCGCGTACCCGCTACCACCTGAACAAGGGTGGCGTGGAGTACCGCAAGATCACCGTGAGCAAGACCGTGACCGTGCTCGGCCGCCTGGTCGACGCCCAAGGCCGTCCGCTGCGCGGTCACCACGTGATCAACCACGCCAGCCGTGGTGTGAGCGAAGCGGACGGGTTCTTCTCGATGGAAATGAATGCCGGCTCGCCGACCCTCGAAGTGCGCGCCAAGAACCAGTTGTTGTGCCAGTTCCGCCTGGACCCGGACAACGCGCGCCGCGAGAACGACGTGCTGATGATCGGCGATCTGCGCTGTACCCCAGACACCTTGGCCGATATGGCCACCCGGCCGCGATCGCCGGTTAAGCATGAGTAGAGGTTGAAAAGTGATGAAACGCTGGTGGGCTGTTCTTGGTTTTTCGTTGTGCTCCAGTGCCGCACTGGCCGGGCCGCAGATCAATGTCGGGGTGGTGTACGACTACCTGGAGGGCGATAAAAGTACCTATTTGAAACGTGTGTTCAACGGTGGTGATAGCACGGCTTTCGTCAAAGTGAACATCTTCGAGATCCTTTATGACGCCGACGGCAGCCACCGCGAAGTGCCGGTGCAGTCGCAGCCCGACATGACCGCCCGCAACGGCCTGATGGCCAGCCCCGCGCGCTTGATCGTGCCGGCCAACGGCGTACAGGGCACGCGCTTGTTGTACATGGGCGAGCGCGACAAGGAGCGCTACTTCCGCGTGCGCTTCATCCCGGTGGTGCCGGAGAAGGACGATGAATTCGCCATCACGCCCGAAGAACGCGAAGAGTACAAAAAGGACCTGTCGGCCGGAGTCAACATCCTGGCCGGCTACGGCACCGTGTTTTTCGTACGGCCCAAGGATTCACGCTACGACAGCGTGATCAAAGACACGCCAAGCCACTACAGCCTGCGTAATAACGGCAACACCGTGGTGGTGGTCGGCGAGTTCAAGGATTGCTCGGTCAAGCAGGAAAACGACTGCCAGCCCACCACCAAGCACCATGTGCTGGCGGGGCGTACGTTCCAGTTCGACAAACAGGCCGGGCGCGAATACCGCTTCGATCTGGTCGAGGGCGCGCAGACCCAAAAAGTGCGTGTGGTCGGCCAATGAAAACGCTTTCGACCCCAACCCCATCGCGCCCAGGCAAGGATGGAAAACATGCTGCGTAACTCACTCACCGCCGGTCTGTTGGCAATCGCCTCGGCGCTGGCCCCCGTGGCCTTGGCCGCGCGCTTCGTCGAGCAGTTCGAAGTGTCGGTCACCATTCCGGCCGCCAGCTTTTTTGTGTTGCCGGTAGACCCGCAACTGCTGGCGCGCGAACAACGCCTGAACTGGAACCTGGCCACCTCGACCCTCAGCCCGCTGCGCGCCCACTTTGATGTGAAGAACATCAACGGCGGCATCAACGCGCGCCTGAGCGAGCGGGCCTATCTGTCCAATGGCCGCGACGAGATCGACCTGAACGTGGCGTTCAACAAAGTGGCGCTGTCGCTGGACAGCCAGCCGGTGGTGGACGACGCCCGGCCGGGCCGGCGGGTGATGCTGGAAATCGCGGCGGTGCAGGGGGAGGAACGCTTCGCGGCTGGGGATTACCACGGCACGGTGCATATGATTTTTGAGGCGATGAGTCCATGAGTAAGCGTTTCTTTCTGCTGTTGCTGTGTATGGCGCTCCCTGCCTTGGCCAGTGCGGGTAGCGTGAATATCGATGCGTCATTCCGACCTGATCCGGCAAAACCGTTTGAGAACAAATTCAGAAATGACACGCCGAATCGTGCGTTATGCGCGGCCCACCCGGCGTACTGCGCCTCTTTGAATATTCACAGTCTGTTCATGCCGGTGACGTTTTCCGCCAAGGAGCCCATCCGAGCCGGGCACAGTCAGCGCAACGGGCCGATGATCAAGTTGCCGGGCTGGTCCGACCTGCAGGTGACTCATTCGCAAACCGGTGCGACGGACGTGTTAAGGGTGCGGATCAAGGGAATTGGCGCAACGTATTACACCTTTCGATCGGTCGAGGATCTGACGGGGATCGGCGGGTCTTGGGGGCATGCTCGTTTGTGGGGGAGCACCTGGTTGACCGCTCCTCCGTGTACGGGGGTGTCGTATTTGTCGGGCGTGGGGCACAACTGGGCCAACTTCTTCTGGATTTTCCCCAACGACGAAACGATGTGCTCCAAACAGGCCAATTTCGACCTCGATCAAGGCTTTGTCATCAATTACGCCAACACGGGGAATGTCATTTTCGCTTATGAGCTGGAGACGCCTAACCCGTTGAAAATGGAGGCTGGCCTGTATACCGGGCAGGTGACCTATACGGTTGGCCCCGGTCAGCAGATCGATTTTGGCGACGTAATGCTCCCCAGCGATTCGACGTTCCAGATTGTCTTTACGCTGACCGTCGAGCACACCCTCAAGGTCGAAATCCCACCCGGTGGCAATCGCATCCAACTGGAGCCCCAGGGCGGCTGGCAAGCCTGGCTCAACCAGGGCCGTAAACCCGCGCGCCTGTTCCGCGACCAGACCTTCAACCTCTCGGCCAGTTCACGCTTCAAGATGCAGCTCGAATGCGGCACCGGCCAGATCGGCGATACCTGCGCGGTGAAAAACGCCGCCGGCGACCTGGTGCCGTTGGACGTGCTGGTCAGCTTGCCCAACGGCATGACCAACACCGATGGCGCGGCGGTTAATCGGCTGCCGTTGCGGGTCAGCGGAACGGGCAGCGAGTTGTTTCAACCATCTTTTTACGTCGACCGCAGGCCCGCGACCTTGCACTTCGAAGTCCAGCGCGAAGGCGTGGAAGAAATGCTCAAGCGAGAGGGCGAGACGTGGTCGGGCAGTGTCTCGGTGATCTGGGATTCAGAGGTATAGCGCGTGCAGCCCGGCGCTGATCAGTGGAGTCGGTATGGCGCGTTCATGTATTATCGCGGCCTTTCTCCCCCTGATCCGCTCCCTTGAGGACTTGAGATGACCCGAATCGGAACTCCACTGTCGCCTACCGCGACCCGCGTTTTGCTGTGTGGCTGCGGCGAGCTGGGCAAGGAAGTGGTAATCGAGCTGCAGCGCCTGGGCGTTGAAGTGATTGCCGTGGATCGCTACGCCAACGCGCCGGCCATGCAGGTGGCGCATCGCAGCCACGTGATCAATATGCTCGACGGCGCCGCCCTGCGAGCGGTGATCGAGGCGGAGAAGCCGCATTTTATCGTGCCGGAAATCGAAGCCATCGCCACCGCCACTCTGGTGGAGCTGGAGGCCGAAGGTTTCACGGTGATCCCGACCGCGCGCGCCGCCTCGCTGACCATGAACCGCGAGGGCATCCGGCGTCTGGCCGCCGAAGAACTGGACCTGCCGACCTCGCCGTACCACTTCGCCGATACCTTCGAAGACTACAGCAAGGCCGTGCAGGACCTGGGCTTCCCCTGTGTGGTCAAGCCGGTGATGAGTTCGTCGGGCAAGGGCCAGAGCTTGTTGCGCGGCATGGATGACGTGCAAAAAGCCTGGGATTACGCCCAGGAAGGCGGACGTGCCGGCAAGGGCCGGGTGATCATCGAAGGCTTTATCGACTTCGACTACGAAATCACCCTGCTGACCGTGCGCCACATTGGCGGCACCACCTTCTGTGCGCCGGTCGGTCACCGTCAGGAAAAAGGCGATTACCAAGAGTCCTGGCAGCCGCAGGCGATGAGCCCGGTGGCCCTGGCCGAATCCGAGCGCGTGGCCAAAGCCGTGACCGAGGCCTTGGGCGGGCGTGGCCTGTTTGGCGTCGAACTGTTCATCAAGGGCGATCAGGTGTGGTTCAGCGAAGTGTCGCCGCGCCCGCATGACACCGGTCTGGTGACTCTGATTTCCCAGGACCTGTCGCAGTTTGCCCTGCATGCGCGCGCCATCCTCGGCCTGCCGATTCCATTGATTCGCCAGTTCGGGCCTTCGGCCTCGGCGGTGATTCTGGTGGAAGGGCAGTCGACCCAGACGGCATTCGCCAACCTCGGCGCCGCACTGAGCGAACCGGACACGGCGTTGCGTTTGTTCGGTAAGCCAGAAGTGAACGGCCAACGCCGTATGGGCGTGGCATTGGCGCGGGATGAGTCGATTGAGGCGGCTCGGGCCAAGGCGACTCGTGCGTCCCAGGCGGTTGTTGTAGAGCTCTAAAAGCATCGGGGCAAGTCGAATCGTCGCACCGCCCCTCCCACATTTTGACCGCATTCCTACAGATTAAACGCGGTTAAGTGTGGGAGGGGGCTTGCTCCCGATAGCGAACTATCAGGCAACACTATTCAAGTCATTATCCCGCGTCTCTTTCAGGCACAGCACTGCAATCAGGCTGAGCAACGCCGCCGCCGACACATACCCGCCGACATAACTCAGCCCACCCATCGCCACCAGCTTGGTCGCGAAGAACGGTGCCGCCGACGCACCGACAATCCCACCCAGGTTATACGCCGCCGAAGCCCCGGTATAACGCACGCGGGTCGGGAACAGTTCCGGCAACAGCGCGCCCATCGGGGCGAAGGTCACCCCCATCAAGAACAGCTCCAGTGCCAGGAACAGCGCCACGGCCCAGGTCGAGCCGTGGGTCAGCAGTGGCTCCATGGTGAAACCCGACACAATCGCCAGGACTGCGCCGACGATCAGCACCGGCTTGCGTCCATAACGGTCGCTGGCCAACGCGGCGATAGGCGTGGCCAACCCCATGAACAACACGGCAAAACACAGCAGCGCGAGGAAGGTTTCGCGGCTGTAGCCCAGGGTCGACACGCCGTAACTCAGGGAAAACGCCGTGGTGATATAGAACAGCGCATAGCACACCACCATTGACGCCGCGCCCAGCAGCACCGGCAGCCAATGCTGGCTGAACAGCTCCACCAACGGCACTTTCACCGGCTTTTCCTTGGCCACGGCATTGGCGAACACCGGGGTTTCGTGCAGCTTCAGACGTGCATACAGGCCGACCATCACCAGCGCGGCGCTGAGGATGAACGGGATACGCCAGCCCCAGCTGCGGAACTGCTCGTCGTTCAGACTCATGGCCAGGATCAGGAACAGGCCGTTGGCGGCCAGGAAGCCAATCGACGGGCCCAGTTGCGGGAACATGCCGAACCAGGCGCGCTTGCCCTTGGGGGCGTTTTCGGTGGCCAGCAGCGCGGCGCCACCCCATTCGCCGCCAAGGCCCAGGCCCTGGCCAAAGCGCAGCACACACAACAGGATCGGCGCCCAGGCCCCGATGC
Source organism: Pseudomonas lactucae (assembly GCF_016937615.1). Lineage (GTDB taxonomy): Bacteria > Pseudomonadota > Gammaproteobacteria > Pseudomonadales > Pseudomonadaceae > Aquipseudomonas > Aquipseudomonas lactucae. The sequence continues at coordinate 47,266 of NZ_JAFHKI010000142.1, read as the reverse complement.
TGTCATAACCGGGCAGCAAGCCGATCAGCGTGGTGCACACGCCCATCAGCAGCAGCGAAGCCACCAGTGTGGACTTACGACCGATGCGGTCGCCGAAGTGGCCAAACAACGCCGAGCCCAGCGGACGGGCGATAAAGGCGATACCGAAGGTCAGGAACGACGCCAGCATTTGCGCGGTGCCGGAGCTCTGCGGGAAGAACACCGGGCCGATCACCAATGCGGCGGCGGTGGCGTAGATATAAAAGTCATAGAACTCGATAGCAGTGCCGACGATGCTCGCGGTGGCAACCCGTGCGGTCGAGTTGGTCGGCGCGGCGCTCGCGGCCTCGTTATAGGTGGTGCTCATGGCGGTATCCCTGACGGTCGTTGCGCGTTTGGACGCGGATTATTATTGGTCGAACACCCATGGATCAGGGTTGTGCACGGAGTGGCTCGGGATGGGAGCGAACACCGGTCAGACACGATAACGCGGTGCCTGGACGCGTTTAGTGCGGATAGCACGCGGTCGGGCGGGGCTTGGGTAAGCCGCAGGGATTATAGGAAGGGGTTTGGAAATACGACAAGAGACGGCTACACGATCTCTCAAACACTTCAAGCCAATGTGGGAGGGGGTATCGCGCGGTTATGCCGCCACCGGCACCCGGCTGGTGTGCCAGATCAGCACCTTGCTCACTCGGTTGTCCTCGGTTTCGAGAATCTCCAGGCGATAGCGGCCGATCTTCAGGCATACCGCGCAATCCGGAATGGTCTCCAGTGCTTCGGTGACCAGCCCGTTGAGGGTCTTGGGGCCGTCGCTGGGCAGGTGCCAGCCCAGGCTCTTGTTCAGTTCGCGGATCGAGGCGGCGCCGTCGATGATGTAGCGTCCGTCCGGCTGCGGCTCGACGTGCGGGTTGTCGGCACCTTGTTCGCTTTCGAACTCGCCGACGATCTCTTCGAGGATGTCTTCCAGGGTGACGATGCCCAGCACCTCGCCGTACTCGTCCACCACCATGCCCAGGCGCCGCTGTTGCTTGTGGAAGTTCAGCAGTTGCAGTTGCAGGGGCGTGCTTTCCGGCACGAAGTAGGGTTCGTGGCAGGCGGCGAGCAATGCGTCCTTGGTCAGGCTGGCGTCGGGCAGCAAATGCTGGACCTGCCGTGTATTGAGCACGGCCTGCACCTGGTTGATATCGCTGTGGAACACCGGCAGGCGGGTGCGCGGGGAGGTGCGCAGTAGTTCGATGATGTCTTCGATCGAGTCATCCAGGTTGATGCCATCCACTTCGCTGCGGGGCACCAGGATGTCGTTGACCGTGATGTTGTCCAGGGCATGGATGCCGGGCATGCCGGGCGCGCGGTTTTCGTCGGCGTCGGGCTCGGGTTCGTCATCGTGATCGGGTTGCGGTTCGTCGCTTTTTTTCACCACGTCGGATTTGCGTGCAAATGGGCGCAACAGCAGCAGGCTGATGCCATTGAGCAGCCAGGCCGCGGGGTAGAGGATTTTCAGCGGCACGCCCAGCAGCGTATTGCCGAAACCCAGTACCGCTTGCGGATAACGGGTGGCCAGGGCGCGGGGCAGGTAGTCGGCCAGCACCAGCAGCACCGCGCAGGAGATCAGCCAGCCCAGCCAGGGGCCGTTCTGCGCCCAGGCGTAGATCGCCAGCAACGTGCACAGAATCACCACGGCGGCGCGGCACAGGCTGTTGCACAGGATCAGGCTGTTGCGCGGAAAATTCAGGCGGGCGGCGGCCTTGTCGCCCTGGCGGGTGCCGGGGCGCAGCGCCAGCAGGTGCTGTTGGGCGGCTTCAATGGCGGTAAACAGTCCGGCCCATAACACCAGCAAGGCGATTACCGCGAGCATCGGCCCCAGGGGCAAGTTGTCCATGATTGCTGCCCGTCAGATATGCAGGATGTATTCGCGAACCAGCTTGCTGCCGAAATAGGCCAGCATCAGCAGGCAGAAACCGGCCAGCGTCCAGCGGATTGCCTTGTGCCCGCGCCAGCCCAGGCGGTTACGGCCCCACAGCAATACGCTGAAGACTATCCAGGCCAGGCACGCGAGCAAGGTTTTGTGCACCAGGTGCTGGGCGAACAGGTTCTCGACGAACAGCCAGCCGGAGATCAACGACAGCGAGAGCAGGGTCCAGCCGGCCCAGAGGAAACCGAACAACAGGCTTTCCATGGTTTGCAGCGGCGGGAAGTTCTTGATCAGCCCCAGGGGATGCTTGTGCTTGAGCTGGTGGTCTTGCAGCAGCACCAGCAGCGATTGGAACACCGCGATGGTGAACATACCGTAGGCCAGGATCGACAACAGAATGTGGGCGAGCATGCCCGGTTCCTCATCGATCACCTGCACTGTACCGGGCGGGGCGAATTGCGACAGCAGGACCGTGAGCAACCCCAGCGGGAACAACAGGATCAGCAGGTTTTCCACCGGGATGCGCGCGCAGGCGATCAGTGTCAGGCCGATCACGGCGGCAGCGATCAGGCTGGCCGCGCTGAAAAAATCCAGGGCCAGGCCGTCCGGCGTCATCAAGTGAGTGAACAGACTCGCGGCGTGCGCCAGCAGGGCGAGGACGCCAAAACCTGCCAGCAGGCGTTTGTCGGCCTTGGCGCATTGGGCCAGGCGAGTGCCCTGGTAGAGGGTCGCAGCGGCATATAGAAGCGCGGCGGCGAGGCTGGGTAGCAAGCTGGGTGACAAAGGGAGCATAAATCCTGTTAGGCAAGCCCGAAAGGCGCTGAGTTTGGCATACCCAGGCCGTGCACGAAAGACTCCCGCACCAGACAGCGGGTGTGCATGGGCGCAGTCTTCGCTATAATCCGCGACCTGCCCACGCCGCAGGCTCGCCGAGCGCCGTTTTAATAGCGATTTGCTAGAGCCTGGGCCGCCATTACCTCGGTCTACCTGCATTTCGATGAATAGGGCCTGAAAGGATCGCGCATGTTTGAAAACTTGACTGACCGTCTCTCGCAGACGCTGCGCCACGTAACCGGCAAGGCCAAGCTGACCGAGGACAATATTAAAGACACCCTGCGTGAAGTGCGCATGGCGTTGCTGGAAGCCGACGTGGCCTTGCCCGTGGTCAAGGACTTCGTCAACTCGGTCAAGGAGCGTGCGGTCGGCACTGAAGTGTCGCGCAGCCTGACGCCGGGCCAGGCCTTTGTGAAGATCGTCCAGGCCGAACTCGAAAGCCTGATGGGCGCTGCCAACGAAGACTTGAACCTCAGCGCCGTGCCGCCTGCCGTTGTACTGATGGCCGGTCTGCAAGGTGCGGGTAAAACCACCACCGCCGGCAAGCTGGCGCGCTTCCTTAAAGAGCGCAAGAAGAAGTCCGTGATGGTGGTCTCGGCGGACGTGTACCGCCCGGCGGCTATCAAACAGTTGGAAATGCTTGCGGGCGAAGTGGGCGTGACCTTCTTCCCGTCCGACCTGAGCCAGAAGCCGGTCGACATCGCCAACGCGGCCATTAAGGAAGCCAGGCTGAAATTCATCGACGTGGTCATCGTCGATACCGCCGGTCGTCTGCACATCGACGAAGAGATGATGGGCGAGATCAAGGCGCTGCATGCCGCGATCAACCCGGTCGAGACGCTGTTCGTGGTCGATGCCATGACCGGCCAGGATGCGGCCAACACCGCCAAGGCCTTCGGTGACGCGCTGCCGCTGACCGGCGTGATCCTCACCAAGGTCGACGGCGACGCCCGTGGCGGTGCCGCGCTGTCGGTGCGTGCCATCACCGGCAAGCCGATCAAGTTCATCGGCATGGGCGAGAAGAGCGAAGCGCTCGAACCGTTCCACCCCGAGCGTATCGCCTCGCGCATTCTCGGCATGGGCGACGTGCTCAGCCTGATCGAACAGGCTGAAGCCACGCTCGACAAGGACAAAGCCGACAAGCTGGCTAAAAAGCTGAAGAAGGGCAAGGGCTTCGACCTCGAAGACTTCCGCGACCAGTTGCAACAAATGAAGAGCATGGGTGGCCTCGGCGGCCTGATGGACAAGCTGCCGAACATCGGCGGTGTGAACCTGGCGCAAATGGGCAATGCCCAGGGCGCGGCAGAGAAGCAGTTCAAGCAGATGGAAGCCATCATCAACTCCATGACCCCGGCCGAGCGCCGCGACCCTGAGCTGATCAGCGGTTCGCGCAAACGTCGGATCGCCATGGGTTCCGGCACCCAGGTGCAGGACATCGGTCGCTTGATCAAGCAGCACAAGCAGATGCAGAAGATGATGAAGAAATTCTCCGCCAAGGGCGGTATGGCCAAGATGATGCGCGGCATGGGCGGTATGTTGCCCGGCGGCGGCATGCCCAAGATGTAAAGTATTCGAGCGGGAGCCTGGCTCTCGCTCCGACCCACAAGGATGTGGGATCTCCAGCAAACCCGCCGTTGGCGGGGGCTGACTCGCCGTTTTAATCGACGGCTCTATGGCAGATCTGAATGGCCCGCTGATAGGCGCCAGAAAAAGACATTTGCAAAAGTCCGGATATTCCTTAGAATATGCGGCCTTTCGGGCACCTATGCCCGCTGTGCATTTAGATTTGCAGCACCGACTACAGGAACGATGTTCACATGCTAACAATCCGTCTTGCCCTTGGCGGCTCCAAAAAGCGCCCGTTTTACCACTTGACCGTAACCGACAGCCGCAACCCGCGTGACGGTTCGCACAAGGAACAGGTTGGTTTCTTCAACCCTGTTGCTCGTGGTCAAGAAGTTCGTCTGTCCGTGAACCAAGAGCGCGTAGCCTACTGGCTGAGCGTTGGCGCACAGCCATCCGAGCGCGTTGCAAAACTGTTGAAGGACTCGGCTAAGGCCGCAGCCTGAGCAATATGAACGCGACGCCAGCGGTTGCTGATGATTTGATCGTTATCGGCAAGATTTACTCTGTTCATGGCGTTCGCGGCGAAGTGAAGGTGTATTCCTTTACTGATCCGACCGAAAACCTGTTGCAGTACAAAACCTGGACGCTCAAGCGCGAGGGTAGCGTGAAACAGGTCGAGCTGGTCAGTGGACGCGGGAGCGACAAGTTCCTGGTCGCTAAGCTCAAGGGTCTTGATGATCGTGAAGAAGCGCGTCTTCTGGCCGGTTATGAGATCTGCGTGCCACGCAACCTGTTCCCTGAATTGACCGACGGCGAGTACTACTGGTACCAGCTGGAAGGTCTGAAGGTTATTGATCAACTCGGGCAATTGCTCGGGAAAATCGACCATCTTCTGGAAACCGGCGCCAATGATGTAATGGTGGTCAAGCCTTGCGCTGGCAGCCTGGATGATCGCGAACGCCTGTTGCCCTATACCGAGCAATGCGTGTTGGCCGTCGACCTGGCCGCGGGCGAGATGAAGGTGGAATGGGACGCGGACTTCTAAGCGTGGCTAATTTGCGCATTGAAGTGATCAGTTTGTTTCCCGAGATGTTTTCCGCCATCAGCGAGTACGGCATCACCAGTCGGGCGGTGAAACAGGGGCTGTTGCAGCTTACCTGTTGGAACCCGCGAGACTACACGACGGATCGACATCACACTGTGGACGATCGCCCATTTGGCGGTGGCCCGGGCATGGTGATGAAGATCAAGCCCCTGGAAGATGCGTTGGCTCAGGCCAAGGTCGCCGCTGGGGAGAAGGCGAAGGTTATTTACCTGTCCCCTCAAGGCCGTCAGCTGAAACAGGCTGCGGTACGCGAACTGGCGAATGAGGAAGCATTGATCCTGATTGCCGGTCGCTATGAAGGCATTGACGAGCGCTTTATTGAGGCTCATGTCGATGAAGAGTGGTCGATTGGGGACTATGTCCTGTCTGGCGGCGAGCTGCCGGCGATGGTCCTGATAGATGCGGTTACACGACTGCTGCCTGGAGCTTTAGGGCATGCGGACTCCGCGGAGGAAGACTCCTTCACGGATGGTTTGCTGGATTGCCCGCACTACACCCGACCGGAGGTGTATGCGGATCAGCGTGTTCCCGACGTATTGCTAAGTGGCAATCACGCACACATCCGGCGTTGGCGTTTACAGCAGTCCCTTGGTCGGACCTATGAACGACGCGCCGATCTTCTGGAAAGCCGCTCGCTTTCTGGAGAAGAGAAGAAGCTGCTCGAGGAATACATCCTCGCGCGGGACGATAGTTAACAACGTATCGATGGTAAGTCCATTGACTTACCTTAGGAGCACAGCATGACTAACAAAATCATCCTTGCACTCGAAGCAGAGCAGATGACCAAAGAGATCCCTACCTTTGCCCCGGGCGACACCATTGTCGTTCAGGTGAAAGTGAAGGAAGGCGACCGTTCGCGTCTGCAAGCGTTCGAAGGCGTGGTAATCGCCAAGCGTAACCGTGGTGTGAACAGTGCTTTCACCGTTCGTAAAATCTCCAACGGTGTTGGCGTAGAGCGTACTTTCCAGACCTACAGCCCGCAAATCGACAGCATGGCCGTTAAGCGTCGCGGTGACGTACGTAAAGCCAAGCTGTACTACCTGCGTGACCTGTCCGGTAAAGCAGCTCGCATCAAGGAAAAACTGGCTTAAGTCCAGCTTCCCGATGCAGAAAAAAGCAGCCTGCGGGCTGCTTTTTTGTGTCTGGGATTTGATCATTCCCACGCTCCGCGTGGGAATGATCGTACGCGCGACACAAATCTCGTGTGGGAGCTGGCTTGCCTGCGATAGGATCTACCGGACATCACCGTCATCAGCCTGAGCCCCCATGCCCGCCATTGACCATCCCCTGATCGACCGCTTCCTCGACGCCCTCTGGCTTGAAAAAGGCCTTTCAGACAATACCCGCCAGGCCTACCGCAGCGACCTGGCACTTTTCAACGGCTGGCTACAAGAGAAACACCTGGAACTGATCAACGCGGGCCGCGAGTTGATCCTCGATCACCTGGCCTGGCGCCTGGAGCAGAACTATAAGCCGCGCTCCACGGCGCGATTCCTCTCGGGTGTGCGTGGCTTTTATCGCTACCTGCTGCGGGAAAAGTTGATCGCCGTCGATCCCACCCTGCAAATCGACATGCCGCAACTCGGCAGGCCATTGCCAAAGTCCCTGTCGGAAGCCGACGTGGAGGCGCTGCTCGCCGCCCCCGACTTGAGCGAAGCCATCGGCCAGCGTGACCGCGCGATGCTGGAAGTGCTGTACGCCTGCGGCCTGCGGGTGACCGAGTTGATCAGCCTGACCCTGGAACAGGTCAACCTGCGCCAGGGCGTGCTGCGGGTGATGGGCAAGGGCAGCAAGGAGCGACTGGTGCCGATGGGTGAGGAGGCGATTGTGTGGGTCGAGCGCTACATGCGCGAGGCGCGCAGTGAATTGCTCGGCGGGCGCCCCAGCGATGTGCTGTTTCCCAGCCTGCGGGGCGAGCAGATGACCCGCCAGACGTTCTGGCACCGCATCAAGCATCAAGCCAAGGTCGCCGGGATCGGCAAGACGTTGTCACCCCATACCTTGCGCCATGCGTTCGCCACCCATTTGCTCAACCACGGCGCCGATTTGCGTGTGGTGCAAATGCTGCTCGGCCACAGCGACTTGTCCACCACCCAGATCTACACCCATGTCGCGCGCGCACGTTTGCAGGATATGCACGCCAAGCACCACCCGCGAGGCTGAAAACCGCCAATTTCTACCGCCACGGGCTGCCCCGCGGCCCAACTGTGGTAGGCTTTGCCGGTTAGCAAAGGTGACGGTCCCGACCCGCGTCCATCGATCGCGGTGTTCCTTCCCGTCCCTGCATCTGCCTTCAGGAGTTCCCATGCGCTTGACCCAGATTATTGCCGCCGCAGCGATTGCGTTGGTTTCCACCTTTGCCGTCGCCGATGACGCCGCCGAGCAGACCATTCGCAAGAGCCTGGCCAACCTGCAGCTCGACACGCCGATCGAGAGCATCAGCGCAAGCCCCATGGCCGGCCTGTATGAAGTCAAGCTCAAGGGCAGCCGCGTGCTGTACGCCAGTGCCGACGGCCAGTACATCGTTCAGGGTTACCTGTTCCAGTTGAAGGACGGCAAGCCGGTCAACCTGACCGAGAAGGCCGAGCGCCTGGGCGTGTCCAAGCTGATCAATGGCATCCCGGTGGCGGAAACCGTGGTTTACCCGGCGATCGGCGAGACCAAGACCCACATCACCGTGTTCACCGATACCACCTGCCCGTATTGCCACAAGCTGCACGCCGAAGTGCCGGCGCTGAACAAGCTCGGTGTGGAAGTGCGCTACGTTGCGTTCCCGCGCCAGGGCCTGGGATCGCCGGGTGACGAGCAGTTGCAGGCAGTCTGGTGCTCGGCCGACAAGAAAGCGGCCATGGACAAGATGGTCGACGGCAAGGAAATCAAGGCCGCCAAGTGCGCCAACCCGGTCTCCAAGCAGTTCGCCCTGGGCCAGTCCATCGGTGTGAACGGTACGCCGGCCATCGTTTTGGCTGACGGCCAGGTGATTCCGGGCTACCAGCCGGCACCACAAGTTGCCAAACTGGCGCTGAGTGCCAAATAAACCAGCATCGTCGAACCTTTGACGATCATGCCCGTTGATAAGTGAACGGGCCATCAATTGAAAGCCGCAGTCGTGCGGCTGTTTTCCACGCCGACCTTGCGTCGGCCGTTTCATGGGGAGTTCTTCAGTGAAACCGGTCAAAGTAGGCATCTGTGGGTTAGGGACCGTCGGTGGCGGCACCTTCAACGTACTTCAGCGTAATGCTGAAGAAATTTCCCGCCGTGCAGGGCGTGGGATTGAAGTGGCGCAAATTGCCACGCGTTCGCCGAAGCCTCAGTTCGAAACGACCGGTATTGCAATTACCAACGATGTGTTCGCCGTGGCCACCAACCCTGAAATCGATATCGTCATCGAACTGGTGGGCGGCTACACCGTCGCCCGCGAGCTGGTGCTCAAGGCCATCGAGAACGGCAAGCATGTGGTCACCGCCAACAAGGCGCTGATCGCCGTGCACGGCAACGAGATCTTCGCCAAGGCCCGTGAAAAAGGCGTGATCGTGGCGTTCGAAGCCGCCGTGGCCGGTGGTATCCCGGTGATCAAGGCGATCCGTGAAGGCCTGTCCGCCAACCGCATCAATTGGGTGGCCGGCATCATCAATGGCACCGGTAACTTCATCCTCACCGAAATGCGCGAGAAGGGCCGCACCTTCGAAGACGTACTGGCCGAAGCCCAGGCCCTGGGTTACGCCGAAGCCGACCCGACTTTCGACGTGGAAGGCATCGACGCGGCCCATAAGCTGACCATCCTGGCGTCCATCGCCTTTGGTATTCCGCTGCAGTTCGACAAGGCCTACACCGAAGGCATCACCAAGCTGACCACCGCCGACGTGAACTACGCCGAAGCCCTGGGCTACCGCATCAAGCACCTGGGCGTAGCGCGCAGCACCCCGGCCGGTATCGAATTGCGGGTGCACCCGACGCTAATCCCGGCCGACCGCCTGATCGCCAACGTCAATGGTGTGATGAACGCGGTGATGGTCAACGGTGACGCCGCCGGTTCCACGCTGTTCTACGGCGCCGGTGCCGGCATGGAGCCGACCGCTTCGTCAGTGATCGCCGACCTGGTGGACGTGGTTCGCGCCATGACCAGCGACCCGGAAAACCGTGTGCCGCACCTGGCCTTCCAGCCGGACTCGCTGTCGGCCCATCCGATCCTGCCGATCGAAGCCTGCGAAAGTGCCTATTACCTGCGCATCCAGGCCCAGGACCATCCAGGCGTGTTGGCCCAGGTGGCCAGCATCCTGTCGGAGCGCGGTATCAACATCGAGTCGATCATGCAGAAGGAAGTCGAGGAACAAAACGGCCAGGTGCCGATGATCCTGCTGACCCACCGCGTGCTCGAACAGCACATCAACGATGCCATCCATGCCCTCGAAGCCCTGCAAGGCGTGGTCGGCCCGGTGGTGCGGATTCGCGTCGAACACTTGAACTAACCGATTTGTTCCAGGGGCCCCGTCCATTCGGCGGCCCCTGTTCGAGAATGTTTTAGAGGAGCCAGTCATGCGTTACATCAGCACCCGCGGCCAGGCACCGGCCCTGAATTTCGAAGACGTTCTGCTGGCAGGCCTTGCCACCGACGGCGGCCTGTATGTGCCGGAAAACCTGCCACGCTTCACCCAGGAAGAAATCGCCTCCTGGGCCGGCCTGCCGTATCACGAGCTGGCTTTCCGAGTGATGCGCCCGTTCGTCACCGGCAGCATTCCGGATGCGGATTTTAAAAAGATCCTGGAAGAGACGTATGGCGTGTTTTCCCACAACGCCATCGCGCCTCTGCGCCAACTGAACGGCAATGAATGGGTACTGGAGCTGTTCCACGGCCCGACCCTGGCGTTCAAGGACTTCGCCCTGCAACTGCTCGGTCGTCTGCTCGATTACGTGCTGGAAAAGCGCGGCGAGCGCGTGGTGATCATCGGCGCCACTTCCGGCGATACCGGTTCGGCCGCCATCGAAGGCTGCAAGCACTGCGAAAACGTCGACATCTTCATCCTGCACCCGCACCAGCGCGTCTCGGAAGTGCAGCGTCGCCAGATGACTACCATCTTCGGTGAGAACATCCACAACATCGCCATCGAAGGCAACTTCGATGACTGCCAGGAAATGGTCAAGAACAGCTTCGCTGACCAGAGCTTCCTCAAGGGCACGCGCCTGGTGGCGGTGAACTCGATCAACTGGGCGCGGATCATGGCCCAGATCGTCTACTACTTCCACGCGTCCCTGCAGTTGGGCGGCCCGGCGCGTTCGGTGTCGTTCTCGGTGCCTACCGGCAATTTCGGCGATATTTTCGCCGGTTACCTGGCGCGCAACATGGGCCTGCCGATCAACCAGTTGATCGTCGCCACCAACCGCAACGACATCCTGCACCGCTTCATGAGCGGCAACGGCTACATCAAGGAAACCCTGCACGCGACGCTGTCGCCGTCGATGGACATCATGGTCTCGTCGAACTTCGAGCGCCTGCTGTTCGACATGCACGGTCGCAACGGTGCGGCCATTGCCGAATTGATGAACAGCTTCAAGAGCGGCGGCGGTTTCAACGTCGAGCAAGAACGCTGGACCGAAACCCGCAAGCTGTTTGATTCCCTGGCTGTGGACGATGCGCAGACCTGCGAAACCATCGCCGAAGTCTATGCCCAGACCGGCGAGTTGCTCGACCCGCATACCGCCATCGGGGTGAAGGCCGCCCGCGAATGCCGTCGCAGCCTGGATATTCCGATGGTGATCCTTGGCACCGCGCACCCGGTCAAATTCCCGGAAGCGGTGGAGAAGGCCGGTGTCGGCAAAGCCCTGGAACTGCCGGCGCATCTGGCCGACCTGTTCGAGCGGCAAGAGCGTTGCACGGTATTGGCCAATGATTTGAAAGCTGTGCAGGCGTTTGTCAGCCAGCATGGCAACCGGGGTAAGCCGTTGTAAGGCGAACCGCGTATACAAAAACGCCGCTTTCCCTCCCTCGGGTCAGCGGCGTTTTTGCTTTCTGTGCCAGCGTTTTTTCATTGTCATGTTGCAGGCGCATGCTGGAAACGTCATCCCCCGCAACAACGAAAAAGCGAACTTTCCTACGTCATAACCAGTCACTTAGGATAGATGCTGCACCCGTTGAAACGATTGTTCCCGAACTATTGAGTGGTGATCGAGATGCAAAGTATCAGCCTATTGCTCGAAGAAGCACTGAGCCCTTATCAGGTTACGCTGACCACCGCTGGTGTGCTGGGCGAATGCCTGGTGACCGTGAAGAACCCAAGTGGCGCCATCATGGTCGAGCGCGAATTCAACCGCGCGCAATTAACCGACAAGCGCGCGTTGGTGGATGTGGTGGATTGCCTGCTGCGCGATCTGAAAATCGCTGAAGGCCGCCTGGAACCCTCGGTCATTGCAGCCTTGCGCAATGCGGCCATGACGCGTGCGCCGGTGTGCGCATGAAGAATTATTTATCCTTCGAAACTTCCTACAGCATGGCCTGTCAGATTTTTTAACAGCAAGAGCAAACATTGTGCTCCGGTGTTTGTGGCTTGTTGTACTGGTCATTGTAAGGCCACGTTTAACCCCGAAGTGTCTCCCCACGCTTCGGGGTTTCTTTTTGCCTGCGATTCAGATGGCGCCCTGTTCGCGCAGGCGCGTGATCGCGGCGGCGTCGTATCCCAACTCATTGAGCACGATGCTGTTGTGTTCACCGAGCTGCGGCCCGACCCACTCGCAGCTGCCGGGGGTGTCCGACAGCTTGGGCACGATGCCCGGCATCTTGAAGTCCTTGCCGTCGGGCAACTTCGCCTTGAGGAACATCTCTCTGGCTAGGAACTGCGGGTCGCCGAGCATATCTTCGGCGCTGTAGATGCGGCTGGCGGGCACTTCGGCCTGGTTGAGCTGCTCCACCACCTGTTCCAGCGGCAGCGAATTCACCCAGCGATCAATCACCCCATAAAGCTCGTCACGGCGGCCGTCACGCCCGTCATTACCGGCCAGTTGCGGGTCGTTGGCCAAGTCGTCACGGCCGATGGCGCTCATGAAACGCTTGAAGATCGCATCACCATTGGCGCCGATCTGCACGTGCTTGCCGTCGGCGCTGGTGTGGATGGAGGAGGGGGTAATGCCAGGCATGATGTTACCGGTGCGTTCGCGGATAAAGCCGAACACGTCGAATTCGGGAATCATGCTTTCCATCATCGCAAAGATCGCCTCGTACAGCGCCACGTCCACCACCTGGCCCAAGCCACCATTCACTTCACGATGCCGCAGCGCCATCAGCGCACCGATCACCGCCCACAAGGCGGCTATGGAGTCGCCGATGGAAATGCCGGTGCGCACCGGCGGCCGGTCCTCGAAACCGGTGATGTAACGCAGCCCGCCCATGGATTCGCCCACGGCTCCAAACCCCGGTTGATCTTTCATCGGGCCGGTCTGACCGAAGCCCGAGAGCCGTACCATCACCAGTTTCGGGTTCAGTGCGTGCAGGGTTTCCCAGCTCAGGCCGAGCTTCTCCAGTACGCCGGGGCGGAAGTTTTCGATGAGAATATCGGCGTCCGCCAGCAGCTGTTTGAGGATCGCCAGGCCATCCGGGTGCTTGAAGTTCAGCGTCAGTGACTTTTTGTTGCGCGCCTGTACGAACCACCACAGCGAGGTGCCTTCATACAGCTTGCGCCATTTGCGCAGCGGGTCGCCGCCGTCCGGGGATTCGACTTTGATCACCTCGGCACCGAATTCGGCACAGATACGTGAGGCGAACGGCCCGGCGATCAGGGTACCGAGTTCGATGACTTTCAGGCCGGCAAGCGGTTTGGCATTAAACGACATGGGGATCCTTCAGACGCTGGGCAGATGTGTGATGCCTTTTAACATAGGCGAACGGCGAGGGATAAGGTGGATGATTCGTTGAATGACCCCGCCATCGGTTAGACTGGCGCCTTTCCCTGTCTTTAGAAGCCCGTTCATGGCCCAGCCGTCCACGACCTACAAATTCGAACTCAACCTCACCGACCTCGACCGTTCGGTGTATGAGAGCGTTAAACAGACCATCGCCCGTCACCCTTCGGAAACCGAAGAGCGCATGACCGTGCGCCTGCTGGCCTACGCCCTCTTTTACAACGAGCAATTGGCGTTCGGGCGTGGTCTGTCGGATGTGGATGAACCCGCCCTGTGGGAAAAAAGCCTGGACGACCGGGTGTTGCACTGGATCGAAGTCGGCCAGCCCGATGCCGACCGCCTGACCTGGTGTTCGCGCCGCACCGAGCGCACCAGCTGCTGGCCTATGGCAGCCTGCGCGTGTGGGAAGGCAAGGTGGTGCCGGTGGCCAACAACCTGAAAAACGTGCACATCGCTGCCGTGCCCCAGGAAGTCTTGGAGACCCTGGCCAAGGACATGCCGCGGGTGATCAAGTGGGACGTGATGATCAGCGAAGGCACGATCTTTGTGACCGATGACCGTGGCCAGCATGAAGTGCAACTGCAATGGCTGGTCGGCGAGCGCGGTTGAAAAGGTGGGAGCTGGCTTGCCTGCGAGGGCATCCACTCGGTGTGTCTGATGTACCGAGTCGTATGCATCGCAGGCAAGCCAGCTCCCACACTTGATCTCTGCTGCGTTCACTATCTGTGTTTAACCGATGTATTAGAAGAGAAGCTCCCGTCACCCCATGCGTATCGATCCCCGCCCATTGCCCGCCGTCCTGCCTTTTCTCGGTGAACTACCGCCGCTGTTGACCCGCCTTTACGCCGCACGCGGGGTGCAGTCGGAGGCCGAGCTGGACAAGAGCCTGGCGCGGTTGATTCCCTATCAGCAGCTCAAGGGCATCGACGCCGCGGTGGACTTGCTGGTGACGGCCCTGGAGCAGCGTCAGCGCATTCTGATCGTTGGTGACTTCGATGCCGATGGTGCCACTGCCAGCACCGTGGGCACCCTGGGCCTGCGTTTGCTTGGCGCGGCCCATGTCGATTACCTGGTGCCCAATCGTTTCGAATATGGCTACGGCCTGACGCCGGAAATCGTCGCGGTGGCTCTGCAGCGCGAGCCGCAATTGCTGATTACGGTGGACAACGGCATTTCCAGTGTCGAAGGCGTGGCGGCGGCGAAAGTGGCGGGGCTGAAGGTGCTGGTCACCGACCACCACTTGCCTGGTGACGAGTTGCCGGCGGCGGACGCCATCGTCAACCCGAACCAGCCTGGCTGTAACTTTCCGAGCAAGGCCCTGGCCGGCGTGGGGGTGATCTTCTACGTGCTGATGGCGCTGCGTGCGCGTTTGCGCGACCTGGGCTGGTACGCGAACAAGCCGCAGCCGAACATCGGCGATCTGCTCGACCTGGTCGCCCTGGGCAGCGTTGCCGACGTGGTGCCCCTGGACGCCAACAACCGCATCCTTGTGCATCAAGGTCTGGAGCGTATTCGCGCCGGTCGTGCGCGGCCGGGGATCAAGGCGATCCTTGAGGTGGCCAAGCGCGACGCGGCGCGCATCACTTCCACTGACCTGGGGTTTATCCTCGGGCCACGGCTCAACGCGGCCGGACGCCTGGACGATATGAGCCTGGGCATCGAATGCCTGCTCACCACCGATGTCGCGGCGGCACGGGAAATGGCCGCGCAACTGGACGGCATGAACCAGGACCGTAAGTCCATCGAGCAAGGCATGCAGCGCGAGGCCCTGGCCCAGCTCAAGGACTTGCCGGTGGACTCGATGCCCTACGGCCTGTGCCTGTTCGACCCGGAGTGGCACCAGGGCGTGATCGGCATCCTGGCATCGCGCATGAAGGAGCGCTATTTTCGCCCGACCATCGCCTTCGCCGACGCCGGTGATGGCTTGCTCAAGGGCTCAGGGCGCTCTGTGCAGGGTTTTCACATCCGTGATGCCCTGGCAGTGGTTGCGAGCCAGCATCCCAACCTTATCGCCAAGTATGGCGGCCACGCCATGGCGGCGGGGCTGACGTTGCCCGAGGCAAACTTCCCCCTGTTCGCCGAGGCCTTCGATGCCGAAGTGCGCCGGCAATTGCGCGAAGAAGACCTCACCGGCCGCCTGCTTTCAGACGGCACCCTGGCGGTGGAAGAATTTCACCTGGAACTGGCCCGCGCCCTGCGCCATGCCGGCCCGTGGGGGCAGCACTTTCCCGAGCCGTTGTTTCACGGGGTATTCCAGTTGGTGGAACAGCGCGTAGTGGGGGAGCGGCACCTGAAAGTGGTGCTCAAGAGCGAATGCGGGTCGGTGAAGCTCGATGGTATTGCGTTTGGTGTGGACCGTGAGGTCTGGCCAAACCCGACCGTGCGTTGGGTGGAGTTGGCCTACAAGCTGGATGTTAACGAGTTCCGTGGGAATGAAACGGTGCAACTGATGATTGCGCACATCGAACCGCGCTAGATTTTATGAGCACCGCAAAACAACTGTGGGAGGGGGCTTGCCCCGATAGCTGGGTGTCAGTCAACAATGCTGTGACTGACCTACCGCTATCGGGGGCAAGCCCTCCCACATTTTGATTTTTGTAAGGCTTGGGTTATTCGCTTTTGGCCTGATGCTTGACGATGATATCCACCAAGCGCTTGGCCAGCGCCGGGTAGTTTTCGTCGAAGTGATGCCCGCCTGGCAGCTTCACTGCCTCGCCCACCGCCGTCTTGTCGGTGCAGCCACTCTCATCGACTTCTTCCTCGCCGTAAATGCACACCACCTTGTCCGCCGGCAGCTTGGCCATTTCCGGGCCGGTCGCGGCTTCCTTACCGGCATTGCCCAGCCAGCCTTCCACTTCGATCTCGAAGCTGCCGGTGCGGGCGAACGCCAGCAGGATGATTGCATCGACCCGCTGTTGCTCGTTCTCCGGCATACGGTTGTAGATGGCGGGCAATACGTCGGCGCCGAACGAATAGCCGGTCAGCACGAAGCGTTTGGTGCCCCACTTCTGCCGGTAGTGCTGCATCAGCTCCGCGAGGTCCTTGGCGCTTTGTTCCGGAGTCTTGTGCTGCCAGTAATAGCGCAGGGTGTCGATGCCGACCACCGGGTAGCCGATCTTGGCCATTTCACCGGCCACGTCGCGGTCCAGGTCACGCCAGCCGCCGTCACCGGAGAGGAACAGGGTGACTGTGTCCTTGGCCTGGCCGGCCGGTACTTCCACCACCGGAATCGCCAGTCCGCCGTTGTCCGAACCCACCAGTTGCTTGCGCAGTTCGTTGTTCAGGACTTGCGGGTAGTGGATGTCGTAGTCGCTGATGCTGGTTGTGGCACGCGGGGTATCGCGTACGAAACTGGCGCTTTCATCGTCAGGGTTATCGTTCCATGCCACCAGCCAGTTGCCGTGGGCGGCGGTCTTGGGCAGTGGGTCCTTGCAGCCTTCCTGCACCAGGGCGAAGCCGACGGAGATGGCGTTGGCCTTGTCGTCGTTCTGGGCGGCCAGCCAGCGCCAGGCGAGGGCCGCGCCAGGGCCGATGCCGCTGACCAGCGTCGCCGGGCCCTTGAGCTGGCCCAGGGCGCTTTGCAGCGCTTGTTCCTGCAGCTTGCAGTCGTCTTTTGGCAGGATCACCTGGACGATCTGCGCCTTGCCGCCCTGACTAAGGGCGATCAGTTGGCTGTCGGTCAGGGTTTCGTCGGCCATCACGGCGACGGCGACACGCGCTTTTGGCGTGACGGCCGGGGTCACGCGGGTCATCACCGAGCCATCCGCCTGAGGCAGTTGCTCCAGGGTTGGCTGCGGGGCAGGGCGGTTCCAGTACCAAAAGCCGGCGCCCAGGACCAGGGCGAGCAGCACTACAAAGGCCAATACATACCGCCAGGAACGTCGAATCATCAGCGTTTCACCAATCCAGTCAAGCCGCCCGCGATCAGGGCGGCGGTATCGGCCAGCGCCACCAGCGGATCAAGTCCTGCCGGCACGGCCATGTAACGGGGTTCCCAGTCAGGCTGGAACTTGTCTTTGAAGCGGCGCAGACCTTGGAAGTTATACAGTTGCTCGCCACGCCGGAACACCATCGAACCCAAGCGCTGGGTCAGTGGCGCACCGCGTCGCGGTTGCAGGCCCGACAACGGCACCATGCCGAGGCTGAAACGGGCGTAGCCGTGACTCTTATAATGTTGAATCAGACCGACCATCATGAATTCCATGGTCAGCTTGGGCGCGTCCGGGTGGGCACGCATCAGGTCAAGGCTGGCCAGGTCATGATTGTAGGTTTCAAGCAGGTTGGCAAAGGCCACCGGGCGCCCTTCGAAGCGAATGATCGCAATACGGAAGTGCTTGAGGTAGTCGTCGCTGAAGCGCCCCAGGGAAAAGCCCTTTTCGCGCACATTCTTACCGGTAAGCCAGGCGTCCGAGATAACTTTTAATTCATCCATCGGCGCCGTGCCCGGCTCGCAGATATCCAGGGACAAGCCGTCCCGGGTGCCACGGTTCCAGGTGTAGCGCAGATCCTTCATCTCTTTGCCCTTGGCTTCCAGGTCAAAGCGTTTGAGGTCGACGCGGGCTTCTTCGCCCAGCTTGATCGCGGTGAGGCCGATGTCCATGTAGTACGGCAGGTTCTCCGCCCGCACTTGGTAGAACACCGGGCGCGCATGGTGGATGTCGCACAGGTCGCGGAACTGCCAGATCATCTCGGCACGCGGTTGGGTCGGGCCGATCGGGTCGTATAGGGCCACCAGGCTGCGGCCACGACGGGCATACATCAGGAAGGCTTCGTCGTTGGGGTGGAACAGCAGCGCCTTGTCGCCGGTCAGCGCCAGGCCACCGTCCGGCTGGGACGAGGCCATCAGAATCTTGGTGGCGCGTTCCAGCTCTTGCGGCGTCGGCAGGTGGATCACCGGTCGCGCGGTGCGCAGCAGCCAGGTCAGCGAGACGATCACCAGCAACACGGCGGCCCCCAGCAACGAACGCAGGCCGCGTGGCGCGTTGGCGTCGAGGGTGAACTGCCACCACAGTTGATGGCTGTAAGGCACGTCTTGATAGGCAAACAGCAGCAGCCAGATCGAGGCGCCCAGCACGCAGACGCTGGACACCAGGTACAGCGGCGAAAACGGCAACTCGGTCAGGCGGCTGGCGCGGTAGAACGAGCGACGGAAGATCGCGAGCAATACCGCCGTCATGGTCATCAGGCTGGCTTCTTCCCAGTCGAAACCCTTGAGCAACGAAAGCAGGGCGCCCGTCAGCAGCAGCACCATGGTCAGCATCCAGGCGGCCGACAAGCGTCGACGCAGGCCCTGAGCCAGCAACAGGCACAGTACGCCGATCAGGCTGGCGCCGAAGTGCGACGCGTCAATCAGGCGGTGGGGGATCAGGAATCCGATGTTTTCCAGGCGTGAGTCGATCTCTGGCGTGGCGCCGGAAAACAGCAGGACCACGCCGGACAAAAAAACCAGCACGGCCAATACCGGTGCCGCCAGGCCCGAGGCCACGCGCAGGCTTTGTTGGGTCTGAAACAGGCGCTGGGCCTCATTGACCAACAGGAACACGCAGGCGATCAGCAGCGGCAGCACCACATAAATCATGCGATACAGCAGCAGGGCGGCAGCCAATGGCGCCGCCCCGAGCTTATCGGCGAAGGCCGCGAGCAGGATTGCTTCGAACACCCCGACACCACCCGGTACATGGCTGAGCACGCCAGCGGCCAGGGCCAGCAGGTACACCAGCAGGAACGGGCCGAACGGCGGGGCTTCCGGCAGCAACATATAAAGGACTGCGGCGGCGGCGGCAACGTCGAGTGCAGTGATGACCAACTGCAGGAACGTCAGGCGCCGGCCAGGCAAGCGCAGGGTGCGACGGCCAACCCGGACCAGCAGGTTGTCCCGATACGGCTGTTCCGGCAGGCGACGGCGATAAATACCGATGCACAGCATCGTCGACAGCAGCAGCACGGCGCCGGCAACGCCGCCGAGCACACTTTGCGGTAAATGCAGGTAGGTCGATGCGGCCGGCAAGTTGCTCAGCGTGGCCAGTGCGGCCAGCGGTGGCAGGGCGCAGCCCAGGGCCAGGCTGGCGAACACGGTCATATGGGCCACTTCCGAAGCACCGATGCCATGGCGTGCATATAAACGATAGCGCACCGACCCGCCCGAGAGCATCGACAGGCCAATGGCATTGCCGATGGCAAACGCGGTAAAGCCGCCCAGGGCCAGGGTTTTGGCGGGTAGGTTTACGCCGGCGTAACGCGCGCCGGAAAACTCATAGCCCAATAGGATGATGAACCCGGCGACGGCTGCGGCAAATGCACCCAGCAATGCCGGCTTGGGCACTTCCAGAATCGAGTCGTGGAGGGCGTAGAGATCCAGCTCCAGCAGCAAGTGCCGGCAGGCGATCAGAGCGATTGCGAACAGCAGCAAGGTAACGGCCAGCCCGATGGGTTGCCGGTATTTGCTCAACAGATCCAGCCAGCGCAAGCGGGTGGGAGTGATCGGTTGTTCTGCTGTAACGGTCTCTTGTGGTTCAGACGAGTTGGCGCGCATCAATCACCTCGTGGATTGTGCGCGACAGGATGGAGGTATCCAGCCAAGTTACCAATCCCTATGGACAAAATAATTACAAATATTAACGCGGATCACCGGGTGGGGCGACTGCGGCCATTGGTCGTAGAGGCGTAAGCATAGCGTGCGATGAGATGGACTCAACAAACCGCGCAGGGTTTCATGAAAGATGCCATGTCATTGTTTCAGAAGAACTTTTTTGCCAGATACAAAAAAGGCCACTCTTTCGAGTAGCCTTTTTTGATGTTTGGTTGCGGGAGCCGGATTTGAACCGACGACCTTCGGGTTATGAGCCCGACGAGCTACCAGACTGCTCCATCCCGCGTCTGTGGGCGGCATTCTACAGCCCAGCGACGAGGTGTCAACCGTTAATCAACCGATGGGTCAAATAAGTGCGAATTAACCCTGAAAGGGTGGCTGCGCGCCCGTAAGTGCGCGTGAGGAAAGGTTTTTTGTTCGACAATCCGCGATTTGCCTAAAATGAGCAGGCACAAAAAAGGCCACTCTTTCGAGTAGCCTTTTTTGATGTTTGGTTGCGGGAGCCGGATTTGAACCGACGACCTTCGGGTTATGAGCCCGACGAGCTACCAGACTGCTCCATCCCGCGTCTGTGTGTCGGCATTCTACAGAGGAACGCGAGTGTGTCAACCCATGATTCAAAGAAAAGCGCTTGTGGTTCAATCGGTTAGCTCTCCATGCCGGGCCGTTTGACCGGTGCGGGCCAGTCGGGCCGTGGCTTTCAGCTCTATCGTAAGGCTAAATTCGATTGAGAAAATAAATTCATCCAGGAATTTTCCTACCGCTTAGACGAAAGATTCAAACTACTGGTGCTATATACAGGGGTGAATGCGATACTGGCTACCCGTTGGATTGCCTCCTTTATATGACACAGCGCAAAATCATCCACGTCGACTGTGATTGCTTCTACGCCGCCATCGAGATGCGCGACGACCCGAGCCTGGCGCAAAAACCGCTGGCGGTGGGCGGTTCGGCGGATCGACGGGGGGTGATCGCCACGTGCAACTACGAGGCGCGGGCGTATGGGGTGCGTTCGGCCATGTCGTCGCGACATGCCTTGAAGCTCTGCCCGGACCTGACCATCGTCAAGCCGCGTATGGATGCCTATAAAGAAGCGTCGAAGGAAATTCAGCTGATCTTTCGCGATTACACCGACCTGATCGAGCCGTTGTCCCTGGATGAAGCCTACCTGGACGTCTCCGACAGCCCGCATTTTGGCGGCAGCGCCACGCGTATTGCCCAGGATATTCGTCGCCGCGTCTCCAACCAGTTGCACATCACCGTGTCCGCCGGCGTGGCGCCGAACAAATTCCTGGCCAAGATCGCCAGTGACTGGAAAAAGCCCAACGGCCTCTTCGTCATTACCCCTGACCAGGTCGAAGACTTCGTTTCACAATTGCGTGTGAGCAAGCTGCACGGCGTAGGCAAGGTCACCGCCGATAAGCTGGCGCGCCTGGGAATTGAAGATTGCCTGCAACTGCGCGAATGGAACAAGCTGGCACTGGTGCGCGAATTCGGCAGTTTTGGCGAGCGGCTCTGGAGCCTGGCGCGTGGGATCGATGACCGCGTGGTGCAGAACGACAGCCGACGGCAATCGATCAGTGTGGAAAATACCTACGACGTAGACCTGCCGGATCTTTCAAGTTGCCTGGCAAAACTTCCTGAGCTGATGGAAACCCTGGCTGGGCGCATGGCGCGTATCGACAGCAGCTATAAGGCGGGCAAGCCGTTCGTTAAGGTGAAATTTCACGACTTTACCCAGACGACCCTGGAACAGTCCGGGGCGGGGAGGGACCTGGAGAGTTATCAACAGTTGCTGACTCAGGCGTTTAACCGCGGAGGGAAACCGGTGCGGTTGCTGGGGATTGGCGTACGGTTGCTGGACCTGAGCGGCGGCAACGAACAGTTAGAGTTCTCCTGGTAGAAATCGGAACCAAAATGTGGGAGGGAGCAAGCCCCACATTTGATCTGCGCCAGGCTTCAGATTCAACGTGCCCCTGGATCTGCCACCAACCGCCCCGCATCCTTGGTCAGCGCTTGCAGAAACTCCTGCTGCAACTCCGGATCATTGCGGGTCAATTCGATCAGGCTTTGTTCCAGTTCGCTGGCTTCTTCTTCCAGGCCCAGCTCCGACAGGCGCTTGACCCGGTGCACCCACTGGCTGACTTCGTCGTCTTCCAGGTCGTCGTAAATCAGGCCGTGGGCTTCCAGCAACTTGCCGCGCAGGGTGCTGCTGATCGCCAGGGTCGAGTCCGAACGCACATCGTCCTGGCCATCCTGAACGCTGATCTTCAAAGTCGTGACGTGGTTCAGGTCCTGTTCGGCAAACGGGCTGTCCAACAGGTTAAGGCGCAGAACGCCGTTGCGGTCGGTGGTCAGCTCATGGGTCTGTTTGCCGGCGAAGACCTGTACTGGACGCTCGCTCCAGGGCAGGCTCGAATACTCCAGGCGCTTGTCGCGCTGGACTTCATCGATACCCGCCAGGTTCTGCTGCGCGCGGCCATGGGACTGCACGTTCATGAACGGGTTGAGGCCGTCCACGCCGTAGGTCAGCCAGTCGTGAGTCATGCTGGTGGGCAAGTTGCCAAGGGCGAAGATATTCGCCACGTTGGCACCCGCGCCTGCCACCAACGCCACCGCACCCAGGGGCATCTCATAGAGTTTGCGCCAGGGCTGGTAGGGCGTGTAGCGGTCGTAACGACGGGTGACTTCGAATTCGGTGACCTCGAAGGTCTTCTGCTCATGAATGCGAACCCGGCGTTGCGGCAGCTCCAGCACTTTAGGTTCGCCTACATCGATCTGCAGGCTATGGTCGAGCAACTTTCGCTCGACCCGTTCCTCGTGCTCACTGCGTTGCGACATCTGGTTGGCGCAGCCGCTGACCAGCAGGGCGCCGCACAAGGCGGCGCCCCCCAGGGCTCTGGTGTTTCGCTTGAACATGACTTCTCTTGATCTGGTTTTCAGCGACGAATACGCGCCTGGAGGAAAGACAGCACGTCAGCCACCGGCAACGGTTGGGCTTCGGCTTCGGTCCGGCTCTTGTATTCCAGATTGCCATCAGCCAGGCCGCGGTCACTGACCACGATGCGGTGCGGGATGCCAATCAGTTCCATGTCGGCGAACTTGATGCCCGGGCTGGTTTTCTTGTCCCGGTCATCGAGCAACACTTCAAAACCGGCGGTCGTCAGTTCGGCATACAGTTTGTCGGTGGCTTCGCGTACTTGCTCGGTTTCGTAACGCAGCGGTACCAGGGCCACCTGGAACGGTGCCAGGGCGTCGCTCCAGATGATGCCTTTGTCGTCGTTGTTCTGCTCGATGGCGGCGGCAACCACGCGGGACACACCAATGCCGTAGCAGCCCATGTCCAGGGTGATCGGCTTGCCGTTCTCGCCCAGTACTTCGCACTTCATCGCCTTGCTGTACTTGTTGCCCAGCTGGAAGATGTGCCCGACTTCGATGCCGCGCTTGATTTCCAGGGTGCCCTTGCCGTCCGGGCTTGGGTCGCCGGCGACCACGTTGCGCAGGTCGGCCACGGTCGGAACCGGCAGGTCACGCTCCCAGTTCACACCGAAGTAGTGCTTGTCGTCGATGTTCGCGCCGATACCGAAGTCGCTCATCAGCTCGACCGAGCGGTCGATGATGATCGGCAACGGCAGGTTCAGCGGGCCGAGGGAGCCGGCGCCGGCGCCAATGGCGTCGCGCAGTTCGGCATCGGTGGCCATGACCAGCGGGCTGGCCACGCCAGGTTGCTGGGCGGCCTTGATTTCGTTGAGTTCGTGGTCGCCACGGATCACCAGGGCGATCAGCTTGCCTTCTTCCTCGGCGCGCACGATCAGGGTCTTGATGGTCTTTTCAATCGGTAGATTGAATTTCTCCACCAGGGCCGCGATGGTCTTGGTGTCCGGGGTGTCCACCAGACGCAGTTCTTCAGCCGGCGCCGGGCGCGAGGTTTCGCGCGGTATGGCTTCGGCCTTCTCGATGTTCGCCGCGTAGTCGGAACCGTTGCTGAACACGATATCGTCTTCGCCGGACTCGGCCAGCACGTGGAATTCGTGGGAGCCGGCGCGCCGATGGAACCGTTGTCCGCTTCAACCGGGCGGAATTTCAGGCCCAGGCGCGTGAACACGTTGCAGTAGGCCTGGTGCATGCGGTCATAAGTGACCTGCAGCGATGCCTGGTCGGCGTGGAACGAGTAGGCGTCCTTCATGATGAATTCACGGCCACGCATCAAACCGAAGCGTGGGCGGATTTCATCGCGAAATTTGGTCTGGATCTGATACAGGTTCAGCGGCAGCTGTTTGTAGCTGCTCAGCTCATTGCGCATCAGGTCGGTGATCACTTCTTCATGGGTCGGGCCGGCGCAGAAGTCGCGGCCATGACGGTCCTTGAAGCGCAGCAGCTCAGGGCCGTACTCTTCCCAGCGCCCGGATTCCTGCCACAGCTCAGCCGGCTGGGTGCTCGGCATCAACACTTCCAGAGAGCCGGCAGCGTTCATTTCTTCACGAACGATGGCTTCGACCTTACGCATCACCTTCAAGCCCATGGGCAGCCAGGTGTACAGGCCGGAGGCCAGTTTGCGGATCATGCCGGCGCGCAGCATCAGCTGATGGCTGATCACGACCGCGTCGGAAGGCGTTTCTTTCTGTGTGGCGAGCAAATATTGACTGGTACGCATGGTAGGCCGTTGTCGGTTGCTTGGACTTGAAATGACTTGGGATTGTACGGGCGCAAACTGCCGCCGTACAGGCATCAGAATGTAGGGCTGTCTGTGGGAGCAGAGCTTGCTCGCGATGGGGGCGCCGCGGTCTGGCTTTTAAAGGGCCCCAAAAAATCAGTCTTCGGCGGGCGGATTCAACCGAATCCGCCGGTTCTCCTGATACCAGTGCAACGCAATCAGCAGCAGCGTCGGCACTCCCAGTACGCAAGTGATCAGGAAGAAGTTGTGGTAGCCGAACTTCTCCACCATCACCCCCGAATACCCGCCGATCAGGCGCGGCAGCAACAGCATGATCGAGCTGAGCAGTGCGTATTGGGTGGCGGAGAACTTGAGGTTGGTCAGGCTCGACAGGTAGGCCACAAAGGCCGACGTCGCCAGGCCCGAACTGAAGTTATCCAGTGAGATGGTGAAGATCAGCATCTGCAGGTCCGGCCCCCGGTCGGCGAGCATCACGAACAGCAGGTTGGTGGCGGCCGAGGTCACGCCGCCGATAAACAGGATCGGCAGGATGCCGAAACGCACGATCAGCAGACCGCCCATGCCGGCGCCGAGCAGGGTCATGATCAGGCCGAAGATCTTGCTGACCCCGGCAATCTGATCCTTGGTAAAACCCTGGTCGATGTAGAACACGTTGGCCATCACGCCCATCACGGTGTCGGACATGCGATAGGTGGCGATCAGCCCCAGCAGCAGCAACGCCTGCCAGCGGTAGCGCAGGATGAAGTCATTGACTGGCGTCAGCACCGGTGCCAGCCCGCGGCGGCCCATGGCCGACAGGCACAACGCCGTCAGCGTGATATAGAGGATGGCACGCAGGAACGCACGGTCTTCCATCAGCAGGTCCCACAGGCTGACGCCCTGGAACAGCACGCTGGCGAAATCGGTATTGAACAGCTGGGTAAACATCGCCGGAACCGACACCAGCAATACGATCAGCACAAACACCGACACCAGCTGATGCACGAAACTGTAGCGCCCGGCCTGCAATTGGGTACGCAGCGGCACGTTCGGTTCGCGCATGAACAGCGTGGTGAGCAGCGCCGGGACCATCAGCACGCCGAACAGCACATAGGTGCCGGTCCACGCCGCGTGCTTATAGTTGAAACCGGTGGAACCGAAGCCTTCGGCAAAGAACAGAGCACCGGCCGTGGCCAGCAGGGCGGCGATGCGATAACCGGACATATAGCTGGCGGCCAGGGCGGCCTGGCGGCTGTCGTCGGCGATTTCCAGGCGATAGGCGTCGACCGCGATGTCCTGAGTGGCGGACGCGAAGGCGACGATGACGGCAATGGCGATCAGCCAGGACAAGTGTTTCTGCGGGTCGCAGAAGCCCATGCCGATCAACCCGAGGATCACCAGCGACTGGGACAGCACCAGCCAGGAACGACGGCGTCCGAGTTTGCCCAGCAGCGGCAGGCGCCATTGGTCGAGCAGCGGCGACCAGACCCATTTGAACGCATACGCCAAACCGATCAGGCTCGCATAGCCGATGGTCTCGCGGGCCACACCGGCCTCCCGCAGCCACACCGAAAGCGTCGAGAACACCAACATGTAAGGCAAGCCGGCGGCAAAGCCGAGCAACAACAGAACTAACGTCGAGGGGCTGGCATAGGCAGCGAGCGCGCGCGCCAGGTTTTACGGGGCATGGGCTGGAGTCTGCCTCAGGTTTGCGGAAACAAAGCGCGCACTCTAACCGCTGTGCTCTACCGGGCGCCAGCCATGGCGCTGAATATCCACGCGATTATTGCGGACCGTAATGCCTTCAGCGCGCAAACGCGCGCGTTGTTCGTCGCCCGAGGCACTGCCCACCGGCAGGCTTATCCGACCGCCGGCGCCCAACACGCGGTGCCAGGGCAACCGAGTGCCTTCGGGGAGCTGGCTCAAGGTCCGTCCCACCCAGCGCGCCGCGCGGCCCAGCCCCGCCAGTTGCGCCAGCTCGCCGTAACTCACCACGCAGCCTTCGGGCACTTGCGCCAAGGTCAGGTACAGCGCGGTGCGGCGCATTTCGGCGGGGTTTTCGGCAGGGTCGTTCACTGTGAGGCTATCCGTTGAAATCGTCGGCATTCTTGTAAGAAACGTCTGTAAACATCGCGCTGAGCATTGAACTCATTCCGGATCCTTGAGTCAGTGCTTGCTAAGCCATTATCTAACACGATAATGCCCTCTTTTCGCCAACTCCGAGCCTCGAATCCGCTTATGTTGTCCAGAACCCTGCTGTGCCTTGCTGTTTTCAGCGCCTCAACGCCCTTGCTCGCAGACACTGTCTGGTTGAAGAACGGTGACCGCCTGACCGGCAAGATCAAGGTCTTCGACGGCGGCAAACTGCTGATTCAGACCGATTACGCCGGCGCTGTCCCGGTGGACTGGAAGCAGGTCAAAACCCTGGAAAGCGACCAGGAACTGCTGGTCAAGCAAGACGCCTACACCGGTGAAAAGGCCAAATCCCTGCAAGCGGCGGATGACGGCAAGGTAGTGCTGGCCAACGGCGAGGCGCCCAAGACCGTCGACCTGGCGAGCATCCAGCAGATCATCAAGCCCAAGCCCGTGATCGAAGACCTGGTGTGGAAGGGCAATGTCGACATGGCACTGGACTACAAACGTGCCGAGAAAGACACCAACGACTACGACATCGACTTCAAGACCACTGCTCGCCATGGCCAATGGCGTCATACCGGTCAGGGTGAATACAACCGCGAATTCCAGGACGATGTGACCACCACCGACAACTGGGCGCTGGAATACGACCTCGACCGCTTCATCACTGAACACTGGTTCTGGCAAGGTCGCTTGACCTACAAGCGCGACAAGGTAGAAGACCTCGCGCGCCAACGCACCGTGGGTACCGGCCCGGGCTACCAGTTCTGGGACGATGAACTGGGCGCGTTCTCCCTGGGCTCGCTGGTCAACCGCACCGATTACGAATATGCCGACGGCGGCAAGGACAACTTCTATTCGCTGGCCATGAAGTGGAACTACAACCGCTACCTGGTGGGCAAGACCGTCGAGTTCTTCACCAACGGCGAATTGGGCAAGCCTATCGATGCACCCGCCGATTACTCTCTGGATGCGGAAGTCGGCCTGCGCTACAAGGTCACCGAGTGGGCATCGCTCAACCTCAAGGCCGAGCGCGACGTGATCAGCGGCGACTCCGAAAGCAGCTTGAGCAAGACCCGCTACACCGCAGGCTTCGGTGTCGCCTGGTAACACAGACCTTCTGGCAACCGGCGCGTATATTGATTACCTTGAGTTGAGATCCATTCCCATAGACTGTGGGTGGGCCATTACCCGAGGAGTCAAACGTTGAGCGCACAGGTTGCCAGGAACGCCCGAGAGCTGTTGCTCAAGGAATACCGTGGGGCTCTCTCCACATTATCCAAGGCCATGCCCGGCTTTCCCTTCGGCTCGGTCGTACCGTATTGCCTGGACGAGCAGGGCCGCCCGCTGATCCTGATCAGCCGCATCGCCCAGCACACCCACAACCTGCAGCAGGATCCCAAGTGCTCGCTGTTGGTAGGGGAGCGCGAGGCGGATGATGTGCAGGCCGTCGGGCGCCTGACCTATCTGGCCGAAGCCGAGAAGCTGGCGGACGCCGTCGCCATCGAGGCGGCCGCCGAGCGTTATTACCGCTACTTCCCCGATTCGGCCAACTATCACAAGGCCCATGATTTCGACTTCTGGGTGCTCAAGCCGGTCCGTCACCGTTACATAGGCGGGTTCGGGGCGATTCACTGGGTCGATCAGTTGACCCTGGCCAACCCGTTCTTCGGCAAGGCCGAGCGCAGCATGGTCGAACACATGAACAGTGATCATGCCCAGGCCATCGCTCATTACGTCGACCTGGCGGGGCTATCTGCCAGCGAGCCGGCACAACTGGCCGGCATCGACAGCGAGGGCATGCATCTGCGCATCGGCCAGGCGCTGCGCTGGTTGCCGTTTGCCGAGCCTTGCAACACTCCGACACAAGTGCGCGAAGCCCTGGTTTCACTGGCCCATGCCGAGGCCTGGCCGAAAAAAGAACCGGCTTCAGCTTGAATTCAGGCAGGGGCGGCGTCATCTAGTGTGTACTGGCAAGGCATTCTTGCGTTGAGGAACCATTTGATGCGCCCTTTTTTATTGCTCTTTCTGCTGTTCCCGGTGCTGGAGCTGTTCGTATTCGTTCAAGTCAGCAGCGCGATCGGGTTTTTCCCGGCCCTGTTGCTGATCATCCTGGGCTCGATGCTCGGCGTCCTGGTGCTGCGCGTAGCCGGTCTGGCCACGGCGCTGCGTGCCCGTGAAAGCCTGAACCGCGGCGAACTGCCGGCCCAGACCATGCTTGAAGGCCTGATGATGGCCCTGGCCGGTGGCCTATTGATCCTGCCGGGTTTTGTCAGCGACGTGGTCGGACTGTTTCTGTTGCTGCCGTTCACCCGCAAACTGCTGGCCGGCAAGATGCGCCAGCGCGCCGAAGAGGCGGCGCTGCGCCAGCGTGCGTTCGCCGACGACCTGCAACCCCGTGGCGGCCCGGCTCCACGCCAGCCGTTGGGGCGTGAAGGCGATGTGATCGAAGGCGAGTTCGAACACCGCGACAGCAAATAACCGCTTCATTGGCACGACACCTTCGGGTGCCGTGTTGCATTTTCCCGGCCACAGACACAAAAAATTTCATCTGCGCCCCCTTGTAATCAGCTTATGCGCCCTTATGTATCGGTCACCGCAAGGTTTCTGGTGGTGACACTAGACAGACTTCCGCGTTTCGCCAAGCGAACCGCGACCGGCACCGCCGGAATTTAACCCGCCGGAATTGATACCGGCCGATGAAAAACACAATTAGGAGAGATCGACAATGAGCAAGCTTCGTCCTCTGCACGACCGCGTCGTCATCCGTCGCAGCGAAGAAGAAAAGAAAACCGCTGGCGGCATCGTTCTGCCAGGTTCGGCTGCTGAAAAAGCCAACCACGGTGTGATCGTCGCTGCGGGCCCAGGCAAGACCCTGGAAAACGGTGATGTCCGCGCACTGGCCGTGAAAGTGGGTGACAAGGTTGTTTTCGGCCCTTACTCCGGCAGCAACACTGTGAAAGTCGACGGCGAAGACCTGCTGGTCATGGCTGAGAATGAAATTCTCGCCGTACTGGAAGACTGATTTCCCCGCTCATTTTCCCGTTACTACAAAGTATTTAAGGAATATCGATCATGGCTGCTAAAGAAGTTAAATTCGGCGATTCCGCCCGCAAGAAAATGCTCACCGGTGTCAACATCCTGGCTGACGCAGTAAAAGCGACCCTGGGCCCGAAAGGTCGTAACGTGATCATCGAGAAGAGCTTCGGCGCTCCGACCATCACCAAGGACGGCGTTTCCGTCGCCAAAGAAATCGAACTGGAAGACCGTTTCGAGAACATGGGCGCGCAGCTGGTCAAAGACGTTGCCTCCCGTGCCAACGATGACGCAGGCGACGGCACCACCACCGCCACCGTTCTGGCTCAGGCCATCGTCAACGAAGGCTACAAGGCCGTCGCTGCCG
This sequence comes from Pseudomonas lactucae, assembly GCF_016937615.1. GTDB lineage: Bacteria > Pseudomonadota > Gammaproteobacteria > Pseudomonadales > Pseudomonadaceae > Aquipseudomonas > Aquipseudomonas lactucae. Next base: position 17,195 of record NZ_JAFHKI010000142.1, on the reverse strand, counting down.
GCATGAACCCGATGGACCTCAAACGCGGCATCGACAAGGCAACCATCGCCATCGTCGCCGAGCTGAAAAACCTGTCCAAGCCATGCGCTGACACCAAGGCTATCGCCCAGGTAGGTACCATCTCCGCCAACTCCGACAGCTCCATCGGCGACATCATTGCCGAAGCCATGGAAAAAGTCGGTAAAGAAGGCGTGATTACCGTTGAAGAAGGTTCGGGCCTGGAAAACGAACTGTCGGTTGTAGAAGGTATGCAATTCGACCGTGGCTACCTGTCCCCGTACTTCGTCAACAAACCAGAAACCATGGTTGCCGAGCTGGACAGCCCGCTGATCCTGCTGGTTGACAAAAAGATCTCCAACATCCGCGAAATGCTGCCAGTGCTGGAAGCCGTGGCCAAAGCCGGCCGTCCACTGCTGATCATCTCCGAAGACGTTGAAGGCGAAGCCCTGGCAACGCTGGTTGTGAACAACATGCGTGGCATCGTCAAAGTCGCAGCCGTCAAGGCTCCGGGCTTCGGCGACCGTCGCAAGGCCATGCTGCAGGACATCGCCGTATTGACCGGCGGTACCGTTATCTCCGAAGAGATCGGCCTGAGCCTGGAAAGCGCCACCCTGGAAAACCTGGGTAGCGCCAAGCGCGTGACCATCTCCAAGGAAAACACCATCATCGTTGACGGTGCTGGCGTTGAAGGCGACATCCAGTCACGCATCAACCAGATCCGTGCCCAGGTTGCCGAGACTTCCTCGGACTACGACCGTGAAAAACTGCAAGAGCGTCTGGCCAAGCTGTCCGGCGGCGTTGCAGTGATCAAGGTTGGCGCCGGTTCCGAAGTTGAAATGAAAGAGAAGAAAGCCCGCGTTGAAGACGCCCTGCACGCAACCCGCGCAGCCGTCGAAGAAGGCGTGGTACCTGGCGGTGGCGTTGCGCTGATCCGTGCTCTGGAAGCCCTCACCGGTCTGACCGGCGACAACGCAGACCAGAACGTCGGTATCGCTGTACTGCGTCGCGCCGTTGAAGCACCGCTGCGCCAGATCGCTGCCAACTCCGGCGACGAGCCAAGCGTTGTGGTCAACGAAGTCAAGAATGGCAAGGGTAACTACGGTTACAACGCTGCGACTGGCGTCTACGGCGACATGATCGAAATGGGCATCCTGGACCCTACCAAGGTGACCCGTTCGGCGCTGCAGGCAGCAGCCTCCATCGGCGGTCTGATCCTGACCACCGAAGCTGCCATCGCTGACAAGCCGAAGGCTGAAGGCTCGGCTGGCGGCGGTATGCCAGACATGGGCGGCATGGGTGGCATGGGCGGCATGATGTAAGCCAGCCTTACCCCTGTACTGAAAAAGCCCCGCCCGCAGTGATGCAGGCGGGGCTTTTTTGTGCGCGCTGTCTGAGGTTCAGCGCGGCGCCAAGGGCCTCGATGGCCGATACAGCAACACACCATACAGGCCCAGGCAGATCAGCCAGCAAAAAATTGCCGTCCACACATTGTGGGAAAAGAAGTGCGCCCCTTGCAGCATGCGGCTCACTGAAAAGATGCTGCCCAAGCCGGCGGCGAAGATGAATGCGTAGCGGGCCATCCGCGGCTTGCGGTCACGCAGTGCAAAAAACAGCGCGAACAGGGCGAACCCGGTTGCCGCGTGGCCGCCGGGCCAGCAGCGCCCGGGTTTATCGGTGGCTGGGCGATGGCTCAACAGTGTGCTGTAGGTTTCCTCGCCACCGAACTCCTTGAGGCTCCACGGGCACTGCACGCCGGTCAGGGTTTTCAACGGTGAAACAAAGGCGGTCGCCAGTCCAAGGGACAGCACCAGGCAGCCCAGTTCGCGGCGGTAGGGCTTGAGGCGTTGCAGGATAAATGTGCCGACAAACCCCAGGATTGCCATGACCGAAAACAGGATCACCAACTGCTTGGCGCGGTCATGCAGGATGTCTTCGAGCAAGAAGCTGTAGCGACCGACGAAGCCGCCCTCCGCCGCGTTGTAGAACCGTTTGGCGAGGGCCATGTCCAGCGGGGTCAGCTCCAACAACAGCAATGCCAGCGCGGCGGCGGCGGGAATGCCCAGGTACAACCGAAAATCAAGCGGCTTGGAAGCCGGCGCAACGGGATGGGATGGCATGGCGGACCTTGATCGAAGACGTCCCGCACTCACCTGTACGGAACGCTCTGTTTAGCGTGTGCTCAGCGCTGGGGCCTCGTCCTTGTGCCCCCTCCAGCTCAGCAATTGTTGTTTGAACCCATAGCTGGCGGCCTGGTAGTAGGTGATCGCGCGCTGGATTAATGGATCATCGCTGTTCACCCGCAACTCCTGGCTCTCACCCAGGGCCTGGTCATGGCGACGCAGGCCCAGGCGTGGGCTGAGAATCGCCAGGTCCTTGCCGTCGAACAACCCCAGATGCTGGTAGTTGCCGACCACGACCCGAGGCGGAAGAGGGTTGTCCTGCAGCAGGTTGCGGCCAAAGAAGGTCGACTCGTAGCTCAGGTTGATCAGGCCCAACAGCGTCGGCGCAATGTCGATCTGGCTGGCCAATTGCGCGGTTTCCCGGGCATCGATCAGCGTTGGCGCGTAGATGAACAAGGGGATCTGATAGTTGGTGATGGGCAGGTCTTCCTTGCCCGCGCTGCCGGCGGTGTGGTCGGCGACGAACACAAAGATCGTGTTATCGAACCATGGTTTCTTGCGCGCAGCGGCGAGGAATTCGCCGATGGCGTGGTCGGTGTATTTCACCGCGCCGTCGCGACCATTGCCGGATTTGATGTCGATGCGCCCATCCGGGTAGGTATAGGGACGATGGTTGGAGGTGGTCATCAGTTGCAGCAAAAACGGCTGCTGCCTGGCGTAGTCGGCGTCGGCGAGCTTGAGGGTCTGTTTGTAGAGATCTTCATCGGCCATGCCCCAGGCGTTTTTAAACGAAATTTCCGCTTCGGGCACGCTGCTCTGGTCCACGACCCGGTAACCGTTGCCGCTGAAAAACGCGTTCATATTGTCGAAGTAACCGCGCCCGCCGTAGACGAACACGCTGTCGTAGCCGATGGCGGAGAGTTGTTGTCCGAGGCTCGCGAACCCGCTCTCGCGACCAATGCGCTTGACGATCGAGCGCCCCGGCGTCGGAGGGATCGCCAGGGTGATGGCCTCAAGGCCACGATCGGTACGGGTGCCGGTGGCGTAGAAATTATTGAAATACAGGCTTTGTTTGCGCAGCTCATCCAGGTTAGGCGTGAGGTTGCGCCCATCGCCATTGCTGCCCATGTACTTGGCGCTGAAGCTTTCGATGGTCACCAGCACGATGTTGGGTTTGCGCAAGGTGCCGGGGTTGCTGATCTCGCGCCGGATATCCAGCGGGTCCTGGCCGATGAAGCGGGCGTTGGGTTCGCTGAGTTCGGCGCGCAATTGCTGGGCGACCACGTCGGTTGGCAAGGTTTTGTAGAACTGGGGGTAGTCCAGCTCGTTGTTACGGAACGCGGCGAAAAACTGATAGGGGCCGTTACTCGCCAGCTCGTTCTTGTAGGCGTTGCCGCCCTGGGTGCGCGGGCTGTCCTGGCTGATCAATTGCAGGCTGAGGCCGGCGACGACCAGCAGCGCCACGGCGTTCAACACGCGGCCGCTCAGGGCCGGCAGCGGAGCGTTCATCGCCGCGTTGAACGGTTTGCGCAGCGCCAGGCTCAGCACAATGGCCAGCATCGCCAGCAGGCTCAGCAGCTTGCCGATCGGGTAGGACTCCAGCAGGTTGTTCAGCACCTCGTCGGAATACACCAGGTAATCGACGGCAATAAAGTTGAAGCGCACGCCGAACTCGTCCCAGAACAGCCATTCGGCGACCGCGGTGAACAGCATGGCGAAAAGGCTCACGGTCAACACCGCCTGCAGGAACCAGCGGTGTCCACGGCGGCGCCACAGGCCCGGAGGACAGAGCAATAAGTACAGTCCCAGCGGCAGCGCCGCGTAGGCCAGGAAACCCAGATCATAGAGCACACCCACACCAAACACCGGCAGCAGGTTGCCGCCGACTTCGTCCAGGTGAGTAATGAGCAGCACGCTGCGAGTGAGCAGGAAAACCACCAGCCAGGCACCGGTGATCAACTGCAGATAGCGCATTGGCGCCGATTTGAAAAGCCCCATGTCCATGTTCCTTATATCAATGGGCGGCGATATTCGCCCTGACACTGTAGTCAGTTTGTGAAGCTATAGTGAAAAACTCGTTGAGCGGTTGAATCGGTTGAAAACCCTTATCAACGCACCTTCCGGCTCTATCCCTGAGCCCCGCTTGGCCTTAAGCTGCGCGAGCCAACACGGCCGTTACCGCGTACGGAGACACTGCCCATGCGAATTTTATTGGTTGAAGACAACCGCGATATTCTGGCCAACCTGGCGGATTACCTGGGGCTCAAAGGCTACACCGTGGACTGTGCGCAGGACGGTTTGTCGGGCCTGCACCTGGCGGCCACCGAGCATTACGACTTGATCGTGCTCGACATCATGCTGCCCGGTATCGATGGCTACACCCTGTGCAAGCGCCTGCGCGAGGACGCCCGCCGCGACACGCCAGTGATCATGCTCACCGCCCGCGACCAATTGGACGACCGGCTGCAGGGCTTCAAGTCCGGCGCCGACGATTACCTGCTCAAACCGTTTGCCCTGTCGGAACTGGCCGCGCGTATCGAAGCCGTGCTGCGCCGTGCCCAGGGCGCGGCCGCCGCGCCTTGCAGGTGGGCGATTTGAGCTATGACCTCGACACCCTGGAAGTCACCCGCGAAGGGCGCCTGCTCAAGCTCAACCCGGTCGGCCTCAAGCTGCTGGCGGTGCTGATGCAAAAAAGTCCTCACGTGCTGCGCCGCGAAATCCTTGAAGAGGCGCTGTGGGGCGACGATTGCCCGGACAGCGACAGCCTGCGCAGCCACGTCCACCAGTTGCGCCAAGTCATCGACAAGCCCTTCGCCAAACCGTTACTGCAGACAGTGCACGGCGTTGGTTATCGCCTGGCCGAGGGGCGTGATGGAGTTTAAGCAAAGCCTTTCCCAGCGGATCATCATTGCCTTTGCCTTGATGAGTGCGTTGGTGGCGGGGGCCTTCGCCATGGGCATTATCGCGACCGTGCACCTGGTGGAAGAAAAGTTGATCTCGGCGGGCCTGGGCGGTGATTTGCAACGCTTGCTGCTGATGGACACGGTCGAAGACTGGCGCCACCGACCCGAGCCGGACCAGTTGTTCTATTTCAGCGGCGGACCGGGTGATTTCGAACTGCCCAAGGACCTGCGCCACCTGGAACCAGGTTTTCACGAAGTGTTCCGCGAATCACTGTCGTACCACGCCATGGTCGAAGTCGTCGACGGCCGGCGCTATGTGCTGTTGCAGGACCAGAGCGATTTCGAAGAGCGTGAGCGCGTGCTGTTCGCCGTGGTGCTGGTGGGCTTCGTGCTCAGCCTGGCACTGGCGGTGTTCCTCGGCTGGGTGCTGGCGCGCAAGGTGATGGCGCCGGTGGTCCGCCTGGCCCGCCAGGTGCGTCACCGCGACCAGTTGCTGGGCCTGGCGCCGCCCCTGGCGCCGGACTATGCGGCCGATGAAGTGGGTGAGCTGGCGGTGGCGTTCGACGCCACATTGGGGCGGCTGCGCGCGGCCTTGTCTCGCGAGCAGTTGTTTACCAGCGATGTGAGCCACGAATTGCGCACGCCGTTGATGGTGCTGGCCAGCTCCTGTGAGCTGTTGCTGGAAAACCCGGCCATCGACCAGCGCGGGCGTAACCAGGTGCAGCGCATTGCCCGTGCCTGCGAAGAGATGCGCGAGCTGGTGCAGACCTTCCTGATGCTGGCCCGCGCTCAGCATAACGATGCATCGATGTCGCCCCAGGTGACCCTCATCCAGGTGGCTGAGGACTTGCTCGGCATCTGGCGTGAGCCAATCGAGCACAAGGGCCTTGAGCTGATCTACCAGCCGGGCCAGCCACTGGACACGCGCTACAACACCACCTTTCTGCACGCGGTTATGGGCAACCTGCTGCGCAACGCCTCGCACTACACCGAGCACGGTTTTATCCGGCTGACCCTGGAGCCCTGCGGGTTCGTGGTCGAGGACAGCGGCGTGGGTATTCCCGAAGAGAAGCGCGAAGCGATGTTCGAGCCGTTCGTGCGCGGCAGTGAAAAACGCGGGGATGGACTGGGGCTCGGTTTGTCGCTGGTGCAGCGTATCTGCGAGAACCAGGGCTGGAGCGTCAGTCTTAGCACCATGGAGCCCAACGGCTGCCGCTTCCACGTCGAACTGGGGCCGGACAAGGCCTGACCTTGCCCTCTGCCGCTATCCTGCCAGACCTGCCCGCAATTCGGCGAAGATGGCCCCATGCTGCTGTTTGTGCTTGTAAAGTCTTGAAATGTATGGGATTGGACAGGACAAGTTTTTCACACACGGTTGACCTGTTGATCACAGTGCGCTGCTTAAGGTTGTAGGCATCAGTAACTGGAGATCAGTGATGCCTAACCCCATCAAGCTCGAATTTTCCGAAAAGTACGACGACGAACACGCCCGGGAATATTTGCTCAAGCATCAGGACAGTCTGGCGCGTCGCTTGTCCCATAAACGTGATGAACAATTGGCCCGTGGCGCCCTGGCGATGGCCGGTGAGCCGGGCTTGGTGCTGGACTTGCCGTGTGGTGCCGGGCGTTTCTGGCCGCTGTTGGCTGAGAAACCCAACCGCGTGATCATCGGTGCCGACAATTCGGCTTCGATGTTGAAAGTCGCGACTGTCGCCCAGCCGGCGGAGGTGGTGAAACGGGTACGGCCCTTGCAGACATCTGCCTTTGATATCAATTTGCCCGATAACTCGGTCGACAGCATTTTTTGTATGCGCCTGCTGCACCACATTGGTGATCCGGCGCACCGAATGGCGATATTGCGCGAGTTTCAGCGAGTTACCCGCGACAGCGTGATCGTTTCGCTGTGGGTCGACGGCAATTTCAAAGCGTGGAAACGCAAGCGCCTGGAAGGCCAGCGTCGCAAAAAAGGTGAGCAGGAAAGTTACCAAAACCGGTTTGTGTTACCGGCTGCTACCGTCGAAGCAGAATTCGAGGAAGCCGGTTTCCGTGTTCAGGAATCCCTGGACTTCATACCGTTCTACGCCATGTGGCGGGTGTACGTATTACGCAAGAGGTAAGAGGATGGCAGTTGAGTGCGTAGCAGGCAGTCACGTAGCTCCAGAGGAACGCTTTGACTATTTCTGGCGCCAGCAAGGCGAATGGGTCGAGGAACCCAACCGTCGACGCGGCGGTGAGAGTGGTGTGCAGCGCGTAACGAGCGCCAACGGCCGCCTGCTCTACAGCAAGCGCCAGACCGGCCATATCTATCGCAGTTGGCTGCACCCGTTCGGCCGTCCCACCGTGCTGCGCGAGCGAGATGCCCTGAAGGGCCTGCGCCTGTTGGATGTGCGCGTGCCTGAGCTGGTGTTCTGCGAAGCGCGGCGCGATGCCGAACACCAGTGGAAGGCCTTGCTGGTGACTGCGTCACTCGATGGTTTCGAAGAAATTGAACACTGGTACGCCGGCGGTGGCCGTGAACGCTACGGCGAGTGGGTGCACGAGCGTGTCCTCAAGGAATTGGCCTCTACCCTGGCGCGTATGCATAAGGGGCGCTGGCAGCACGGTTGCCTGTATATCAAGCACATTTTTGTGCGGGTAACCGGCGAGGGCGACGCGGCCAATGTGGAAGTGGCGCTGCTGGATTTCGAGAAGTGTCGCCAGCGCCTGACCGCTCATCGGGCGGCGTCCCATGATATGCGGCAACTGCGCCGCCATTCGTCGTGGAACGATAGCGACTGGCAAAAACTCAGCTACTTTTATGAGACGGCGTTTGGCAGCGCTATCAAGGGTTTAACCAAATGAAGCTAGAAATAGCACGAGGTGTGTTCCTGGTGGGGGCGTTGGGTGTTGCAGCCCTGGCCCTGGCCGCGTGGGAACAGCCTCGCACGCAGGTACTCAGTGCAACGCAGGACGGCGCGCAATGTTTGCTGCCGCGCGTTGCCAAGGCGAGTGTGGCGGCCAAGCCTGATCACGATCTGCTGCTGTTCATGTTTGGCCTGTCTCAAGGAATGAGGCCGCAGAGTTGAAACGACTGAAACCACCCGAAACGGGCCTTGCGATGCGAGGCCCTTTTTTTTTGCTTGTCGATCAGCGCGGGGGCAGGCGCCATTTTGTTTAAATCAGATGCAGGTGGTTATCCCAGAGTCCCGCCGGCAAGGCCAACGGTGTGGCTACCAACGGTTGCTGGCGGCAATCGTAGAACCGACAACGGCCCTGGCCCGAGGTGACGACAAACCCATTGGCCACCGCACCGACGCCCGCGCAATCGGGTAACGGTCCATCCAGGCTCAGTTCGCCGCTGTCCATGTCCCAGATAAAGAAGCGGTTGCCCCGTGGGGCCGTCAGCGCTACAAGGCGCAGTTCACTGTGCACGGCGACGCTGGCGGTGTAGTGCCCCATCGCCTGCAACTGCTCATCAGCCACCGGGAACGCCACGAACGGTTGCCCCGGCCGCTTGATCGCCAGCAGCTCGGAACGCTCCTGGGACGGCCCCATGAATTGCTGACCGGTCAGGATGGTGCCGTCGCTGGCGATGCCCATATGGCGCACGCTGTTCATTGGCTGGCTGAGCGTTTCCTTGCTGATCAGGGTGCCGTCGCGCTGCATCAACACCAGGCTCGGTTCCATGGCGTTGAGGTTCATTTCCACGCGGCTTTCGGCTTCGGTGCGAATGCCTCCGTTGGCCACCACCAGGGTTTCGCCGTCGGGCATCCATGACACCTGGTGCGGTCCGATGCCGTGGGTGGAAAGCTCGCCGCTGTGCACCAGCCGCTCGCCTTCGAACTTATACACACCGAGCAGGCCGCGGCCGGGGTCGGACGTGTCGTTCTCGGTGGCGTACAGCCAGTCGCCGCTCTTGTGGATGACCGCATGGCCATAGAAGTGGCGATTGACGTTCGAGGTGAGGGTCTGCAGCAAGGCGCCATTACGTAGGTCGATCAGGTAGCTCTCGGTGCCCGGGCGACGGGCGACAAACAGTGCAATCGGCTGCGTCGGGTGGTTGATGATGTCGTGGCAACGTTGGCCGACCTGGGTGGCGAACACTTGCTTGCCGTCCAGCTGATAACCCACGGCGTAGTGCTTGCCGTGCGCATCATCCCGTGCCGACAGCAGCAGCGGGCCTTTGTCTTTTTGCTTGAACAGCGTCCAGCCACCCAATGTGAGTGCACTGAGCAGCACGCTGCCAATGGCCAAAGCCTGTCGCCTGAGCATCATCAGTCACCGTCGTTGGCGTTAAAGCCCAGTTGGATGCCCAGCGCCTTGGCCAATTCGCCTTCGTGCAGGCGGTGAACCACGTTGAGGCTGTCGTAAAGGTCATTGAGTTGCTGGCGCCCGGCGTCATCGTTCAACAGTTCGTTGAGGGTGCGCTGGTTGCTGGCGAACAGTTTCAGGGACGCGGCGTAGGCGGCGTCGATCTTGTCGGCCAATGGCTTCTGATCCGCCGGCAACAGGCCACGCAGGCCCTTGTTGTCGACGCCCACCCACACGGTCCGGGCGGCGCTGAGGCTGACCTCCAGGCTCTGCAAGGATGACTGGCTGCGCCACGCATCGGCCTGGAACGGCTGCGGGATGCCCTTGGTCTGGCGGCCCATCGGCGTGCCGAGTTTTTTCTTCAGGGTGTCCAATGCCGTCACCTGTACGCGCAGCAGATCGGCGATGGCCTCGTGGGAATCGGCGTAGCGCTGGTTCGGAAACTTGGTCATCTGCGCAAGCATGCCGTCGGTGCTGTTCCAGCTGGCCAGGATCTCTTCGGCCAGGGCTTTCTGACGCTCGCCGATCGCCACCAGCAGTGGGCAATAACGGGCTTTCTGCGCGTCGTCGGCCAGGTCGGTCTTGGCGTCATAGAGGATATATTCGTAGGCCGATAGGCCTTGCACCACCACGCTGGACTTGGCTAGGGCGGCGCCGTCGATCTGCGGCTGGGTTTCGACCAGTTGCTCGACCTGGCGACCTACCAGGTTCTTCTTGTCCGGCCAGAACTGCACCTGCCAGGAACGGTTGCCTTCGGCCAGCGGGCCGATCAGCAGCGGTTGCAGCTCGGCCCAGGCTTTTTGCGCGTGGAGGAAGTCGGCGCGGGCGGTGTCCAGGTTTTCCTTGCCCTGGCAGTAGGCCAAGGCGCTGACGGCGAGTTGGCGGTCGGCTTCGACCCAGCGGCTGTAGGTCGGCAGGATCACTTGTTTGGCGATTGCCGCCGAGGTCACGGCTTGTGGGTCTTGTGGCGAGCAGGCGCCGAGGGCGAGGGCGGCCAGGCTGGTGAACAACAACTTGGGACGGAACATGTCGAGCTCCCTTGTGTAAGTGGGGCGAAGCTTATAAAGAATTCAGGAACGCCAGCAACGCAGCGCGCTGCTCGGCATTGAAGGACAACACATGCTGTTGCGCCGCTTGTGCCTCACCGCCGTGCCAGAGCACGGCTTCCAGCAGGTTGCGCGCGCGGCCGTCATGCAGAAACTGGGTATGGCCACTCACGGTTTGCGTCAGGCCGATGCCCCACAACGGCGCGGTGCGCCAGTCGCGGCCACCGGCCTTGAATTCGCTGCGGTCGTCGGCAAGGCCTGGGCCCATGTCGTGCAGCAGCAGGTCGCTGTAGGGGCGGATCACCTGGTTGGCCAGTTCAGGTTCGGCAGCGCTTGCCGCCGTGGTGAATGTCGGTTTATGGCAGCCCTGGCAACCGGCTTGGTAGAACAGGTTCTTGCCGGCCAGCACCTGCGGGCTGTCGACGTCGCGGCGCATGGGCACGGCGAGGTTGCGGGTGTAGAACAGCACCAGGCGCAGGATGTTATCGCTGACTTCCGGCTCGCCGTCGGGGCCATTGCCGTTAGGCGCCTGCTTGCAGGCCACTTGGGTGTCGGTGCAGTCATCGAAGGGTCTCAGGGAGGTGGTGAGGCCCATATCACCAGAAAACGCGTGAACATTTTGTTGATTGAGGTTGGGTTGCCCGGCTTTCCAGCCGAATCGCCCGAGGACGGTTTTTTGTTGAGCGTCGTCCCAGACCCAATTGGCGCGGCCGACGAGGGCTTCTTTATCAGCGGTTTTCGCGTCGGTGTTACGCAGCACATCCGCATCGCTGATGGCTTCGAGCAGGCCCAGGCCGATCATCGGCGGGGCGATGCGCGCCGAAAACGTGTATCGGGGTGCATCGGGCCGTAGCCGAGCTGGGTGATCTGCAGGCTGGGCTTGCGCAGTTCGACGACGCTGCCGTCCTTGAAGGTGACATTCACCGGCGTGTAGTCGACGCGCACCTTGCCTTCCGGCGCGACGCCCGGCACCGCCATGTCCTGCAATTGCCCGCCATAGACCGGCTCCGGCACGACACCGGCCTGCTCGATGAGCTTGGCGTAGGCCGGCTGCTCCTGGCTGGACAGGGGAATCGACAGGCGCACCAGCATCGACACGGCATTGGCCGCGTCGGGCAGCGGCGGATGGCCGCGACCGTCCTTGATATGGCAGTTCTGGCAGGCGTTGGTGTTGAACAACGGGCCCAGGCCATCACGCGCGGTGGTGGTGGACGGCGCGATTACCCAGGGGCTGCGAAAGAAGCTGTTGCCGACGCTGAAATCCACGCGGCGCGTTGGCGGCAGGTTGGCCGACGGCAAGGAAAACGCGTTCTGGTCACGCTTGTTCACCGTCGCCGCGCCGCCCGCGCGTGCTTCGCCCGGCTCGGCCTTGGCAAACCTTGGGGCGTCGTCGCACGCAGTCAAGCTCAAGGCCATGCAGGCGACGGACAGGCGAAAAAGCGAACGGAACATCGAGTTTCCTGGACCAAGGCGAAAAATGCGGTCGCAAAGTCTAACAGGGCCGGGGGGAATGAATAAGAGCAATTATCGTTTGGTGGTAGCCGATTCATTCCCGCTAGAATGACCGCACATTTTTTTCTGGAGGTGGCCAATGCAGGCTCTCGACGCTTTGCTCAACCGTGTTTCCGTGCCGCGCTTGCTGGAGCCGGCACCGACCCAGGCGCAGCGCGACGTGCTGTTCGCCGCCGCCATGCGGGCGCCCGACCACGGCCAGTTGCGGCCTTGGCGTTTCCTCACCGTGGAAGGCGCCGCCCGCGAGCAGATGGGCACGCTACTGGCCGAGGCCGCGCGCCTGCAGGACGCCGACGCCCCGCAAGCCGTCATCGACAAGGCCCAGAACGGCCCCTTGCGCGCACCGTTGGTGGTGGTGGTGATTGCGCATTTGCAGGAGCACTTCAAGGTGCCCAAGTCCGAGCAACTGCTGGCCGCTGCCTGTGCGGCCCACGGTATTTTGCTGGCGGCGTACGCCCAGGGGATTGGCGCGGTGTGGCGCACCGGTGAGTTGTCTTATTCAGCCCATGTCGCCCAAGGCCTGGGGCTGACGGCGGATGAAGAGGTGATTGGCTTCCTTTACCTGGGCACGCCGCAGAACCCACCGCGCACGGCGCCGAAAGAAGATCTGGCGCAGTTTGTTCAGGCCTGGACAGGTCGGTAACCCCCCGCGTCCCGCTTTATGGGTGAGCAGGCTTACGGCAACCGAGGGTTCAGATGGGCGCTACGAATCGCTCGGGGCGCGACCAGATCCACAGGTTGCCCAGGCCCATCCCGGCAATGGCCAGGTAGATCGGCCAGCCGTGGTCGAGCATCACCAGCATCAACATCGCGCACAGCACCATGCTCACCGTCGCGCTGATTTTGGCCCGGCGCGCGATGATCCGGCCGTTGCGCCAGTTGTACAGGATCGGTCCGAACAGGCGATGGTTTTCCAGCCAGGCGCTCAGGCGGGGCGAGCTTTTAGTGGCGGCCCAGGCGGCCAGCAGGATGAATTCGGTGGTGGGTAACCCCGGTATGACAATCGCCACCAGCCCGATGCCCAGGCTGACGTAGGCCAGCAGGCCGAAGAGGAGCTGGGCGATTTTTGAGGGAGATTGGGTTTTGCCAGTCATGGGTATTTGCAAAGTATGAAAAAAAAATCAGCTTGAAATGATGTAAGTGTGGGAGGGAGCAAGTCGAATCGTCGCACCGCCCCTCCCACACTTAAATTGCATTTCAATTTGGGGGGTCAGGCCAGTTCAGGTGCGCTAGCGTACGCCTGTTCCAGCAACACGGTGAAGCGCACAAACGCATCGACCGCGCCTTTTTCCACGGCGGCTTCTTCTTCGGCGCTGAATTCCAGAGCGTCGAGGGTTCGGGTAAAACGCTTCCAGCCCTCGGCGCGACCGCCGGCCGGTTCGCCCAGGTGGCGGGCCCCGAAGGTTTCGCCCAGGCCCAGGCCCACGGCGCGTTTGATCAGGAACGCGGCGCCCAGCTTGGAACCTTCGGAGACGAACAGCCAGCCCAGGGCCTCGGCTTTGCTTGGGTTTTTCACCGCGCCGGGTACCGGTGCTGGCACTTCGGTATCCAGGTCGCTCAGGTCAAGCTTGGCGGCCTCGGCGCGGCAGCGTTCGGCCAGGTCAGGCACGATCTTGATCAGTTCGGCATCGTTGTACAGGCTCACCAGTTCCGATTGGAACAGGTACTGCGCAACCACGAACCGCGCGAAGTTGGCCTGGGTTTCAAACGGCGCGTGAGCCTTGACCAAAGCGTCCAGCTTGGTGTGCGGCTCGTTTGTAATCTGGTTCAGGCGCTGGGAGCGCAGGCTTGGGCGTTCTGTGGTTGTGGAAACGGTCATGAAAAGTCCTTGGGAAGGGAAGCGCCTGGTTGCCCGTAAAGAGAGCTGTTATCAACTAGACGAACAAGAAGACGCGGCACAGTAAAAAATCCTCACCCCGCCGATGAAATGTCGGCGGGGGTAAGCGGGCGGCGTTATCAGATGTCCCAGATCACATTGATCGCAAAGTTGCGGCCGGGCTGGGTCAGGCGGTCGAGGTTGGCGGGCGAGGTCACGCCGGCTTCGCCGACACCGTCGTAGCTGCGCACGTCGTCCCAGTTCCAGTACTTCTTGTCGGTGAGGTTGTAGAGACCGCCGTTGAGCGTCACGTCCTGGGTGACTTTGTAGAAACCGGTCAGGTCGACGATGCCGAAGCCTGGGGTTTTGAACGGGCCATTGCTGGAATTGCCGTCGGGCGCGAAGAAGGTGGTGCTGTCGACGCGGTTCTGTTTTTTGACCAGCGTCCAACTGACCAGCGCGCCGTACTGCGCCTGCTCATACCCCAGGCCGAACACGCCCTTGAGTGGGTTGACGCTGTTGAGCGGCTGGCCGGTGTCGTCATTGCGGCCATGGGCGTAGCTGATCGCCCCCTGCGTGTAGAGCCCTTGCGGTGCACCCAACGCGTCCAGGTCCAGGCGCCCTTTGGCTTCCACGCCCTTGATGGTCGCGCGCTTGATGTTCTTGGCCTGGAAGGCTTCGATGGTACTGCCGGCAACCACCGCGTCTTCATCGATAAAGTCGCGGTATTTGTTATAGAACACGGCGATGTCGAAGGAGCCGGCGTCGAAGTTGCCGCGAATGCCGGTTTCGATGCCCTTGCTGGTTTCCGGCTTGAGGTTCGGGTTGGGCTCGACGGTGTAGCCCTGATCGAGGTTTTCAAAGCGGCCGTACAAAGCCTTGGCCGAAGGGGTGCGGAAGCCTTCCGCATATTGGCCAAACCAGGTGTATTGCTCGGTCAATGCGTAGGTTAGGCCGAATTTCGGCGTGACGCGGTGCCAGGTTTTCTCGCTGTTACTGTGATCGTAGATCCGCGTTGGGTCGACGGTGTTGAGGAATGCCTCAGTCAGCTTGGGTTTGAGCTGGGTGTAGTCGTAGCGAACGCTGGGCAGGAAGGTCCACTTGTCCCAGGCGATCTGGTCCTGGGCAAACAGCGAGTAGGTGTTGATGGTCGGGTCCGGGAAATCGCTGGCGCGCTTGACACTGTCGCTGGCCGATGGACTGGGGGCGCCGATGGCCGTGCAGCCGCTGCCGACTGTCAGGCAAGTGGCACTGCCCTCACGCGAGCCGGTGACTTTCTGCTGCTTGAGGGTGGTGCCGTAGGTGACTTGATGATCGGTTGCGCCCAGGCTGAAGGCCTTGTCCAACTGTGCGTCGAAGACCCACTGTTTTTCTTCGTAGAGTGTCTCGCGGGTGCGCAATACGCGGCGTGACGGTTGATAGATTTCGGCGGTGGTCTGGTCCGTCTTGGCGATCTGGTAGTTGAGGCTGGTCTTGATGCGGTCAGCGATCGGCGACTCAAGCGCGAAGCTGTTTTCCAGGCCGAAGCGCTCACGGGTGATGGTGTCGTTGCCCGAACGGGCACGATAGAAATTGAAGCCGCGTCCCCCGGTGAACGGCCCGCCGACGGCGTTTTTAAGGTTGATGTCGCGATCATCCTTGTACTTCTCGTAGGTCAGGCCCAGGCGATTGTCATCGCCGTAGTTCCAACCCAGTTTGGCCAGGATGTTGGTGGTGCGTGCGTCTTCCGGGTTGGCGCCGGTGCGGGCCAGGCCGGTGGCATTGTTGCCGTCGTAGGATTCGGTTTCGTGGCCGTTGCGCTGGCTCAGGTGCAGCAAGCCGTCAACGTTCTGTACGCGACCGGCAAAGGTGCCGGAGGTGAGCCAGCTCTCGTCGGCGGAGCTGTAGCCGGTCTTGAGGCGGGCGCCGACATCCTGGCCGGGCTTGATAATGTCATCCGGGTCGAGGGTGAAGTAGCTCACCGCACCGCCGATGGCGTTGCTGCCGTACAGGGCCGAGGCCGGGCCGCGCAGGATCTCCACGCGCTTGACGATTTCCGGGTCGACGTAGTTGCGACGCGTCTTGGCGTAGGGACCGTTGAAGAAGTTATTCGGCACCTCCACGCCATCCACCTGGGTGAGGATGCGGTCGCCGTCGATACCGCGAATGTTGTAGCCCGCATTGCCCGAGCGGCTGCCGGCACCGCCCACCGATACGCCAGGCTCGTAGCGCACCAGTTCGCGAATGTTATTCACGTTCTGGCGGTCCAGTGCTTCACGCTCATACACGCTGACCGTGCTTGGCACGCGGGTCACGTCCTGCTCGTTGCGGGTGGCGCTGATGGTCACCTGTTGCAGGTTGAGGGTGCTGCCGGCCGCACGTTTTTCCAGCACGATGTTGTTACTGCCCAGTTTGCGATAGCTCAGGTTGGTCCCCACCAACAGCCGATCCAGGGCTTTTTCCGGCGACAGCGGGCCGTGCGCGCCAGGCGACGACACACCCTGGCCCAGCTCTGCCGGCAGGCCGACTTGCCAGCCGGTCACCGAGGTAAAGGCATTGAGCGCCGAAACCAACGGTTGCTGTTCAATGCTGAAGGTGTAATTGCCGTGGCTGCGCGTTGCAGGTTCGGCGGCGCTGGCGGTCATCACCGGCACGCCGGCCAGCAGAATGGCGGCGGTCAGCAAGGACAACACGGGCGAAGAAGACCGGTGGTTGAAACGAGAGGACATCGAGAGCGCTCCGGGGTACGAATCTTTATAGTTGCGAACCGAACCAAATAGGAATCAGTTGCATTGGCTAAGACGAGACGTACCACCGGGGCCTATCGAGTAAAAATTATTCTCATTTAGTTCAGGATCACCAGCGCCGGGAATTCCGAAAGCCTGGCCGAGGTGATGTGCGCCAGGGAGCGCACCACGTCCAGCGGCTGGTCGAGGCGGTAATTACCGGTGACGGTGACGCTGGCGAGCCTGTCGTTGGTGTTGACGATCCATCCTGGGTAATAGCGGCGCAACTCGGCGAGCACTTCGCTCATCGGGCAGTTTTCGAAAACTAGCCGGCCCTGCACCCAGGCCAGGTCCTTGTCGGCATCCAGCTTGGCCGGTGGGCCGAAGCCCTTGGGGCCGATGCGGATGCTTTCCCCGGCGCTGAGGCGCACACGGGCATCGTTGAGGGTGTTGCTCAGGTCCACATCACCGCGCTGCACTTGCACTTGCGCCTCGCCATTGAGGTAGCGCACGGCGAAGGCCGTGTCGCGCACGCTGGCGCGTACCGGGCCGGCGTCGATTTGCAGGGGCAGGCCGTGGCTTGGCGGGATGTCGAAAAAAGCTTCGCCCTGGTAGAGGCGGGCGATGCGCTGATGGCCCTGCACGGTGCTGGAAAACGCCGAATTGGTGTTGAGCAGTACTTGGGAGCCGTCGTCCAATTGCAGGCGCTGGCGTTCGCCCACCACGGTGAGATGGTCGGCTTGCAGGCGCACCGGCAGGTTGCTGAAATTGAACAGACCGATCAGCAGCACGGCGGCCGTGGC
>NZ_JAFHKI010000141.1 GCF_016937615.1 Pseudomonas lactucae | reverse complement strand
TACCCGAATTTCTTGACGACCATAGAGCATTGGAACCACCTGATCCCATCCCGAACTCAGAAGTGAAACGATGCATCGCCGATGGTAGTGTGGGGTTTCCCCATGTGAGAGTAGGTCATCGTCAAGATTAAATTCCGAAACCCCATTTGCGAAAGCAGGTGGGGTTTTGTTTTGGGCGCTCGGAAAGTATTGAGAGGTTCGCTCGTCGGCCTGCACGACGATTATCCCCGACAAATTTGCACAGTTATTTCTGAAACAGACCACTAGAATAGGCACCTAACCTTTTTTAGAGTACGAGCCCTATCTATGCCCGATCCAGTTGATGCCATTGAGGTATCGGATCTACCACTGGACGATCTGGTGGCATGCCATGAGTGCGACTTGCTGATGCGTAAACCCGCGCTCGCCCTCGGTGAAAAAGCCCAATGCCCACGTTGTGGTTACGAGTTGTACGCTCACCGCCACAATGTCGTGGAGCGCAGTCTCGCCTTGGTGCTCGCCGCGTTGTTGTTGTACATCCCTGCGAACTTTCTTCCGATCATGCAGCTCAATCTACTCGGGCAGTCCTCGGAGGACACCGTCTGGAGCGGCGTAGTCGGCTTGTTCGATACCGGCATGCAAGGCGTTGCAGCCGTCGTATTCCTGTGCAGCATGGCGATTCCTTTGCTCAAGCTCCTGTGTCAATTGGCCGTGCTACTCAGCATCCGTTGGAAGATCGGGCGAAGTTACGGTCTGCTGCTATACCGCATTTACCATCACATGAAAGATTGGGGGATGTTGGAGGTCTACCTCATGGGAGTGCTGGTGGCGATCGTCAAACTCGCCGACATGGCCTCCATTACGATAGGCCTGGGTCTGGTCTGCTTCGTCAGTTTATTAATGGTTCAAGTTCTGCTTGAGGTGGTGATGTCGCCCCACCAAATCTGGCAAGCGCTTTCAGCAGAGGATGATCATGCGGGCGATTGATGCAGGCATTCTGATTTGTACCGAATGCCATGAATTGAACAAACAAGAACCGGATGCGGACGAGCAGACCTGCACCCGTTGCGGTGCGCTCGTGCATGCACGTCGCCCCAATAGCCTCACGCGTACCTGGGCCCTGCTGATCACCGCCGCGATTCTGTATATCCCCGCCAACCTGTTACCGATCATGACCATCAATTCACTCGGCCAGGGCAGCCCCAGCACCATCATGTCCGGGGTGATAGAACTGGTTCAGCACGGTATGTTTCCCATCGCCGCTGTCGTATTTATCGCCAGTATCCTGGTACCGACATTCAAGCTGGTGGGCATTGGTCTGCTACTGTTTTCGGTGCAGCGTCACCAACCGCTGTCCGCGCAACAACGTATTGTGATGTACCGTTTTATCGAGTTCATTGGACGTTGGTCCATGTTGGACATCTTCGTGATCGCCATTCTGGTGGCGGTCGTAAACTTTGGACGGCTTGCCAGCGTCGAGGCTAACCTCGGTGCGGCGGCGTTCGCCAGTGTGGTGATCTTGACGATGCTTGCCGCAGTAACTTTCGATCCCCGACTGATTTGGGATAACACGGAGTCGGACGACGACCATGAGTGATTTGCCTAAAGCTAAAACACGCCCAGCTTCCAACTGGTCGGCCATTTGGGTGTTGCCCCTGATCGCCTTGATCATCGGTGGCTGGCTGGGATGGCGCGCCTATTCACAACAGGGCATCGAGATCCAGGTGCGCTTCGAAAGCGGCGAAGGTATTCAGGTCAACAAGACTGAA
This sequence comes from Pseudomonas lactucae, assembly GCF_016937615.1. Classification (GTDB taxonomy): domain Bacteria; phylum Pseudomonadota; class Gammaproteobacteria; order Pseudomonadales; family Pseudomonadaceae; genus Aquipseudomonas; species Aquipseudomonas lactucae. The sequence continues at coordinate 8,502 of NZ_JAFHKI010000141.1, read as the reverse complement.
GTGGTCTACAAAGGCATGCCGGTGGGCAAGGTCAAGGCGCTGGCCCTGGACGACGAAGGCAACAATCGCGGGGTGATCGCCACCATCGAGATGAACAAGGATGTCGATCAATACCTCAAGACCAACACGCGCTTCTGGTTGGTCAAGCCCAGTGTCAGCCTTGCCGGCATCACCGGTCTGGAAACCCTGGTTTCGGGTAACTACATCGCCGCCAGCCCTGGCGATGGCGAGCCGACACGCAAGTTCAAGGCGCTGTCCGAGGAACCGCCGTTATCGGACGCCAAACCCGGTCTGCACCTGACCATCAAGGCCGACCGTCTCGGTTCGTTGAACCGTGGCAGTCCCGTGTTCTACAAACAGATCCAGGTCGGCCAGGTCAAAAGCTACCTGCTGTCCGAGGACCAGAGCACCGTCGAAATCAAGGTCTACATCGAGCCGACCTACGCCAGCCTGGTGCGTAAACACACGCGCTTCTGGAACGCCAGCGGCATCAGCATCGACGCCAACCTGTCCGGCGTAAAAGTGCGCAGCGAATCACTCTCCAGCATCGTCGCCGGCGGTATCGCTTTCGCCACACCCGAAAACCGCAAAGACAGCCCACCCACCGATCCGAGCCTGCCCTTCCGTCTGTACGAAGACTTCGATGCCGCTGCCGCCGGCATCCGCGTCAAGGTCAAGCTCACCGACTTCGAGGGCTTGCAGGCTGGACGTACGCCGGTGATGTACAAAGGCATCCAGGTCGGTACCCTCAAAACCCTGAAGATAGACCCGGACCTCTCCAGCGCCAACGCGGAGCTGACCCTCGACCCCTTGGCCGAAGACTATCTGGTACAGGACACCCAATTCTGGGTGGTCAAGCCTTCCATCTCCCTGGCCGGCATCACAGGCCTGGAAGCGCTGGTAAAAGGTAACTACATCGCTGTTCGTCCGGGTGACAAAGGGACTGCGCCCCAGCGCGAATATGTGGCCCGCGCCAAGGCGCCACCGCTGGATCTGCGCTCCCCGGGCCTGCACATGGTGCTGTTCACCGACAGCCTCGGGTCTTTGGATGTCGGCAGTCCGATCCTCTACAAACAGGTCAAGGTCGGCTCGGTGCAGAGCTACCAGTTCTCGCGTAAGAACAAGCAACTAGTGATCGGTGTTCACATCGAGAAGGAATACGAAAACCTGGTGAACGGCTCAACGCGGTTCTGGAATGCCAGCGGAGTCACGCTGACCGGCGGTCTTACTGGTGGCATTCAGGTCAAGAGTGAATCCCTGGCCAGCCTGATGGCAGGGGGCATCGCCTTCGAAACGCCGGAGCCAAACGTACCGCTGAAAAAGCGCATCCCGCGTTTCCGTCTGTTCGCTGACCGTGAGGCCGCGAATCAACACGGTACGCTGATCACTCTCAAGGTTGACCGCGCCGATGGGTTGCGCCCTGGCACTGCCGTGCGTTTCAAAGGCCTGGATGTGGGCAAGGTCGAAAGCGTCGACCTCAGTGCCGACATGCAGTCGGTGCTGCTCAGTGCACGTATTACCCAAGTGGCGGACCGTATTGCGCGCGTCGGCACTCAGTTCTGGGTCGTCAAACCTGAGTTGGGCTTGATGAAGACTTCCAACCTGGAAACCCTGGTCACCGGTCAGTACATCGAAGTCCAGCCGGCAGCGAAGAGTGCAGGCCCACAAAAGAGTTTCGTCGCCCTGGACCAACCGCCCGAAGCCGTCCATCAGGAACAAGGCTTGAGCCTGGTCCTCAGCGCCGCGCGGCGTGGATCGCTGAAAGAGGGCGTACCGGTCACCTACCGCGAAGTCACCGTGGGCAAAGTCACCGGCTACGAGTTGGGCCAGACCGCCGACCGCGTGTTGGTGCACATTCTGATCGAGCCCAAATACGCGCCGCTGGTGCGCAGCGGTAGCCGCTTCTGGAACACCAGTGGGTTTGGCCTGGACTTCGGCTTATTCAAAGGCGCGACCGTACGCACTGAGTCTCTGGAAACCCTGGTCGCCGGTGGCATTGCCTTTGCCACCCCGGACGGCGAGCGCATGGGCAATGCTGCGCGACCGCAGCAGACCTTCCCGCTGTTCGACAAGTTTGAAGATGAATGGCTGACCTGGGCGCCTAAAATTCCGCTCGGTAAGTAGACCCAGGCGCCGCCATCGGGGGCTTGCTCCCGATGAGACCGGCACAGACACAAAAAAGGCCCCTGGATTCTCCCCAGGGGCCTTTGTGTTTCAGCGGAAAAAATTAAACCTCATCCAGCTCCGGTTCATCCGCCTGCACATTCACAGTGGCCTTCACCACATCGTGACGACGGATGTACTTCCAGTCCGCCTCATCGATGTAGATCCCGTTCGGCCCGCTGCCGCCTTCCAGGTCGATCGCCACCTGGGCGGACACCTGTGGCTTCACACTGGCCAGAATCGGCACAAAGCCCAGTTGCAGGCTGGTTTCCAACAGCGCCGCCTGGTTCTTTTCATCGATGTCTGCCGCTTCATCGAGGTAGTACGGCAAACGCACGCGCCCGGCCTGGTCGCGGTCCATCAAGTGCAGCAACAAGTACATGTTGGTCAGCGCCTTGATGGTCATGGTGGTGCCGTTGGAGGCCGCGCCGTCGATGTCGGTATGGATCACTGGTTGGCCGTGGACCTTGGTGATTTCGAACGCCAACTCGAACAAGTCCTTGAGGCCCAACTGGTTATGGTTGGCGGCTACCAGGCGAGCAAGGTATTCCTTGGCTTCTTCGTTCTTGTTGTCCTGTTCGGCGCTCTGGCTGAGGTCGAATACCGACAGGGTTTCGCCTTCTTCATACTGACCGGCACTGTGGATAATCTGGTCGATATGCTTGAGCGCTTCCTTGTTCGGCGCCAGTACGATGCGGAAGCTTTGCAGGTTGGACACCTGGCGCTTGTTGATCTCGCGGTTGAACAACGCCAACTGGTGCTCCAGGCTGTCGTAGTCGCTGCGGATATTGCGCAAGGTCCGTGCGATATCGGTGACGGCTGCGCGGCGTGCCTTGCCCAGCGTCAGCGCCTCGTCGGTACGGTGTGCATAGGCGTTGATCAGCAGTTGCAGGCGGCGCTCGACGTCGTCCTCGCTGTCGAACTTGGCCACCCCCTTGAGACGCACCTGAGCATACAGCGCCTCGATCTGGCCATCGGCGCGCAGCAGGCCCTGCCAACTGTCCTGATAGTCGTTGAGCAGCGGCAGCAGGTTGTCCATGGAATCGTCGACCGGGTCCATGAACGGCGTGCCGAACGGCAGGTCCGCCGGCAGCAACTGGCGACGGCGCAAGGCGTCATCCAGCGTTCGTTGCTTGGCTTCCATATCACCGATCTGGCGACCGACCAGTTGCAGCTTGGCCGACAGTTGCTGGACGCGTTCGGTGAAGGCGTCGCTGGAGCGCTTCAATTCATCCTGCGCCGCTTCCATCTGCGCCAGATTTTCCAGCTTCTCGCCTTCTTCGGCGCTCAGGGTTTGCGCGCGACGGAAGTCTTCCAGGGCCTTTTGCGCATCCAGCACTTGCTGATACAGCGCTTCGGTCTGGGTCTTGCTCGCCGCGCGGTCAGACGCTACCGCCTGCTGCGTCTTGAGCTGCTTGAGTTCTTTCTCCAGACGTTCCTTCTGGTCACGCAAGGCCGCGCGGTCCGCCAGAGCCTGCAATGCCGGCGGCTCGATGTGCGAGATGTCAATGGACAGCCCCGGCACTTCAAAGCGCTCACCCTTGAAACCATCGAGGATCTGCTCCAGGGATTTGACCCACTGGCCGTCCTCATCCAGCGTGATGCCATGCTCGCCCAACGGCAGGCTGAACAACGCGCTGTTGAACAGGCGCATCAGGCGCTCGACATCCTGCTGCGAGAATTCTTCGCGCAGCTTGGCGTAACTGTTGTTATCCGCGTGATCGAGTTGCTGCCTGACCGACTTCAACCGTTTTTCCAGGTCGCGCAGACGCTCGTCCAGATCTTCGGCGCTGAACTGCCGCGACTGTGCCAGAGCACCCGCGAGTTCATCGTGAGCATCCTTGGCCGCCAGCAATTGCTGTTCCAGCACTTTCACGTCATCGACCAGGGCAAAGCGATGCTTGAGCACCGACAGCTCGCCCAGCCAGCGCTGGATGCCGCTGATTTCGCGCTCCAGGCGCATCAGCTCCTGGGTACCGCCACGCTGGTCGTTCTGCAGCGCGTCCTGCTCGTTGCGGTAGTGCTCGGCCTGGATAGTCAGCTCCTCCTTGCGTGCACTTGCGTAGTCCGACCAGGTGCCCAGCAGCGAATCCAGCAGCGGCGACAGGCGATGCAGTTTGCCGCGCAGGATGTCGCGCTGTTTCACGCCATTGGCCAGTGCCTCGACCAACGGGCCGGCGGCGACCAGTGAGTTGTAGTCCTGTTCCATGCGTCGTACATCGCGGAAGGCTTCTTCACATGCGGCGATGTAATCCACGCTGCCGGAACGCAGGCTGTGTTCGAAGGCATCCAGAAACAATTGCTTGAGCTTGGCCGCGGTGATTTCGCGCATGTGCAGCAGGTTGATAAACAGCGCGCGGAAGGTCTTAAGGCTCTGTTCGCTGGTGGAACGCAACGGGATCAGTGTCAGGTCCAGCGGGATTGACGTGTGGCCGCCGACCAGCAAACGGCGCAGTTCATCGGGCTTGAGTTCGTAGGCTTTCAGGCCTTCGCGCTCAAGGTTGGTGAACAGCTCTTTCTGACGCAGGCAGGTGTCGTTCTTCTGGTAGTGAGCCAGGTCCAGCTTGCCCGCGTAGGCAAAGAACTGGTGACCGAAACCGCCGCCGGGGCCGCGACCGACCACGCCAATGACATGCGGGCCATGGGGCAGGGAGACTTCCACCAGGATGTAGCTGGTGTCGGTAGCAAAGTAGAAGCGTCGCGATTGTTCCAGGGTGTACTTGCCGAAACTCATGTCCGACATGCGCGCCAGGATCGGGAACTGCAAGGCGTTGATCGACGCGGATTTACCCAGGTTGTTGGCGCCATACACCGACAACGGTTCTTCCAGCGGGAACAAACCCAGGCTGTAACCGGCGGTATTCAATAGGGCGAAGCGGCGGATGCCGTAGCGTTCCTTGCTCATGCATCGGTCTCCTGTTCTTCGGCAATGGCGCGGGCCAGGGCGTCTTCTTCGCTTTCGTCTGAAAAGTCGCTCAAGTCGAGCGGGTCATCGGTCTTCAGCAGTTTTTCATCGCTGTCTTCGTCGATGATCACTGGCGCAGGCAACGGCAACACACTGTGCACGCTGGCCGCCAGGTCACGGTCCTGCTGCACCGACAGGCACACGTCGAGGAAACGGTGCATGGGCGGCAGGAAGCGATAGATGCCGCTGTCTTCGCTGGCAAACCAGCTGGGTCATGCGGCGCATGATTTTTTCTTCGAGTTCTTCCTGGGTCTGCACTTCGGCCTGGATAAACAGGTCGCGGTATTTTTCCAGCAGGGACGGCAACTCATCGCGGCCCAGGCTGCCACCGTCGAGCACGGCGATCGGGTCACGGCCCTGATCGGCCAGGTGCTCGACGATGATGAAGGTGAACAGCGCCAGGCGCTGGGCGGTCTTGTTCACCTGCGCGCTGGCGATGGCGGAGTCCGGCACGAAGTAATAGAAACCACGGGTATCGCAGACCAGCTCAAAGCCCAGCGCTTTGAACAGCGTGCGGTACTGATCCTGGAAGTTCGACAGTTGCGTGTACAGCTCCGGGTCACGGCGGCTGACGTGGTAACCCTTGAACAGCTCGCGAAAGATCGGCGCCAGCTGGGACAGTTCGGAAAGATCAAGATGCATAAGGGGTGCTCGCAGAAGTCTCGGCCGCATCAGGGCTGGCCGGGAGCAGGGCGAATGAGCGCAGGCTGACCTGATGCTCGTGTGTGTGGTAGTCGCGGCGTTCCAGGCGTTCGCGTTTGAAGCGTTTTTCCCGCGAGAGGCGCGAGAACCAGTACAGCAATTCGTCGGTGGCGCCGTCCGGTTCCTGCTCCAGCAGCCAGGTCATCAGGTCCGGCATTGGCAGCGCGTCTTCGCAGCGCTCGAGCATTTCCTTGACCGTGCGCGGCGCGCGCTGGGCTTCGCCCTTGTGGGATTTGTGCGCCTTGGGAAAACGCGCCGGTTTCGGCTCGAAATTCGCCAGTGCATACACATAGGCTTCGACCTGGCTGGCACTGCCGAGGAACGTACTTTGCGGCCGGGTGAACATCGGCATCGCGGCCTGTGGGACCGCATCCAGCCCTTTACGGCGGATGGCCGATAAGGCGAGCGCTGCGCCACGGGTCACGGCATTGTGCCGGCGCGCCTCTTCACGCAGTGGCAGCAGCAGCTCCCGCGCATGGCGCAACGTCAACTGGGCGCTGGTCTGCATTTCGAGGATGCGCGCGTGGGTGCGCAGCAGCATGTCGTCGTCCACCAGGTGGCCGAGGCGCTGTTGCTCGGTGAGCATGCGCAGCAGTACGTTTTCCACCTTGCGCACGCCTTGCTCGAAGGCGCCGTCGGCGTTCACCAGTTGGATCATTGGTTCGACGTATTCGTCCCAGGTTGCCAGGACTTCGGCGTAACGCTGGCGCAATGGGATCTGGCGGTCACTGGTCTTGGCGCGGTCGGCCACGGCGGCGAGGGCCTGTTCGTCGTTGGCGAGTTTTTTCAGTACATCGCGCACGCGCATGTCCAACAGGCGCAGTTGACGGGCCAGGTCGTGGCCGTCGCGGATGTCGAAGGCATCCTGGATATAACCGGCCAGGCGCTCGAGGTGGCGCAGGTAGGCTTCAATCTCCAGGCACAGGCCGAGCCGGTGCTCCTTGCGCAGGTACGCCAGGAAGTCGTGGATTTGCGCGTTGAGCTCGAAACGGTTCGGGCTCTTGGCGACAGGCACCAGGATATCCAGGCGGATCCACACGTCCAGCAGGCTGGTGATGTCCTGGGGCGTGCTGTCCAATTGTTGGGCGGCCAGTTGCGCGCGCAGCTCGCCGAGGCTCAGGGTGCCTTGGTCGAAGTGTTCGCACAGTGGCTCAAGTAAGGCCCAGTGTTCGGCGAGGGCGCGCAGGACGCGCTTGGGTTCGATCATGGGAATGGCCGGCTGGTTGGCGATTAAAAATCGCGATTGTACTGCATCAGGCGCGGGATTTATCCACAGCCGGTCAGTGCGCAGTGGGCGATTGTTACCGAACAGCGGTAGAATCCTCGCTCTTAACTTATCCACAAGTGGCCGAGCTGTGCTTATCGAGTCCCGACGTCGCGCTTACTTGACCGCCATGCAGGTGGTCAACTGGCTGCCCCGCACTGAACTGCCGTTTGCCGCGCCGTCGCGGCGCAGCTGCTGCAGGCGCTTGAGCCCTATGAGGCGTTCGAGTCGTCGGGCGAGGAGGCCGCCGCGCCGGTGGCGCTGGTCAAGCCTGAGCCCCAGGCGCGCCCGGTGGTCGAGCGGGCCAGGATCGAGGTGCCGCGCCCGTCCGCCGTGGCCAAGCCTGTGGTTGCCGAAGAGGCTGTCACGGTGGTCAAGGCGCCCGTCGTGCCGCCGCCGCGCTTTGCCCTGCAATTGCTGCGCGCCGGTCGCTGCCTGCTGTTGGTGGAATTGCCCACCGGCGAGCGTTTCCAGACCCGCGACCCTGCCTACATGCTGCTCAAAGACATGTTGCGCGCCGCCGGCCTGCCCGACAGCCCGCAAATTGTCGGCGACCCGGTGCGCTGGCCGCTGCTGGTACGCGGCAACATGGACCAGGGCCCCGAAGCGGCGCGAGATTTTGTACAGGGTTTTGTTTCGGCGCGCCTGGAAGACGAACCCTGTGTGTGCCTGTGGCTGATCGGCCTGCCCGCCGTACGGTTTGCCGGCGAGGCGAATGCCGAAGCCTGGTACCGCGAGCTGCAGGTCGAAGGCCTGGGTTCGGTGTGGGCCCTGCCGGGCCTGGAATTATTAATGGAAGAGCCACAGCGTAAGGCTGATGTCTGGCAAGCCATGCGCCGGCTGATGGCGCGCTGGAAAACAACCGATGAGTGAGGCTTTATCTTTCCGCCCGATGATCGAGGCCGACCTCGATGCCGTGCTGAAAATCGAATACGCGGCGTTCAGCCATCCCTGGACGCGCGGGATCTTTCTCGACGGGCTGGGCAAGTACCAGATCTGGCTGATGTTCGAAGGTGAGCAGCAGGTGGGGCACGGCGTGGTGCAGATCATCCTCGATGAGGCGCACCTGCTGAACATCACCGTCAAACCGGAAAACCAGGGGCGTGGTCTGGGGCTGGCGCTTTTGGAGCACCTGATGTCCCGCGCTTACGCAGCGAACGCTCGGGAGTGCTTCCTGGAGGTGCGTGACAGCAATACCGGCGCGTTTCGCCTGTATGAGCGCTATGGCTTCAACGAGATTGGCCGTCGGCGGGACTATTACCCCGCGGTCGGTGGCCGCGAAGATGCGGTGGTCATGGCTTGCACGCTCGTCGATTAAACACAGCGCCAATGTGGGAAGGGGGCTTGCTCCCGATAGCGGTGTATCAGTGACCTATCAGTCCCTGACCCCTGCTATCGGGAGCAAGCC
>NZ_JAFHKI010000140.1 GCF_016937615.1 Pseudomonas lactucae | reverse complement strand
GTACGTTATTTAATGAACACATTGCGTGGGAAATAAATGTTACCTATTGGTGCAAGGGTGCATTAATTGCACACATAAATGACACTTAATGTTACATATGTGTGTACAGTTTATGGCCTAACACAAAACAAATGTGGGAGGGGGCTTGCCCCCGATAGCGGTGTTTCAGTCAAACATAAGTTGACCGACAGACCGCTATCGGGAGCAAGCCCCCTCCCACATTTTTACTTCGTCGGTCTTCAAGCCTTGCTGATGATGTTCCCGGCATGCAGCCCGCATTCCTTCTGGGTGGCCTCTTCCCACCACCAACGGCCTTCACGCTCATGCTGGTTCGGCAGCACCGGCCGGGTGCAGGGCTCGCAGCCAATGCTGATAAACCCGCGTTCATGCAGGCTGTTATACGGCAGCTCCAGCATACGGATGTAACCCCAGATCTCTTCGCTGGTCATTTGCGACAGCGGGTTGAATTTGTACAGGGTGCGTTCCGGGGTGGAGAAGGCTGTATCGATCTCCAGCGCCGCCACCTGGCTGCGTGTGCCGGGGCTCTGGTCGCGGCGTTGGCCGGTGGCCCAGGCGCTCACGCCGGCAAGCTTGCGGCGCAGCGGTTCGATCTTGCGCACGCCGCAGCATTCGCCATGGCCGTCCTTATAGAAGCTGAACAGGCCCTTTTCCTTGACGAACGGCTCCAGCTTGCTCTGGTCCGGTGAGATCAGTTCGATGTCGATTTTGTAGAAGTCGCGTACCTGCTCGATAAACCGATAGGTCTCCGGGTGCAGACGACCGGTGTCGAGGCTGAATACCTTGACGTTCTTGTTGAGCTTCCAGGCCATGTCCACCAGCACCACGTCCTCGGCGCCGCTGAAGGAGATCCACAGGTCATCGCCGAACTGGCTGAACGCCAGCTTGAGAATGTCCTGGGCGGATTTGTTGGCATAGGTCGCGGCGAGTTCAACAACGTCGAAGGCTTGGTTCATCAGGACGGTTCCTACAGGTCAGTGGCGCTGAGCGCTCTATAGGGGAGCGATGGTATCAAAATCCGCTCTGCGTTGCGGCGGCGAGCTTGAATCGCTAGAGTTCGGCAGTCTTTTTTGCCCGCTCAACCAACAACAGATAAATGGGAGTGTCTTGTGGAAATTGCCTGTCTTGACCTGGAAGGGGTGCTGGTTCCGGAAATCTGGATCGCCTTCGCCGAAAAAACCGGGATTGAATCCCTGCGGGCCACCACCCGGGACATTCCCGACTACGACGTGCTGATGCAGCAACGCCTGCGCATCCTCGACGAACATGGGCTCAAGCTCGCCGATATCCAGGCCGTGATCGCCACGCTCAAGCCGCTGGACGGCGCCGTCGAGTTCGTCAACTGGCTGCGCGAGCGCTTTCAGGTGGTGATCCTGTCCGACACCTTTTATGAGTTCTCACAGCCGCTGATGCGCCAACTGGGTTTCCCGACGCTGCTGTGCCATCGCCTGATCACCGATGAAAACGACCGCGTGGTGAGCTACCAATTGCGCCAGAAAGATCCCAAGCGCCAGTCGGTGCTGGCGTTCAAGAGCCTGTACTACCGCGTGATCGCCGCCGGCGATTCCTACAACGACACCACCATGCTGGGCGAAGCCGACCGTGGGATTCTGTTCCACGCGCCAGAGAATGTGGTGCGTGAATTCCCGCAATTTCCGGCGGTGCATACGTTTGAGGATTTGAAGAACGAATTCATCAAGGCGTCGAATCGGACGTTGAGTCTTTAAGTCATTCAGTGATGCTGGTGGTCCCGATAGGCATAAGTGTCTACATAATTTTTAAAAGCTGATAATTCACCCTGTGGTGAGCGGGCAAGCCCGCTCACCACAACAGCCATTGGCTCTAGGTTTTTCGCTCAGAGCAAGTTGTGTAGATACCTATGCCCCGATAGGGCCGGCCCTGCCATTGTTTATCCCTCTGCCAGCAACCGCTCATAAGGAATACTCAAACCTTCATGCAGGCGCTTGATCATCGACAGGCTCAGCTTGCGCTTGTGGTTCAGTACTTCTGAAACCCGTCCACTGGTGCCGATAAAGGGCTCCAGGTCGCGGGCCGTCATGCCCAGTTGTTCCATGCGAAATCGAATGGCTTCCACGGGGTCGGAAGGTGGCATTGGATAATGTGCCGCCTCGTACTTTTCAATGAGTACAGCGAGGATTTCCAGTTCGTCGCCCTCGGGCGAGCCCTTCTGCGCGCCCCAAAGTTGCTCCACCCGCGCCAGCGCAGCGGTCAGGTCTTCCTGGGAATGTATCGGTTTGATGTCCATCACACGGTCTCCGCGTTGATCTGGTATGCGTAAGGTAGAGCGCGCGATTATCCGCATCGCTGACGCATCCCATTTTGGGAGATGTTAGGGTGGTTGGTTGGAAGTGCAATCCCTGAAATAATTTCTGACGAGTAGGCAGTCGCTTCATGTGATCCTTCACAGATGGCGGATGGAGAGTCGGAGTGGGACGCTATCTCCCGGCTCGCGCCTCGTCCATAGCGGTTCTGATTCAGATTTTTTCGGTTTCTAGAGCCGTTGCCCGCAAGCCACGAGGGTCGTGCGTTACAAACTTTCCAACGTGTGCAACAACACCTGCACCTTGGTCAGCGACTCCTGGTACTCCGCCTCCCACTGTGAGTCCGCGACAATCCCGCCGCCGCCCCAGCAGCACACCTGGCCATCCTTGACCAGCAGGCTGCGGATGGCGATGGAGCTGTCCATCTCGCCGCGCACGTCCAGGTACACCAGCGAGCCGCAGTACAGGCCGCGACGGGTTGGCTCCAGCTCGTCGATGATCTGCATCGCGCGGATCTTCGGTGCGCCGGTGATGGAGCCGCCGGGGAAGCTGCCGGCGATCAGGTCGAGGGCGTCCTTGTCGTCGGCCAGCTCGCCGATAACGCTGCTGACCAGGTGATGCACGTTGGGGTAGCTTTCCAGGCTGAACAGCTCCGGCACGCTCACCGAACCGGTACGGCAGGTGCGGCCCAGGTCGTTGCGCAGCAGGTCGACGATCATCAGGTTCTCGGCGCGGTCCTTGGCGCTGGCCAGCAGTTCGGCGGCGTGCGCAGCGTCGTCTTCAGGCGTTACACCGCGTGGACGGGTGCCTTTGATCGGCCGGGTTTCAACGTGACCTGCGCTGATCCTGACGAAACGCTCCGGTGACAGGCTCAATACCGCGCCTTCATCCGGCAGGCTCTGGAAGCCGGAAAAGGGCGTCGGGCAGGCTTCGCGCAGTGCGCAGTAAGCGACCCATGGATCACCGAGGCACGGTGCGCGAAAACGCTGGGCAAAGTTGACCTGATAGCAATCGCCCGCCTGAATGTAATCCTGGATATGCACGATGGCCTGGCGGTACGCCTCGGCCGTGAGGTCCGGCGCCATGGGCCCTTGCAGCGTGAACGTGGCGGTGCTGTCTGTCGTCGGTTGGCTGAATAACGCGACCAATCGTTGCCGTTCGCTGTCGGCCAGCGCCGGGTGGAACACCAATTGACTGGTCTGCGCCTGGTGATCACTGACCAGTGCCCAGGCGTACAGCCCGAAGCGCGCATCCGGCAGGTGCAAATCATCCACTGCCAAGTGCGGCATCTGCTCCAGGTGCCGGCCAAAGTCATAACTCAGGTAGCCGATCAAACCGCCGGCAAACGGCAATGTGTAGCCATCGGGCAGGGTGGCGTGACCCAGCTGCGTCAGGTTTTTGCGCAAACGCTGCAGGAAATCGCTGCCGCTTTCGTCGGGCGCTACCGTCAGTGTCGCCTCAGGCCAGGCGCTGAGCAGGTCATAACGCCCGCGCTCGGCCACCGGGCGGCCACTGTCGAGCAGCACCGCGCCCGGGGCATGGCGAATCGCCGCAAAATACTCGGTGGGGTTGGCCCGGTAGGGCAGCGGGTGTACGGAGCAGGTCGACATGCGGGTGGATCAGCCTGGGCGGGGGGAGGCGATTGTAGTCCCCTGTAGGATTTGCTCCTAGAGGGGATGTCGGGGATAGACAGTTCGACGACCGGATCAGCCTTCGACGGGCGGAATATGCCCAAACATTGCCTGTACGAACTTCACCCGTTCTTCCACGGTTTCGGTCACGCCGGCGGCTTTCAGCTCTTCCAGCCGGGCCTCCACCGCATGGGTGCGCAAGGTCAACCCGCAGTCGTTGGCGATCTGGATATTCAGTCCTGGCCGCGCATTCAGTTCGAGGATCAGCGGGCCTTTTTCCTGGTCCAGCACCATGTCCACGCCGATGTAGCCCAGCCCGCACAGCTCGTAGCAGCCCGCGGCAAGCTTCATGAAACCGTCCCAGTTGGGCAACTGCACACCATCCACCGCGTTGGTGGTGTCGGGGTGTTTGGTGATGATGTTGTTCAGCCAGGTGCCACGCAGAGTCAGGCCGGTAGCCAGGTCGACGCCCACGCCAATCGCACCCTGGTGCAGGTTGGCCTTGCCGCCGGACTGGCGCGTGGGCAAGCGCAGCATGGCCATCACCGGGTAGCCCATCAGCACGATGATGCGGATATCCGGCACGCCTTCGTAGCTGATGCTCTTGAAGATCTGGTCGGGCACCACACGGTACTCGATCAACGCACGGTCACGGTGGCCGCCCAGGGAGTACAGGCCGGTGAGGATGCTGGAGATCTGATGCTCGATCTCTTCATGGCTGATGATCTTGCCGGACACCGTGCGGTAGCGGCCTTCAAAGCGGTCCGCCACAACCAGGATGCCATCGCCGCCGGCGCCCTGGGCCGGTTTGATCACGAAGTCGCTGCGCCCGGCGATGATTTCGTCGAGCTTGTCGATTTCCTTCTCGGTGGAGATCACCCCGTACATTTGCGGCACGTGGATACCGGCCGCAATCGCCCGTTCCTTGGTGATGATCTTGTCATCCACGATCGGGTACAGGCTGCGCTTGTTGTACTTGAGCACGTAGTCGGCGTTACGCCGGTTGATGCCCATGATCCCCCGCGCTTCGAGGGCCTTCCAGGTCTTCCAGAAGCCGAACATTACGAGTCAGCCTTGAGGAAGGCCTTGAAACGCACCAGCTCGGTCAGGCGGTAACCGCGATAACGCCCCATGGCCAGCATGAAGCCCACCAGGATCAGCAGGATCGCCGGGAAGGTGAACACGAAGTAGATCAGCTCCGGCACGCTCATGATGATGTGCGCCAGGGAGGCGGCGAACAGCGTGCCGATCGCCACTTTCATGGCGTGGCCACCGCCGCGCTCTTCCCAGGTAATGGACAGGCGTTCGATGGTCATGGTCAGGATCACCATCGGGAACAGTGCCACCGACAGGCCGCGTTCCAGCCCTAGCTTGTGGCTGAACAGGCTGATGGCCGCGATCAGCACCACCACGAACGTCAGTACCACCGACAGCCTCGGCAACATCTGCAGTTTCAAGTGTTCCAGGTACGACCTCAGGGACAGCCCAAGCGCAGTGATCACCGTAAACAGCATGATGCCGAAGCCCAACTGCGTTTCGCGAAACGCCAGGGCTATCAGCACCGGCGTGAACGTGCCCAGGGTCTGCAGGCCGATCAGGTTGCGCAGGATCAGGATCACCAGCACGCCGATCGGGATCATCACCATGATCATGAAGGTTTGCTGGGTTTGCAGCGGCAGGCCATACAGCGAGTATTCGAGGAAGTTGGCGTCGGTGTTCTCGTCGGTCAGCTTGGCCAGGCGAATCGCGTTCATTTCGCTGTTGTTCAGGCTGAAGGTGACCATGGCTTTCTTGCCGCCATCGACGGTGATCAGGTTTTCATCGCCGGTCCACCACAGCAGCCGGTCGGCGGGCAGGCCCGGTTCGCCGGTTTCCGGGTTGAAATACAGCCAGTCATTGCCATTGAAGCTGCGCAGCCACAGTTCCGGGGTTTGCGGCTGGTCGGCGACCAGGCGGATGGTGTGGACCTTTTCCACCGGCACATGGGCGATGGACAGCAGCAGCTCGACGATCTTGGCCTTGTGCGGTGTCGACGGGTCGCCCGCCAGCAGCAGCTTCACATTGTCGTCATTGAGATTATTGGTGCGTTTGATCGCTTCGGTAATGAAGGTCTCGACGTCGGCCGAATGCTGGCGGATCGGCGCCAACAGGGCTTCGGCGGCGATTTTTTCCGGGCCTTCCACGGCGATGCTGTCGCGGAAGGTCGGGCCCTTGATCTTGGCTTTCTCGCCGCTGTAACGCTTGGTCAGCACCAGTCGGTAATACAGGGTCTGGTTGCCCTTGGCGCGGCGCGCGACCAGGTGACTTTGCGGTTGCCGTCGATGCGGTTGACGCTGACCCCGTAGTTGTTCGAGATAAAACTCTCATTGAGGCTGACGAAGTCGCGGCTCAAGGGCGGCACGAACATCTGGATCTTGACCGGGTCTTTCGGGTTGGCGACGAACTCGACCTTGGCATCGATGTTCCACAAGTCGTCGGTGGCGTCCTCGGTGACGGGGATACCCAGTACGAAAATCTGATAGGCGGTGACCGAAATACCCAGCACCACCAGGATGGCGATCAGGATTTTCAAGTGCAGGGTAAGAGAGCGCATTCGGTTTACTCGGCGGTATGAGCGTCGGCGGCGCAGGCGGGTTTGCCTGCTGCGTATTTAAGACTGGGATCGACCAGCGCATCAAAGCGTTTCAACGCTTCGGAGCCGATCAGCAGCGGATATTGGAAAGCGCTGCGGTCAGTCAAGTTCACTTCGATGCTGCGCAGTGCGGTGCCCATGCAGATATCCAGGGCAATCACTGGGCGGGCGGTGTAGTTCTTGTCCTCATCGGGATCATAGTCGCCGGCGCGACGCTTGATCTTGCTGACGCGGGCCAGGGGACGTTCGATGGGGTGGGAATGGGCGGTGTCGATGGCCAGGTAGAAGCGCACCCAGGATTCGCCGTTGCGCTTGAAGCGCTTGATGTCACGCGCGCTGAGGGAAGCGGTCTTGGCCCCGGTGTCCAGTTTGGCGGCCACCTCCAGGTCGATCCCGGCCAGTTGGGCGTATTCGTTGAGGCCGTACACGGTCTTCTCGGCGGCAACGCCAAGGCTCGGTAGGCACACTAGGCAAAACAGGGGGAAGGGCTTGAGTCTCATAGATCCTGAGGCGGTGCAGTGCGATGTTCAATTCAAGGCGACTGGCATTGCTGCGCAAACTCCCTCGTGCGCCGTTTCATCCAGTGATGTCAGGCAAAAGCGGCGGGCATTCTAACATGATGCTTTTTTGGCGCCAGCGCTGGCAGGCGGCCATGCCTTGCGGGAATACGCCAGGGCGCTATTAGACGATTGTCGACAATGTGCATTTATTCTTTGACTGCTTTGGCATTATTGGCTAGTTTTTGCCTCATTGCTTTTAAAGGTGTCGACAATATGCTGGATCAACTGGAAACCCCAGTGATGACGCAAGACGATTCGCAGACCATGTCCGAGAACGTCTTCCGACGCATCCAGGCCGCCATCGTTAAAGGCGAGATCGCCCCCGGCAGCAAGATTTCCGAGCCGGAGCTGGCGCGCACCTATGGCATCAGCCGCGGGCCGCTGCGCGAGGCGATCCACCGTTTGGAAGGCCAGCGGCTGCTGGTACGCGTGCCCCACGTCGGCGCACGGGTGGTGTCCTTGAGCCATGCCGAACTGGTCGAGCTGTATGAAATCCGCGAATCCCTGGAAGGCATGGCCTGTCGCCTGGCGGCCGAGCGCATGACCGACGCGGAAATCGAAGAGTTGCGCCAGGTATTGCACACCCATGAGCGCGACGAAGCGTTCCAGGCCGGCCTGGGCTATTACCAGCAGGAAGGCGACTTCGATTTTCATTACCGGATAATTCAAGGCGCCGGCAACCGCACCTTGACCCAAATGCTCTGTGGCGAGCTGTACCAGTTGGTGCGCATGTACCGCATCCAGTTCTCCGCTACCCCAAATCGTCCACGCCAGGCTTTTGCCGAGCATCACCGCATTCTTGACGCGATTGCCGATCGCGACGGTGAACTGGCCGAGTTGTTGATGCGCCGCCACATCGGCGCTTCCAAACGCAATATTGCCCGTCACTTCCCGGACGGCACTCCCCAATAAATAGAGGTGAGCCATGAGTTCCAACAACAACAGCACCCCAGGCCAGCGTTTCCGTGACGCGGTCGCCAGCGAACAGCCGTTGCAGGTGGTGGGCGCGATCAATGCCAACCACGCACTGTTGGCCAAGCGCGCCGGCTTCAAGGCCATTTATCTGTCGGGCGGCGGCGTGGCGGCCGGCTCCCTGGGCGTGCCGGACCTGGGGATCACCGGCCTCGACGACGTGCTCACCGACGTGCGTCGCATCACCGATGTGTGCGACCTGCCGCTGCTGGTGGACGTGGACACCGGTTTCGGCTCCTCGGCATTCAATGTGGCGCGTACCGTCAAGTCGATGATCAAGTTCGGCGCCGCGGCCATCCATATCGAAGACCAGGTGGGTGCCAAGCGCTGCGGCCATCGTCCAAACAAGGAAATCGTGTCCCAGCAGGAAATGGTCGACCGTATCAAGGCCGCCGTGGATGCGCGCACCGATGACAGCTTCGTGATCATGGCGCGCACCGACGCCCTGGCGGTCGAAGGCCTGGAATCCGCCCTGGAACGTGCCGCCGCTTGCATCGAGGCCGGCGCCGACATGGTGTTCCCGGAAGCCATCACCGAACTTGAGATGTACAAGCTGTTCGCTGCCCGGGTCAAGGCGCCGATTCTGGCCAATATCACCGAATTCGGCGCGACCCCGCTGTACACCACCGAACAGTTGAAATCTGCCGATGTTTCCCTGGTGCTGTACCCGCTTTCGGCTTTCCGCGCCATGAACAAGGCCGCCGAGAACGTCTACACCGCGATCCGTCGCGACGGCACCCAACAGAACGTGATCGACACCATGCAAACCCGCATGGAGCTTTACGACCGCATCGACTACCACACCTTCGAACAGAAGCTCGACGCGCTGTTCGCCGCGAAAAAATAACGAACGCGCCTCCCATAACTACAACATTGGAGAACGAACATGGCTGAAGCAAAAGTATTGAGTGGCGCCGGCCTGCGTGGCCAGGTCGCCGGGCAGACCGCACTGTCCACCGTGGGCCAGGCGGGTGCCGGCCTGACCTACCGCGGCTACGATGTACGCGAACTGGCCGCCGACGCGCAGTTTGAAGAAGTCGCCTACCTGCTGTTGTACGGCGAATTGCCTACCCAGGCCGAACTGACGGACTACCGCACAAAACTGAGCAAGCTACGCGACCTGCCGCAGGCACTCAAAGAAGTGCTGGAACGCATTCCCGCCGACGCTCATCCGATGGACGTGATGCGCACCGGTTGCTCGTTCCTGGGCAATATCGAGCCCGAGCAAGACTTCAGCGTGCAGCGCGACGTCACCGACCGCCTGCTCGCCGCGTTCCCGGCGATCATGTGCTACTGGTACCGCTTCAGCCACGACGGCAAGCGCATCGATTGCGTGACCGACGAGCCCAGCATCGGCGCCCACTTCCTGCACCTGCTGCACGGCAAGAAGCCAAGCGAGTTGCATGAAAAGGTCATGAACGTGTCGCTGATTCTCTACGCCGAACACGAATTCAACGCGTCGACCTTCACCGCGCGCGTATGTGCCTCGACCCTGTCGGACCTGTATTCCTGTGTCACCGCCGCCATCGGTTCCCTGCGCGGCCCGCTGCACGGCGGAGCCAACGAAGCGGCGATGGAGATGATCGAGCGTTTCTCCTCGGCCGAAGACGCGGTGCAAGGCACCCTCGGCATGCTGGCGCGCAAAGACAAGATCATGGGCTTTGGCCACGCGATCTACAAAGACAACGACCCGCGCAATGAAGTGATCAAGGGCTGGTCGAAAAAACTCGCCGACGAAGTGGGTGACACGGTGTTGTTCCCGGTCTCCGAAGCCATCGACAAGACCATGTGGGAACAGAAAAAACTCTTCCCCAACGCCGATTTCTACCATGCCTCGGCGTACCACTTCATGGGCATCCCGACCAAGCTGTTCACCCCGATCTTCGTCTGCTCGCGCCTGACCGGCTGGGCTGCGCATGTGTTTGAGCAGCGTGCCAACAACCGCATCATCCGTCCAAGCGCCGAGTACACCGGCGTCGAACAGCGCAAGTTCGTGCCAATCGAACGTCGCTGAAGACCGGCGATCCTGAAGTGGAAATCGAATCAAATGTGGAGGCTTGC
>NZ_JAFHKI010000014.1 GCF_016937615.1 Pseudomonas lactucae | reverse complement strand
ACACCGCCAGTGGTCAGCAGCAGGTCGCACTCGGAGGGACGCCAGGGGCCAGCGCGTCGCGGCTGGCCGCCAGGGCATCGGCCATCACGCCGTAGTCGTGCACTTGCACGCCCCAGCCACGCAGCAACGCGGCGACCAGATGGCGGTTGCTGTTGTAGATCTGTCCGGCGCCAGCGGTTCGCCAGGCTCGCGCAGCTCATCGCCGCTGCTGAGCAGGCGACACCCGCAGTGGCCGGTAGACCTTGACGCGCGGGATGCCCGCCGCTGCCAGCAGGCCGATTTCCTGGGCGCGCAGGCGCTTGCCGGCGCTCAAGATGCGCTGGCCGCGTTGCAGCTCTTCACCGCGCTTGCGCACGTGTTCGCCCAGGCGCAACGGCGGGCACCAGATACGCTGGCCGTACACGCGGCAGCGCTCCTGGGGCACCACACTGTCGGCGCCGGACGCAGGGGCGCACCGGTAAAAATCCGCACGCATTGCCCAGCCTGCAACGGTACGTCGCTGCTGTGCCCGGCGGCGATCCGCCCCGCCAATACCAGGTAGCCGCCCTGCTCCGGCACATCGAAGGCGCGCAGGGCGTAGCCGTCCATGGCGCTGTTGTCCCAGCTCGGCAGGTCGAGGGGCGAGAACACCTCTTCGGCGGTCACCCGGCCAAGGGCCTCGCCCAGGGCCACCACCTCGGTGGACGGTGGCGGTGGCGCCTGGGCCAGCAGTTGTTCGACGGCCACGTCCACCGGCAACAGCTCGCCGCTGTCACACACGCTCATGACCGTGCCTCGCAGGCGCCGAGCACTTGATCAGGCTGCGGCTTGAGGTGCGGCACGAAATTGCACGGGCCGGTGCGACTGTCCAACTGGCTGAGCAGGATCTGGTCCCACGCGGTGCGACAGGCGCCGGGCGAACCGGGCATGCAACACACCAGCACGCCGTTACTGACGCCGGCCAGCGCGCGCGATTGCAGGGTCGACATGCCGATTTCGGCCAGGGACACCTGGCGGAACAGCTCGCCAAAGCCGTCCACCTGTTTGTCCAGCAACGGCAGCACAGCCTGGGGGGTGTTGTCGCGGGCGGTGAAGCCGGTGCCACCGGTCATCAGCACCACCTGGACCTCGGGGTCGGCGATCCACAGGGAAACCTGCGCGCGGATCTGGTAGATATCGTCAATCACCAGACCTCGGTCCACCAGCACATGGCCGGCGCGCTGCAAGCGGTCCACCAGGGTCTGGCCGGAGGTATCCGTGTCGAGGCTGCGGGTGTCGCTGATGGTCAGCACGGCGATGTTCAGTGGCACGAAATGCCGTTGTTTCAAATGGGCCATGATCCAGGCTCCAAACGTCAGGAAAGTGCTGCAAAGCCTGCGCCGCAATGGGCGCAGGGCCTATTCCTCGGAGGAGGTATGCCGTTAGGGGGCCAGCCGCGTGCGCTGCCAGTGACCGTCGTGCAGGCGATAGTCGAGACGGTCATGCAGGCGGTCGGGGCGGCCTTGCCAGAACTCGATGCGCCGCGGTTGCAGGCAAAAGCCGCCCCAATGTTCGGGGCGTGGCGGTTGGCGGCCGGCGAAGCGCTCAGTGACCTCGCGCAAGCGGCTTTCCAGTTCGCTGCGATGGCCCAGGGGCTGGCTTTGCGGCGAGGCCCAGGCGCCCAACTGGCTAGCGGCGGGACGGGCGTCGAAATAGTCGTCCGACAGTTGGGCCTGCGCACGCACCACGGGGCCCTCAATGCGCACCTGACGCTCCAGGCCCGGCCAGAAAAACGTCATGGCCGCATGGGGATTGCTCGCCAGCTCCTGGCCCTTGGCGCTTTGATAATGGCCAAAGAAGAAAAAGCCGTCGGCGCTGAAGCCCTTGAGCAACAGGATGCGGCAATGGGCATGCCCCTCACGGTCGACCGTGGCCAGGGCCATGCTGTTGGCCTCGGCCGGCGGCACTTCGGTCTTGCGCGCCTGGTCGAGCCACTGGCCGAACAGCACCAGGGGATCGGCCTGCACAAGGTCGTCCCTCAAGCCATACAGGGTGTAGTTGCGGCGCAATTGCGCAAGAGACAGGGGCATGGCGCGGTCCTCCAGAAAGTTCGCCACAGTGTGGGAACTACCGCCGCGTTATCCCTTGACCGCGATCAACATTCGTCCGCGGCATGACGCCGCACGGCCCTACCACAGCGACTTGGCAAGGATCACGATCAGCACCATGTGCGCCAGGATGCTGCGCCGGATCCACACCGCCCGCCTGGGGCTCAGACGTTTGTGGGTCAGCCAGTACGCCAGCAGCAGGTAGTGGCCGATGATGCTCAGGGCCAGGCTGATTTTCAGGCTCAGCAGCAGCGCGAAACGCCCGGTCCACGGCATGCCCCAGTAGTGCCAGGCCAGGCCGATACCCGCGCCGTACAGCAGCACCACCACGCCATGCAGCACTTGGCGTGAACGCCGGGCAATCGCGTGCTCGGCGGTGAACTGCGCCGACCAGGCCAATTCGTGCCGGGCGCTGTGCCAGATCACCACTTCAAAAAACAACGTGCCGATAAAGGCGATGGCCGCCAGCAGGTGCACGATCAATAACCACGAATACAACATCGGTCTCTCCTAGCCAGGGTGCCCATCGACGCGCGACTGCATCAACATCGGCCCGTAGCGCCACAGGTACAGCCCGAGACCGACGGACCAGCACAGCCCGGCCAGCCACAACGCCGCCACCGGCCACACCAGCACCAGCAGCACCCGGCACACGCAGGCCAGGTTCAGCAGCGCAAAGGCCAGGGTCATCCCGCCCGGCGGCTGCAAGGGCCGGCCGGTATGGCCCAGGCTGACCCGCGCGATCATCGCCAGGATCAAGCCGCCCATGGCGCCCAGGGTGAGCGCATGCACCGCCAGGCTCGGGTTGAGCGGCGCACCGACGTTCCACAGCGCCATGCCCAGGCAGGCCAGCGCCAGCCACGCATACGCCAGGTGCAACGACCACAGCAGCGGCACGCGCCACAGGCCGTGGTCATGCCAGCGCACCAGGCGCAGCAGGTGGCCGATGCCAAGGGCCGCGAACAACGCGCCGAGCCACAGGCTGGGCGACGCGGCCAACCCGCCCGCATAAGCCAGCGCCACCAGGATCGAACCGCCGAGCAATATACGGTCCAGCCACGGCCAGGGCTTTACCGCCTCGACCCGGCCCAACCCACGCTGGGTGAAAAACGGAATCACACGGCCGCCGATCAGGCCCATCATCGCCGCCACCAGCCACAAACCGGTGAGCACCGCCTGGCGCTGCCAGCCGTCGTCCTGGCGCAACAGCCCGTACAGGGCAATGCCATCCGCCACGGCCAACAGCAGCAACACCAGCACAATCGGATAGTTGCGCTGTTGTCGCACCTGCCACAGCGTCCACCCCATCACCCCGGCCACGGCCAGTGGGAAGCTCAGCTCCAGCAGCGCCAGCAACGGCCAGGGCAGGTTCAACAGCCAACCCAGCCGCGCCGCCAGCCACAGCGCGGCCAGCCCCGCCAACGGCGCCCCGCTGAGGCCGGGCCGACCGGTCCAGGTCTGCACGGCCGTGAGCAGAAACCCGGCGATCATCGCCACGCCAAAGCCGAACAGCAGCTCATGCCGATGCCAGGCCAGCCAGCCGCCGGCCGGTTGCCAACTGCCGGTGGCGCCTCCCAGGGCCAGCAGCCAGAGGGGAACGGCCAGCGCCGCTAACAGGCATGCACCGAGGAAAAATGGCCGGAAGGCCAGGCGAAACAACGGAGTAATCGCCATGGCCTTGCGTCGATCAAGCACTTGCATAACACGGTCTCCCTTCAGGACTGCGACGATTTTGCGCCGGTGCGCGTGCGCCCCCCTTGTCTTGGATCAAGTCGCGCGGCGGCGCGAGCATTTACGCTGGCGCCTGCACGTTTACCGTCACCTGGAGCCCGTATGAAAAACGCCTGTGTCCCCCTCGCCTGGTTTGTGATTGTCGGTGCCATGCTGGCCGCCGCCAGCGGCCTGTCGCTGGTGCTGGTGTGAACGCCCCGCTGGTATTCAAGGAGCCCGGCATGGTCTTGCATCGTGTGCATCACCAGATCCTGCGCAGCCACCACCTGTTCGAACCGCTGAACGAGGAGGAACTCGACACGCTGATGGGCAACAGCCAATTACTGAGCATCGACAAGGGCGAACCGCTGTTCCGCCAGGGTGAACCGGCCGATGCGTTTTACTTCGTGATCGCCGGCGCCGTGAAGATCTACCGGCTGACCCCCGACGGTCAGGAGAAGGTGTTCGAGGTGATCGGCGAACGCCAGACCTTCGCCGAAGCCATGATGCTGATGGACACCCCCAACTATGTGGCCTGTGCCGAAGCGGTGTGCCCCACTCAGCTGTACCGGTTGTCCAACGCCGCCTACACGCGCCTGCTTCACAGCAACAGCCGCCTGACTTTCGCCCTGCTCGGCAAGCTGTGTGTGCGCCTGCATCAGCGGGTCAACGAGATCGAAACGCTGTCGCTGAAAAACGCCACCCACCGTGTGGTGCGCTATCTGCTGACGCAACTGATGCACTTGAGCGGCGCCGACACGACGTTCGAACTGCCCATGGCCAAGCAGTTGATTGCCGGGCATTTGTCGATCCAGCCCGAAACCTTCTCGCGGATTATCCGACGCCTGATCGACGAAAAAATCATCACCCAGGACGGTCGCCAGATCGTCATCCTCGATCGGCTGCGCCTGGAGCAATTCGAGTGAAAACCTGCCTGTATTGCCAGCGCCGCAATGCCGACACACGCGACGATTGCGCGGGCTGCGCGACGCCCCTGCCCACTGCGGACGCGTTGTTGCAAGCGCGCCGATTGAGGCGTTTCCAGTGGTTCTGCCTGGGCCTGGCGCTGTTTTGCATCGCGATGTTCCTCTGGCTGCCGCGCGACTTTTACTGACGCTCGGTCAATTGCCGGTACAACTGGGGCAAGCGCAGCGGCAATTGCTCCGGCTGGCGGATCAGGGTGTAGCCATGGGCGCCGAACAGGTAGGGCAAGTAGTCCGCAGCCTGTTTGTCGATGGTGATGCAGAACGGTACCAGGCCCTGGCGCCGCGCCTGCGCCACCGCCTGGCGGGTGTCTTCGATCCCGTAGCGGCCCTCATACAGGTCCAGGTCATTGGGTTTGCCATCGGTCAGCAGCAGCAACAGTTTGTGCCGTTGTTTGCGCTTGCCCAGCAAATGGGTGGCCTGACGGATCGCGGCGCCCATGCGCGTGTAGTACCCCGGTTTGAGCGCCTGGATGCAGCCGCGCGTACGGTCGTCATAGGGTTGCTCGAAGGTTTTGAGTTGTTGCAGGCGTACATGATGACGGCGCAGGGACGAGAAACCATACAGCGCAAACGCATCCCCCAGCCCGGCCAGACTTTCGCCGAACAGCAACAGGCTGTCGCGGATCACGTCGATGACCTTTTGCGTGTCGTTAAGATGGGCGTCGGTGGACATCGACAAGTCCGCCAGCAGCAGGCACGCTAGGTCGCGCCGGGCGTGGCGTTGCTCCTGGTACAAGCCGCGTTCGGTACAGGCGCCGTGTTGGCGTTGCACGTAAAAATCCACCCAGGCCTGCAGGTCCAGTTCCGTGCCTTGGGGTTGTTGGCGCAGCCATTGGCGGTCGGTGCGCAGTTGCTGGAATTGACGGCGCAGACGCTGCGCCGGGCCGAGTAATCGGGCCGGTAAGGGTTGCGGTGCATCGGCACGTGGCTGCATCAATAGCAGATTGACGAAACCGGGTTGCAGGCATTGTTGACGATAATCCCACTCGGGCAGCTTGAGGCCTTCGCCCAGGGGAATGTCATCGACATCAGCGGGCGGCAGGTCCAGATGCAGTTTCAGACCACCGCTCTTGCGCACGCGCTGGCGCGACAGGCTCAACTGGTCGAGGTCATCGGCGACACGGGCGGCGTCCGGGTCCTGGCTGTCGTCGGTCCAGCGATCAAGGTCGACGTGCTCGGTCCAACTGAACAGGTTTTCCAGGCGCACCACCAGCAGGCCGCCGTCGTGGCTGTGGTCATCGAGGCGCGTGGCGCGGTTGGGCGCGCCGGTGTGTTGGCCTGGCAGGGTCGACAGGTCCTCGCCTTCGTCATCGAGGTCGCCGGCTTGGGGCGTGTCCAGTTGCAAGGGTGGGTACAGCCACAGGGGCAATGGCCAGGCGGCCGCTCGCTGCGTGGCAGCCGGCGCACACTGCCGGGTTCGCGCAGGGCCTTGCGCAAGCTTTTCCAGGGCCGCGTCGTCGGGGCGCAAGGTGGCGGGGTCGGGACGCAGCGCAATGTGTGCGTCCACCAGGCGCCGGTAGCTGGGCAGCAGCGCCGGGTAACGCTGCAACAGCAGCCAGGTCCAGCGCTGGTTGTCGCGCGCCCAATGGGTCATCGGTCCCGACTGCGCCGCCAGCAGCGCCAGCCAGCGGTAGAGTTCGCGGTTGAGCGCGGCCTGGGGAAACACCGCCAGGCTGGCCGGCAGGCGCAAACGGCTGCCGTCACAGCAGGCCAGCGGCGCCTGCCTGCAGGTGCCGGCGATGCGCATCAGCACATTGCGCCGCAACAGCAAGTCACGCTCGGCGGCGGCTTCCAGGGCGATACCGCCGGCACCGCCGAGGGCGCGAAACAGCAGCGCCAGGCTGCGCTGCTGGTCGGCCAGGTGAACCTGCGCCTCGGGGAAATCCACACTGGCGCGGCGCGTGATAAAGCGATGCCAGGCACTGCCGACCCACTCTTCCAATTCAAGGGTAAAGGCCATGGAACGGGCTCCAAATGCTGGTTATTCGACAGGTACACCGTGAGCCGAATGTGGGAGGGGCACCTTCAGTAGACGATTGGCACCGGTGCTCCAGCCACCCGGGCGCGCTGGCGGAAGCTGAACAGGTAGCAAAGCAAGCCGAACATAAACATCACGCCGGCGGCCAATCGCGCCCAGAACAGCCCCTGCAAATGTTCCACGGTCGCCATGAAGGGCAAGGCCACCCCGTCCACTTGCCAGCGTTGCAGCCACACCTGCACGGCACCGGCGGCGGTGAGGAACAGCGTGATCATTACCATCGACAGCACCATGATCCAGAAGCCCCGGATCTCCAGAGCCTGCGAGCGCGGGTCCGGCGCTTCACCGATACCGCGCAAGCGTGGCATGGCGTAGCTGATCAGCGTCATCACGATCATTGCGTAGGCGCCAAAGAACGCCAGGTGCCCGTGGGCTGCGGTGAGTTGGGTGCCGTGGGTGTAGAAGTTGACCGGTGCCAGCGTGTGCAGGAAGCCCCACACCCCGGCGCCGAAAAAGGCCGTGACGGTGGTGCCCTTGGCCCATAACGTGGCCGCGCGGTTGGGGTGCTGGCGCCGACGACGTTTGACCATGGTGAAGGCGAACATCACCATCGCCAGGAACGGCAGCGGCTCCAGCGCCGAGAAGATCGAACCGACCCACAGCCACACCTCGGGCGCACCGATCCAGAAGAAGTGGTGACCGGTGCCGATAATCCCGGTGATCAACGCCATGGCGATGATCACGTAGAGCCATTTTTCTACCACTTCGCGGTCGACGCCGGTGACCTTGATCAGCACGAACGCCAGCATCGAGCCCATGATCAATTCCCACACGCCTTCCACCCACAGGTGTACCACCCACCACCAGTAGAATTTGTCCCGCGCCAGGTTGCCGGGGTTGTAGAAGGAGAACAGGAAGAACACCGCCAGGCCGATCAGCCCGGTCATCATCACCATGCTCACGGTGGTCTTGCGGCCCTTGAGCAGGGTCATGCCGATGTTGTACAAAAAGCCCAGGCACACCACCACGATGCCCATCTTGGTGATGGTCGGTTGCTCGAGGAATTCACGCCCCATGGTCGGCAGCAGTTCGTTGTGGGTCAGCTTGGCCAGCGCCGCATAGGGCACCAACAGGTAGCCAAGGATGGTCAACACCCCCGCCACCGCAAACACCCAGAACAACAGGATCGCCAGTTTCGGGCTATGCAGTTCGCGATCGGCCTCTTCGGGTACCAGGTAATAGGCGGCACCCATGAAGCCAAACAGCAGCCACACGATCAGCAGGTTGGTATGGACCATCCGCGCCACGTTGAATGGAATCAGCGGGAACAGAAAGTCACCCACCACGTATTGCAGGCCCATGATCAGGCCGAACAGCACCTGGCCGACAAACAGCATCAGGGCAAACACAAAATAGGGTTTGGCCACGGCCTGGGATTGGAATTTCAAGTATGGATTGGCAGTGCGCATGTCTCAGCCCTCCTTGTTCGGTGGCCAGTTATTGGTGTCGATCTTCGAGCTCCATTTGAGGAACTCGGCCATATCGTCCACCTCCTGGTCGCTGAGGTTGAATTGCGGCATGGCCCGTCGTCCCGGCACACCGAGGGGTTGCATCTTCATCCAGGCATGCAGGAACGGCTTGAAGCCTTCTTCACCGCCTCGGCGCTTGAACACATTGCCCAACTCAGGCGCAAAGTACGCGCCCTCGCCCAGCAAGGTGTGGCAGCCGATGCAGTTATTGCGCTCCCACACGCCCTTGCCGCGCACCACCGCTTCGGTGAGCTGGTCGACGTTGCTGCGGGCGGGAAAGGTTTGTTCGGTGTGATAGGTCAGGGCCAGGAAAATCAGGAAGAAGAAAATGCTTCCCCCGAAGTAGATGTTCCTGGCCATGCCTTTGGTGAAGGTCTCTGACATGCTCGCGTCCTCATGGCTTGGCAATGCCATGATAGGAAGGTGGAGCGTTAAAACCGCTTGATGGCGATCAAGAAATGTTGATGATTCCGGTAGGGTATTTTTGGGCCGATAATGCCGTTATCGGCCACCTGCCCGCGCTCGTTGCACGGCCTCGATTGCCTAGAGCTCCTTGGTGAACAAATCCCTCATCGTCGCCCCGAGACCGTTGCCCGCATAGTCCCCGCCTTTGAAGTCGCTGATGGTGTACTCAGGCACGGCCGGATCGTTGCCAAGTGCTTGAAGCCTGAAGGGGCTGGTGCCTCTATTCAGTGTGCGCTCCAGCCCAGCCTGAAATGCTTGTGGGGTGTCAAACGTTGCCAGGCCGAAGTTAGGATCGAAGTAAAACCATTTTGGGACCTCCCCGTCCATATTGACGCCCGCCAGCAAGGCGTGGTTTTTCGAGCTGATTCGCAGTGTCTTCGTCTCGACGGAATTGGCGAGGTCCGCGATTATTTCGCCATACGGGACCTGCCTGGTGGGGCCTGTGTGGAAGAGATCTATATCATTCATGCGGTTCTGAAGGGTCGTCAGCTTTTTTATGAACTCAACGGATGCGGGTTCTTCGGGTCTGGCCGCCGCTTTGAACAAATTGCCCAGAAATACATTTTCTTGCCCTGATTCCATGGCCAACCCCATGGTATTCGCCATGGCGGCGCACTCCCCCAAGGAACCCAGATTGTGGGTTTGGCTGAGGTAAAACTCTTGGGGCATGGGGGTGAGCTTGCCGCCGGCGTTCTGTATGTCTTGTTGAAAAAGGGGATGTCCCTCTTGAATAAGCTTGATTTTCAGCCGTGAAATTTCCCGGGACAACGTGCCGACCTCTTGCGCCGAACGCCAGGGCTCAGACGCCATTTTTATCAGGTCGCGCATGGTCATGGAGGCGGAATACCCGGGTACATCTTCCAGTTTTCCTGAGTTATAGCCATTGTCAAAATTTGCACGACTACTTGGAGAGCGTGAGGAGTTATATTTGTCTCGAAACTCTATTAATTCCTGTTTGGACAGTTGGGGTTGTGCCTCTTCTTTTGACAGGAAGTCATAAACCCAATCGATAAAGCCATCGATGGAACCTGGCGTTTCAGCCGGTACGACTGGCTGAGGCGATGGCGCTCGCACCAACTCAAAATCATTCGTTTTCGAGTTGTATCGCCAGCTGAATTTCTGAGGATTGGCGGAGCCCATATGAGGCTCACCCAGCTCAGTTTCTATTCCGACCGGTAGCACTTCGTGCGCCAGTTGCAGGCTTGATATGACGGCTGCGGCATTTCCTCCAACACGGTCATCAAGCGTCATGCCGTAGATCCCATCATGGGCACCGAAGACAATATTGCCAGTGGTCCCCACGATGGGTAGACGGCCGAACGTTTCGCCCCAAAAATCTTTAGCGTTCTTCCAGCTTTGCTGAGAAGAGCCAAACACCTCCGTTTGGTCGGACCATACCGCATTGTTAGCGTTGACTGCTTGATACCGGGGGGCGATCTCATTATTCAAATTACCGTATTTCAACGCATAATCAGTGTCACGTGCTCGGGTGTAGTTAAAAAGTTCCCGAACCGGTATGGCCTCGTCCGACACCAGGCTTCGATAGCCTGGGTAATGAGAGCTATTACCCGCAATCAAATTGTCGAGCACATACCTGGCCGATGGCCAATGAGCATCTTTTCCTCCTTGCAGATCCCTCGCATTGAAACGACTCAATAAAGCGTCACGATTGTCTTTGGCCCAGTCGGCAAATTCATTATCCCCCTGTATTTCGCGAGCTGTTCCATTTTTTAAATCAATCATTATTCCTTTATTGGGTCTATTTTCATAATTGCCATCATAAGGATGGAGTGGAATAAACACATAGCCTGACAAATGATATCCATAGATATTCGGGATAATGACCTGTGCATTCCGTTCGAGTGTTCGCTTGAGCGCATCCTGTCCTTCGGAACTTAACTTTTCAAAGGCCTCTTTATTATTGGATAAGCTTTGCAGGGTTCCGCGTATCAGGTAGGCATCGGCTTTTCCCGAACGTTGCGCCAATACGCCCGAGGCGTCACGCATCGGCGAGGCTATTTCATTTTCCCAATGACTTTGGAGATTTTTGCCGTGCGCTTCGAGGTCGTTGACCCTGCTCTGATCGGTCGGCTCGACACGCATGAACTGGAAATTGAGCGGCCCCCCTCGTTGCACCCTATCGTGCGCCAGGGCACCCGCTGCAATTTCCCAGGCAGAGTAGGTGCGTTTTTGGGTATCCGTCAGTACATCAGGTTTGCCCATTCCGGTGTAAGAGGTGAAGGTCACCGTGATTTTTTCATGCGGGTCGTACCCGGCGGCCAACAAACCGGCACTAAAGTATCCCGAGGGTTCCATGAACTGGCGAACAGTCTGGAACTTAACGTTTCTTTCGCCTTCGCGACCACTTTCTATGTTTGCGATCTGTGCTTTTACACGATCGGCATAAGCATCGATACGTTGCGTGCGCTCTTGTATCGTATAGCTCGACGTAGGCGGAGAAAGGGTGTTTGTTCCATAAATTGTAGTGTTATAGGTATTCAGTTCCAGCTTGTTTGACTGCGCGGAAGACGGAGGTGGAGCAAGGGGTGAGTTATGACTGGCTCGGACGTGACGCGTATGCACGGGTGTTGAAGTGGAGGAGGCAGACAACAGCGAGGAGGACGGATTTATATTCATGACTAGCTCATTGCTTAGAGGACATACAATCAAATGTTCATCTGAACGTAATGGTGTTGGTGTCCGTACCCTTGTTTTGCTCCATTTCAATACATTGCGGTTGGATGATGACGTGTTGATCGGCTGGGGAATCAGGTACCGCTTTAAATAATACGACTATTCCTTAAGGAAACGGGGCACGACAAAAATCCTGGCAGATTGTTGGTGTTGAGTGAAGTTAATTGGCTGTCTTGGGTGGCCGCACTAGTTCAAAAAGTTCCACCTTGATACGTGGACAGGTATGACAAATTAAAAACGGGATTTTGACGGAACTCGCTGTGGGGACTACGGAGTAGTCAGTTGTAACAGTGTAAAAAAGGATTACCTAAATCGAACAAGCACCCTCCCACACTAGTTCGCGGGGCATCAGTTAAATAGCCACAGGCTCTGGCTTTTGATCTTGATCTCATAGCCACAGGTTCAGGGCCACGCCAAAGTTGTGAGATACCCATGCATCAATGAGGAGCGCTACCGAAGCAACGGATAGGTACTCAACCCCATCACCACAAACGCCCACCCCAGCACCAACCCACGCCACACCCAACGCGCACGCCGCAGTTCCATAAACCCATCGACGATCACCCAAGCCTTGGCCACCGCCAGCAACAACACGCCCC
The DNA here is from genome assembly GCF_016937615.1 of Pseudomonas lactucae. Lineage (GTDB taxonomy): Bacteria > Pseudomonadota > Gammaproteobacteria > Pseudomonadales > Pseudomonadaceae > Aquipseudomonas > Aquipseudomonas lactucae. Next base: position 23,618 of record NZ_JAFHKI010000014.1, on the reverse strand, counting down.
ACCAAAACCCGGACGCCCCCGCCACCAGCGTGCCCACGCTCAAAACAATCAAACCCAGCCAACACAGCACCAATCCCGCCATTGCGCCCTCACCCCATCACATACACCACCGGAAACAGCACTACCCACACCAGATCCACCATGTGCCAATACAACACCCCGGACTCCACGCCGCTGACCGTCATCCCATGGCGCCCACACGCCACCGCCAGCCATCCCAGAATCACCATTCCCAACAGCACATGCAGGAAGTGAAAACCCGTAAGTATCCAGTACAAGGTGAAGAACCGGCTGTGCTCCATCCCCAGCCCCGCGCCCGCCAGGTGGCTGTACTCCGTCAGTTTGATCCCCACATACAGCGATGCCACCAGCAACGCGGCCACAAACAGGCCGGCACCACGCCGTGAGCCGCCGTGACGTACCTGCTGCAATGCCAACGCTGCGAGCAACCCGGCCGTCAGCAGGCTCAAGGTCATGGCCAGGCCAGTCGAGGTATCCAGCTGCGCACGCCCTTCAGCGAACACGTGGGGTGCCAACAGCCGGGCAATCGCAAACGCCAGGATCAATAGCGCAAACACGGTCAATTCAGCGAGGATGAAAAACCACATCGCCAGGTCCCCCGGCAGCCGCCGGGGCTCAGGCAAAGTGCACATCCACCACGTCCATCAGCGCCGCGACAGTCTGCGGGTCGTCGCTCAGGGCCTGGGCCAGGCAGGCCAGGCAGGCTTCGCGCGGGGGCATGCCAGCGGCGATCAGGCGGGCGGTGAAGATCAAGAGGCGTGTGGAGGCCACCTCCTCCAGGTCGTGTTGGTCGAGGCGGCGCAAGGCCTGGCCCAAACGCACGATCTCAACCGCCAGCGCGTTATCCACCTGGGCCTCAAGGGCCACGATGCGCGCCTCCCACTCGGGCGCCGGATAATCGAAACGCATGGCGACAAAGCGCTGGCGCGTGCTGGGTTTCATGCCCTTGAGCAGGTTCTGGTAACCAGGGTTATACGACACCACCAGCATGAACGACGGCGGCGCCTTGACCACTTCGCCGGTGCGTTCCAAGTACAACTCGCGGCGGTCATCGGCCACCGGATGCAACACCACGGCGGTGTCCTGGCGCGCTTCCACCACTTCGTCCAGGTAGCAGATGCCGCCTTCGCGCACGGCGCGGGTCAGTGGGCCGTCCTGCCACCAGGTGCCCTGGGTACCAATGAGGTGGCGGCCGACCAGGTCGGCGGCGCTCAGGTCGTCGTGGCAGGCCACGGTGTACAACGGCAGGTTGAGACGGTGCGCCATGTGCTGCACAAAACGGGTCTTGCCGCAGCCGGTGGGACCCTTGATCAGCACCGGCATGCGGTGCTGCCAGGCGTGTTCGAACAGCTGCTGTTCGTTGCCCAGCGGTTGATAGAAAGGCTCAGTCATCGGGGTTATCCAAAGCGGGTTTGACGGCCACGCTAAGGGCGCCTGCGACAACCTGGCAAGCGCTACCCAAGGCAAACTTGATCGCCGTCAAGCGAGCATTGCAACACGGCGCCATAGTCTGGCCGGGCATTAAGAACCTGCGCCCCGCACCCTGTTGCGCGGCATCGTAAAGGTCTTGCCTGAGGAGTAAATGGAATGCTGACTCGCCACCGAACCACCTTCACCCCGAGCCTCGCCGCACTGAGCTGCGCACTGGCCCTGGCACTGCCCTTGACCGCCCATGGCACCGCCCAACCCGCCCTGGTAAAGACCGCCGCGCGCCGGACATGAGCCAGGCCGATTTCGACACCTCCAAGCAGATTTATTTCGAACGCTGCGCCGGTTGCCACGGCGTGCTGCGCAAAGGTGCCACTGGTAAACCACTGACGCCGGACATCACCCAGGCCCGTGGTCAGGCTTATCTGGAAGCACTGATCACCTACGGCTCCCCCGCCGGCATGCCGAACTGGGGCACCTCCAATGCGTTGACCAAGGCGCAGATCAGTAGCATGGCCACCTTCATCCAGCACACCGCGCCCACCCCGCCGGAATGGGGCATGGCCGAGACGCTCAAGACCTGGAAGGTGCTGGTCAAACCCACCGACCGACCGAAGAAACAGCTGAACACGCTCAACCTGGAAAACCTGTTTTCCGTGACCCTGCGCGACGACGGCAAGATCGCCCTGGTCGATGGCGACACCAAACAGATCGTCAAGCTCATCGACACCGGCTACGCCGTGCACATCTCGCGAATCTCGGCCTCGGGGCGCTACCTGCTGGTGATCGGCCGCGACGCCAAGATCGACATGATCGACCTGTGGCCCGCCGAGCCGACCAAGGTCGCCGAAATCAAGGTAGGCATCGAAGCGCGCTCGGTGGAGACCTCCAAGTTCAAGGGCTATGAGGACAAGTACACGATTGCCGGTGCCTATTGGCCGCCGCAGTTCACCCTCATGGACGGCGAAACCCTGGAGCCCAAACAGATCGTGTCCACCCGCGGCATGACCGTGGACACGCAGGCGTACCACCCCGAACCGCGTGTGGCGGCGATCATTGCCTCCCATGAATGGCCGGAGTTCATCGTCAACATCAAGGAAACCGGCAAGGTGATGCTGGTCAATTACCAGGACATCAAGAACCTCACCATCACCACCATTGACGCCGCGCCGTTCCTGCATGACGGCGGTTGGGACAGCACCCACCGCTACTTCATGACCGCCGCGAACAACTCCAACAAGGTCGCGGTGATCGACTCCAGGGAGCGCAAGCTCACCGCACTGGTAGACGTAGGCAAGACCCCGCACCCAGGCCGTGGCGCCAACTTCATCCACCCCACCTATGGACCGGTATGGGCCACCAGCCACCTGGGCGACAACGGCATTTCGCTGATCGGTACCGACCCGGTCAAGCACGCGCAGTACGCCTGGAAACAGGTGGAATCGCTCAAGGGCCAGGGCGGTGGTTCGCTGTTTATCAAGACCCATCCCAACTCCCACCATCTGTACGTCGACACCACCCTCAACCCTGATACCAAGCTGAGCCAGTCGGTGGCGGTGTTCGACATCGACCAGTTGGACAAGGGCTACAGCGTGCTGCCGATTGCCGAGTATTCGGGGATCAAGCAAGGCGCGCTGCGCGTGGTGCAACCGGAATACAACAAGGCCGGCGACGAGGTGTGGTTCTCGGTGTGGAACGGCCAGACCGAAGAGTCGGCGTTGGTGGTGATCGACGACAAGACCTTGAAGCTCAAGCAGGTGATCAGGGACAAGCGCCTGATCACGCCGACCGGAAAATTCAACGTCTACAACACCCAACACGACATTTATTGAGCCCCATCAACACGAGGTTACCGAATGAAAAATATTCTCCTCGCACTGCTGGCTTGCGCCGCTGCGCTCGGCTTGCAGCCGGCGCTGGCGCGAGACGGCCTGGCGTTGTTCAACAGCAAACCCTGCGCCGCCTGCCACACCCTCGACAGCAAATTGGTCGGCCCGGCGTTGAAAGACGTTGCCGCTAAAAATGCCGGGGGGAAAGACGCCGCCACCACTCTGGCCAGCCATATCAAGAACGGCACCCAGGGTAATTGGGGGCCTATTCCAATGCCGCCGAACCCGGTAACGGATGACGAAGCCAAGGTGTTGGCCGACTGGGTCATGACCTTGAAATAAGCACAAGGAGCGCGCCATGCAAGCATCGATGATCGGTACAGCCATGGCGCTGCTCCTGCTGATTCCCGCACGAGCGGCGGCCACCCCGGACGCTGCCCGCCTTGAACACCTGCTGACCCAGGACTGTGGCGCCTGCCACGGCCTCCACCTCACCGGCGGCCTCGGCCCGGCGCTGACACCCCAGGCCCTGGCCGGGCACAGCCGCGACAGCCTGATCGCCACCGTGACCTACGGCCGCCCCACCCGCGCGATGCCGGGCTGGGCGCCCTTGCTCAGCGCCGATGACATCGCCTGGCTGGTCGACCGCCTCTTGCAAGGAAGCCCCGCACCATGATCCGCCCCACGCTTTTAACCGCCTGCCTGTTGCTCGGCGCCTGCGCCCAACCACCGTTGCGCGGCAGCGGCGACCTGGGCCTGGTGATCGAACGCGCCAGCGCCAGTGCGCAAATCATTGAAACCAGCGGCATGACCACGCTGGCGCGCATCGATGGCCTGGGTGACTTGTCCCACGCCTCGGTGGTGTTTTCCCGCGACCAGCGGATGGCCTATATTTTTGGCCGTGACGGCGGGCTGACCCAGATCGACCTGCTGGGCCTGCGCATTGAAAAACGCATCATCCAGGGCGGCAACAGCATCGGCGGCGCCATCAGCCAGGATGGGCGCCTGATTGCCGTGTCCAACTATCAGCCCGGCGGGGTCAAGGTGTTCGATGCCACCACCCTGGCGCTGGTCGCCGATATCCCCGCCAGCCTGTTACCCGACGGCAAACGCTCGCGAGTGGTGGGCCTGGTGGATGCGCCCGGCCAACGTTTCGTGTTCAGCCTGTTCGACAGCGGCGAGATCTGGAGCGCCGATTTCAGCCAGGGCAACACGCCGCGCATCACGCGCTTCAGCGGTATCGGCGAGCAACCCTACGACGCCTTGATCACCGCCGATGGGCGTTACTACATGGCCGGGCTGTTCGGTGAAGACGGCATGGCCCAACTCGACCTTTGGCACCCGGAGCACGGCGTCAAGCGCGTGCTGGCCGACTACGGCCGTGGCCAGGCCAGACTGCCGGTCTACAAGATGCCCCACCTTGAGGGCTGGGCCGTGGCCGACAACCAGGCATTTGTGCCGGCGGTGGGTCGGCACCAAGTGCTGGTGATGGATGCGCGCAGCTGGCAACAGACCGCCGCGATTGCCGTGGCCGGCCAGCCGATTTTCGTCACCGCGCGGCCGGACGGGCGCCAGTTGTGGGTCAACTTCGCCTACCCGGACAACGACCGCGTCCAGGTGATCGACAGTGAAACCCACCAGATCGTCGCCGACCTGCGCCCCGGTCCCGGCGTGCTGCATATGGAGTTCACCGGGCGTGGCGAGCAGCTGTGGCTGTCGGTGCGCGACGGCGAACAGGTGCAGGTCTGGGACCCCTATCGCCTGACCTTGCTCAAGACCTTGCCGGCCTTGAGCCCCAGCGGAATCTTCTTCAGCAGCCGTGCACAAAAAATGGGGTATTGAGATGGACCTTGACCTGCTCAGCCAACAGTTGATCGAGCGTTACCAGCACGGCATGCCGCTGTGCGCCGAACCATACCGGGAAATGGCCCAGGTGTTGGGCCGCGGCGAAGCCGAGTTGATGGCGTGCCTGCAACGCCTGGAACTGGCCGGCGCCCTCTCACGCATCGGCCCGGTGTTCGAACACACCCGCGCCGGCGCCAGCACCCTGGCCGCGCTGGCGGTGCCGGTCGAGCGCCTGGAACAGGTGGCGCGGCGCGTCAGCCAGTACCCGGAGGTCAACCACAACTATGCCCGCGAACACCATTACAACCTGTGGTTTGTATTGACCGGCCCGCATCGCCAACACCTGCAGCAGATCCTCGATGAGCTGGAAAGGGACACTGGCCTGATCCCGCTGGATCTGCCGATGCTCGCAGCCTATCGCATCGACCTCGGCTTTTCCCTGGGAGCGCACCCGTGATAACGCCGCTTAGCCACGAACAAATGCTCGACCTGCGCCAGTGCCTGGAGCGCGGCCTGCCTCTAGTGGCGCGGCCGTACGACAACCTCGCCGAGCAGATCGGTGCCCATCACGACCAGGTCCTGCAGCAGATGCGCCAATGGCAAGAGCAAGGCTTGTTCCGCCGCGTCGGCCTGGTGCTCAACCATCGCGCCCTGGGTTTCGTGGCCAACGCCATGCTGGTGCTGGATGTGCCGGACGCGCTGGTGAACGAAGTAGGCACGCGCCTGGGTCGCGCCGCCGGGGTCAACCTGTGTTACCAGCGGCCACGGCGCTTGCCGCAGTGGCGCTACAACCTGTTCTGCATGGTGCATGGCCGCGAGCGCGAAGCGGTTGCCGCGCTTATCCAGGCGTTGCTGCACCGGCAACAACTCAGCGACCTGCCCCACCAACTGCTGTTCAGCACCCAAGCGTTCAAACAATGCGGTGGGCGATTTGCGCCGCCGTCTTCACAGGCCTGGGCCCATGGATGATCTCGACCGCCGCTTGATCAACCGCCTGCAACGCGGCCTGCCGCTGGTGCGCCAGCCCTGGCGGCAGGTGGCCGAGGAGCTGCACTGCCGCCCGAGTGACGTGCTGGACCGCCTGTATGACTTGCTCGAAGACGGCGTACTCACGCGCATGGGTCCCATGTTCGATATCGAACGCTTGGGCGGCGCCTTCACGCTGGCCGCCCTGGCCGTGCCCGAGGCGCAGTTCGAGGCGGTCGCCGCCCAGCTCAACGCCCTGCCCCAGGTCGCCCACAACTACCGTCGCGATCACCGCTGGAACATGTGGTTCGTGCTGGCCTGCGCCAGCCAAGCGGAACTGGCCGCCACCCTGTCGCGCATCGAGGCCCTGACGGGGCTGGCGGCGCTCAACCTGCCGAAGGAGCACACCTACCATGTCGGTCTGTATTTGCCGGTCTGACAACACCCTGGCCCTGCGTTTGGTCGCTCTGACCCAAAGCGGCCTGCCGCTGGTGGAAGATCCCTGGGCGTGGCTGGCCGAGCAACTGGGCCTGAGCGTCGAAACCACCCTCGACCTGCTCAAGCGCCTGCAGGCCGAAGGCGCGATCCGGCGCATCGCCGCCGTGCCCAACCACTACCGCCTGGGCTATCGCCATAACGGCATGACCGTGTGGGACGTGGCCGATGAGCAGATGCCGCGCCTGGGTGAATTGATCGGCGCGCAGCCGTTTGTGAGCCATTGCTACCGCCGTCCACGGCGTGTGGGTTGGCCGTACAACCTGTTCGCCATGGTGCATGGGCGCAGCCGCGAGGAAATCGACAGCTACCGCGAGCACCTGCGGTGTTTACTCGGCGATGCCTGCCACGCCGACGAAATGCTGCTGAGCAGCCGCATCCTGAAAAAAACCGGCTTGCGCCTGACCCCCTCGCACTAGAAGGAATGCCCCATGCTGCGGATCAGCCAGTACCTGCGCACCCTCGCCGGCCAATGCCCGCCTCCCCGCACCCCGGCCCCCGGCAGCCCGCGCGCACCGGTGGTGATCTGGAACCTGCTGCGGCGCTGCAACCTCACCTGCAAACACTGCTACGCCACCAGCGCCGACAGCGTGTTTCGCGATGAGCTGGACACCCCGGCGGCCTTACAGGTGATTGATGATTTACACGCGGCCGGCGTGCGCGTGTTGATCCTCTCCGGTGGCGAACCGCTGCTGCGCGAGGACCTTTTCGAACTCAGCGCCTATGCACGCAAACTGAAGTTTTTCGTGGCGCTGTCGAGCAACGGCACGTTGATCAATGAGGCCAATATCCAACAGATCGCCGACGCCCGCTTCGATTATGTGGGCATCAGCATCGACGGCCTGGAAGCGACCCACGATGCCTTCCGCCAGATGCACGGCAGTTTCCAGCGCTCGATGCACGCCATTCGCCTGTGCCGCGATGCCGGGATTCGCGTGGGCCTGCGCACCACCCTGACCCAGGCCAACCATGCGCAGTTGCCGCAACTGCTGACGCTGATGCGTGACTACGATGTGCAAAAGTTCTACCTGTCGCACCTCAACTACAGCGGGCGCGGCAAACGCAGTCGCCAATTGGATGCGCACCGCCAGATGAGCCGCGATGCCATGGCACTGATTTTTCGCCAGGCCTGGAGCGACATTGAAAACGGTGTGAACAGCGACTTTGTCAGCGGCAATAACGACGCCGACGCGATTCTGTTGCTGCAATGGGTGCATCAGCATTTGCCCGAGCATTACCCGCAGCTTGAACACCTGTTGCATGGCTGGGGCGGCAATGCGTCCGGCAGCGGCATCGCCAATATCGATAACACCGGCGAAGTGCACCCGGACACCTACTGGTGGCAGCACTCGGTCGGCAATGTGCGCCACACGCCGTTCCGCCAACTTTGGCTGGAGCAGCCCGACCCCTTGCTGCTGCGCCTACGCGAACACCCGCGCGCCATCGGCGGGCGCTGCACCGACTGCCGCTGGCTGTCGATCTGCAACGGCAATACGCGCACCCGCGCCTGGGCCGACGGCGACCTCTGGGGCGCGGACCCCGGTTGCTATTTCAGCGATGCCGAGATCGCCCGCCAGCCGGCCAACCTGATCCCTTGCTCGACCACCCGGTGACACAACCGGGGGCCGCCCAACCTGATGAACAACCAAGGACGTCGCATGCACACACCCACCGCCTTACCCGCCAGTCTGCACAGCCCTTTCCACCCCGGCGAAGTCGCGCTGGTCGGTGCCGGCCCCGGTGACCCACGCCTGCTGACCCTGCGTGCCTGGAGCCTGTTGATGCAGGCCGATGCCGTGGTGTTCGACCGGCTGATCAGCGCCGAGCTGCTGGCCTTGATCCCCTTGAGCTGTGCCCGCCACTACGTGGGCAAGGCCAGCGGTTACCACAGCCTGCCCCAGGATCAACTCAACGCGCTGCTGGCCGAGCTGGCGGACGAAGGCCAACGGGTGGTGCGCCTCAAGGGCGGCGACCCGTTTATCTTCGGGCGCGGCGCCGAGGAGCTGGAGTACCTGCTGGCGCGGGACATCCCCTGTCAGGTGGTGCCGGGTATCACCGCCGCGGCCGGTTGCAGCGCCTATGCCGGTATCCCGTTGACCCACCGCGACCTGGTCAACTCCTGCCGTTTCGTCACCGGCCACCTGCAGCGCGACGGTGCATTGAAACTGCCTTGGGCCAGCCTCGCGGAGCCGAGCCAGACCCTGGTGTTCTACATGGGTTTGTCGAACCTGGCGCTGATCGCCGAACACCTGGTGGCCGCCGGTTTGCCGGCCGACACCCCGGCGGCGCTGATCAGCAATGGCGCGCGCGCTGACCAGCATGTCGCCCGTGGCACCTTGCGCCAATTGCCCACTCTGGCCGCCGACTGCGAGCCGAGCGTGCCCACCCTGACGGTGATCGGCCAGGTGGTGAACCTGTTCGCCGACGCCATCCTGCACTACCCGGCCAGCCTGGCGGCGCCGCGTCAACCGGTGGCGCTATGAAGCGATAGGCCTCTACACAGCTTGAATGAGCCCCTAGGTTTAAATGCCATGCAGCGCGGCAAACACCGCGCACAACTCATCCACCTGCCGGCGCCCGGCCGGCAGCACGCAGAGGAACTGCGCCGACAGTTCGATCAGGCCCTCACGGTCCCACTGTTCCAGCACCGGCCAGATGGCCGCGAAATACCGACTGAAGATCAGCCCGTAACGCCGCTCGATCGCCTGGATATCCACTTCCAGGTCACAGGCCAGGCGTTCCACCACGTGATCGCACAACGCGTCGCCGGTTTCACGCTGCCAGCCTTGGCAGGTGGCGAGTTGGCCGTTGTCCAGGGCCTGGGCATAGGGGCGTTCGGCGCTGGTGTTTTGCGCGCACAAGGTGTCGATCTGGCTGATGGCGCCCAGGCCCAGCCCAATGTGATCGCAATACCCGTGCAGGCTGAACCCTTCGCAGGTACGGCTGAGCCGACCGCGTTCCTGGGCCTGGGTGAGGTCGTCGTCGCCACGGGCAAATTGGCCGAGGCCGATGTAGTGGTAGCCTGCTGCGTCGAGGTGCTCGAAGGCCATCTGGCGCATGGCGGTTTTATCCGCCTCGGCGCACAGCGTCTGAAGCGGCTGCGCAAGGTAACGACTGGGTGGCTGGGCATAATCGAACACGTGCAGGCGGTCCGGCTCCAGGGCGATCAGGCTGGCCAGCTTCAGCTCGAAACTGGCGAGGGTCTGCCAGGCGCTGCCGTAGCCCAGGTCGACACTGACCGAGCGGAAGTCGAAAGTCCGCGCCGCATCGATCAGCGACTGGATCGGTGCCGGGTTGCGGAAATCGGCCAGGGCCTCCTCGGCACGGGCGTCGGGCACGCCGATGCAGACGCGGTTAAAGCCCAGCTCACGCAGCAGGCCCACAGCGGCCCAATCAGTGTGGCGCGGGTCTAGATCGATGCCGTAGTCGCCGCGGCCGTGCTCAAGGAAATTGAAGCGCTCGCGCAGGGCCGTCATCAGCGCCTGCACATCGTCAATCGGCGCTGCCCCGCGCCACTGCAGATAGTCCAGCGGCTGGCGACGCCCAGGTGGCAGCCGACCAGCTGGATTTCCTGGGCCAGGCTGCGGCGGTACATAGCGCTTGGCGGGCTGGCGGGCCAGTGCAGGGTCAGGGCCAGCGGGCGTTGGCATTGGCGGCTGGCGCGCAGGGCACGCAGCACATCGAGGGAGCCGACACCGGCGTGGAACCTGCGCCTGTCGGCGTGCCCGTTAAGGTCCAGCACGCCCTGGGCGTGGCAGGCGCGAGCGCGTGGAATGACGGTGTGCATGACGGGCTCCGGAGCAGGCGACGGTGAGCCATTGTCCGGTGCGACGCCACAGCCCACCTTGATGTGCATCAAGGGCTTTACCAGGTGAGGTAGAACATGCTCTTGGCCAACAGCACAATCGCGATCATGTGGCCGAACAGGCTCAGGTGCACCAGACGGATATAGCGCGCGCTGATGGTGCCCCAGCGCATCCTTGCCATGGTCAGCAAAAAATGCGCGAGCACGCTGGCGGCCAGGGTCAGCTTGAGGGCCAGCAAGGTGCCGAAGGACGAAGCCAAAGGCGCGGCGAGCACCGGCAAGTAACGCAACCAAACCATGCCGAGCCCCGCGCCGAACAGCACCAGCAACACCCAGGGCATCAGCACCCGCGCCCGACGACCGACGCCCTGCTCCACCAACACCATGACGCGGATCGGCAAGTGCCGGTGCAAATGCCCGAGGATCAACACCTCGAAAAACACCGTGCCGATAAAGATCAGCGCAGCGAACAGGTGGGCCAGAAGAAATAACAGGTAAAGCATGATGGCCTCGCAGGTCGCGCCGGGGCCTGCAGTGTGATGACCTGGGCAAGTACGCACCTTGATGCCGATCAAGGCACCGGCAACCAACCGCTGAAACCACCGTGCGCCGTCAGCGGGCACCAGGCGAAGTCTTGCGCCGAGGGCGGCAACGCCCGCTGTTCGGCATTGCCGGGAGGCGCGGTTTTCCAATCGAAGACCTTCAGCTCTTTACAGGCGAGCACCACGCCCCGGGCCGGGCTGACATCGGTGTTGACCCAACACGCGGCAGCGGCGGCCATCAAGGCTTCGATGGGCTCGGCGTCGATCTGCGCGCGATAGGACGAGCCCAGCAGCCAGCGGCAGACGTTGAGGTGGTAGGTCCAGTCCTGCGCCGGCCGGTTGCGATAGGCCCAGGTCATGAAGCTGCGAAACAGCTTCAGGCCTTCGGGCGGGTCAAGCTTGAGCAAGGCCGGGCAGATGTCGAACAGGCTGTGCCAGTACGGCAACAGACGTGCATCCAGGTGCACGAAGCTGCGGGCATTGCTGGGGTATTCGGACCGCGCAGGTTCCGCGCGCGGGCGACGGGCGCCTGCAGGCAATTGATGGTTCATGAAACGCACTCACAGTCGTGACGATAGAACGCCTCCAGGTCACAGGAGGCCCATGGCACACGTCAGACGGCGGGGGAAGCGCGGGGGTTGGCCGAGGGCCAGGCGTAGCGCGGCGGTGCCTTGTTGCGTTGTTCATGGGCCGGGCGTGGGGTTTGCCCCAGGCCCAACAGCCAGGCCAGGCCGATCAGGAACACCAGGGCGACGGTCACGCCGGCGCACACTGGGCAGACAAAGTAGTTCGAGATGTTGCTGGAAGCCGCGTTGTTTAACCCTTTGTCGGAAATTGGCGCCTGTTGGCCGCTCACCGAACAGAACGCCCCACCGATCCCATTGAGCTGCTGGCCCATCATCCGGCCATGGCCCAAACCGCACACGAACAGGTTCATCAGCACGCAGAAGTACAGGGTCCAGGCGATCAGCGAACGGTCGGGATGGCTCAAATTCATGGCGGCGACTCTACCACCGAAGCCGCAAAGTGACGAAACGCAGCACGCCCCTGTGGCAGAACGTCGCAGATTACGCGCACAGGCCTGGGTTGGTAGACTGGGCGCCCTCCTCGTTTACTCCTTTTCAAAGCCTGATGTGTAGACCCAGAGCAATGCAGGCGCTTCACAGGACGCACCGTTGATGAGTACGTTATTCACCCGCCGCAAGGTCCTCACCGGCATGAGCCTGTTGGGCCTGGGCCTGCTGGCCGGTTGTGACAACAGCCCCAGATTGAACTTCAAGTACGGCAAGGACTTGAGCGACAAGATCATGGGCCGCACCTTCAAGCTCAAGAACACCGAGGGTGATACCGTCACCCTCAGTTCCTACCGTGGCCTGATGCCGGTAGTGTTCTTCGGTTTCACCCAGTGCCCGGCGGTGTGTCCCACCACGCTGGCCCGCGCCGCCCAGGCCAAGAAGCTGATGGGCCGTGACGGCGAGATCATGCAGGTGATCTTTATCACCCTGGACCCGGAGCGCGACACGCCGGAAATTCTCGACAAGTACGTCAAGGCCTTCGACCCCAGCTTCGAAGCGCTCTACGGCACCCCGGAAGAAATCGCCGTGGCCGCCAAGGAGTTCGGGATTTTCTATGAAAAGATCCCCGCCGGTGACACCTACACCCTGTCCCACACCGCCACCAGTTTTGTCTTCGACACCCGTGGCAACCTGCGCCTGGGCCTGCAGGCGTCCCTTACCGCTAAAGAGTGCGCAGAAGACCTGCTCACCGTCATGGAGGTCTGCTAATGACTGCCGTTCAACACCTCAAGCACTTCACCTTAAGCCTCGCCCTGCTGGGTTTCGCCGCGCACGCCAGCGCCCAGGTGCAAGTGACCGACGCCTGGGTACGCGCCTCGGTGCCGGGCCAGCCATCCAGCGGCGCGTTCATGACCGTCACCGCCGACAGCGACAGCAAGTTACTGCGTGTGGCGTCGCCGGTGGCCAAGGACGTGCAGATCCATGAAATGAGCATGAAGGACGACGTAATGCGCATGGGCCCGGTGGACGCGGTGGCCCTGCCGGCCGGCAAAGCGGTCAAGCTCGACCCGAACGGTTACCACGTGATGCTGATGGGCCTGACCGGGCAGATCAAGGAAGGCGACCAGGTACCGCTGACCCTGACCGTGGAAACTGCCAAGGGCGAAAAGCAGACCGTTGACGTGACCGCAACGGCGCGGGGTCTGGATGGCATGGACCACAGCAAGATGCACTGACACACAGCGGTTAAAATGTGGGAGGGGCGCATCCAGTCCCTCAATCCACAATAAACAACGTCGCCCCAACGCTCGTCGATGAGCGATGCGCCTCCATGTCATTGCCCACCTGGTAACTCATCCCGGCCGTCAGCGTGAACTGGCGGCGTCTTCCAACTCCGTGTGCAACTCGCCTTCCAGGCACAGCAACACATGCCCGCGCGTGCACCAGTGATCGGCCAGGTAGCCTGGGGTGTACTCCACCCGGCGTACACGGGTGGTGCCGAAGTGGCAGGTTCTCCATGAAGCACTGCCGGTTACGCCTGGGTGAAGTTCGGGGTCGACGGTAGACCAGTCGGTGATGCCAAACGGGACAGCGGTGAGTTCCATGGATTACTCGGTCGTCAGTTAACGTGGCGTGAGGCTAGCCACCTGACGGCGAGTGCGATAGACACAGATGGCTTGGTTTTGTGGGATACAGCCGATGGGGATTTTTCGGAGCTTGCACTGACGAAGACCAAGACGCCTCGCTTGAGCTATCCATGTGTAGTTACAAGTCTTTCTGGCAGCTCTCCGATGTCTGGATACAGTTCAGAAAAGATCTCTGGATATGGCTCTCATGAAACGCAAGGTTCGAATCCTGATTCTGTGCAAGACCTACCCTTCTCCCAGCGCCAAATACACTGAGACCTCCTGTGTCGCGGGCATGGACGAGGATGGCAACCTCATACGGCTTTATCCGGTACCGTTTCGCCTGATCACCGAGGACCAGCAATTCGCAAAGTGGCAATGGATCGAAGCGCTTATCGAAAAAAACCCAGCCGATCACAGGCCGGAGAGCTACAAAGTTGGCGTAGACAGTATCTGTGCGGGAAGAATATTGCCTGCCGGAAACTGGCTCGAACGACGCGTATGGCTGGACAAATTGCCGGTTTATGAAAGCTTTGAAGCGCTGGAACAAGCCAGAGTCGATAGCAACGTTACCCTCGGCCTGATCAGGCCTCTACGTATCAGCGCATTGCGCGTTCAAAAGTCGACCTCGGAAAGATGGACACCTGAAGAAGTCGAAAAGCTGGAAGCAATGCAGCGCCAGCCGAGCCTGTTTGAAGAACAGGAGCGCGCCAGCATCAAGCGATTGGAAAAAGTACCTTTCGACTTTCACTACATCTATGACTGCCTGGTAGACGGCGAAGTTAAATCCCACACCCACAAAATCGTTGACTGGGAAGCCAGTCAACTCTATCGAAATGTGCACCGCAAACACGGGGCACACGGCTGGGAAGTCCCGTTCAGACACAAACTGGAAGCCGAACTACCCACGAAAGATTTAATGCTGTTGATGGGCACCCTCCATCGTTTTCCCGGACAGTGGCTGATTGTCAGTCTGATTTATCCGCCTAAGCGACCGACAGCAGACGTTCAGCAAACGCCTCTGTTCTGAGCGGTAGATGCTGGGTTTGCAGCGAACTCTCCAGCCCCTGGGCTGCTTCAGCGATCAGGCTGCGATGACAAAAATCAGCGTCCGCTTCATAACAGACCATGCAGATGCGCTGGTCAGCCGCGCTGCACACCAACTCATTCAACACAGTGCCTTGAGTGCGGATATACGCTCGAAAGCCGCAAGCATACGCAGCCCAGTCTCCGTCCTCCTTGTATTGCTTGCGTATAGGTTTTGGGCAACCCAGCGCACGACTATGTTCGTAGGCGATGCCTTCAGCGGCCAGACACTGGGCAAAAGCATTTTTGGAGAAGCCCTTTTTGCGCGATAGCGGGTACTCGCGCACATCCAGCACCTTGTCGATCCCGGCCTGCTTCAGGCGCGCGATGAAAGTATCGATGCTGAGGCCCTCATAGCCTGCGGTGTAAAGGTTCATGCAGTTCTCCTGGAGCCTCCCGGCGCGATTAAAACGTAAAAACCGCCGGGACTATATCATCGGTGACAATTGATCAGGCCTTGAGAATGACGGGCGGAGCAGAGGGCTTCCGGGCAGGTGGGTGCAGTTCGCCAGTAGCGGTTACATCCTCTCGGTTGCACCTCGGCGGAGGGCACTTTATAGTTCGCCCCGCCGCTTCACCCCCATGTCCCAAACCGCCACCGACTACCCGGTGCTGCTGATCGACAGCGACGCCCCCCTCAGCGAGCTCCATGCTTGCGCCAGTGAGCGTCTCAACGCCGCGCTCGCCTACCGCACCTGATGGCCTGTTCCAACGTCTGCGACTACGCCGAACACGATATCAATACCGTCGCCAATACCGCCCGGATCATGGTCCAGGATGTGGCCGATGTGTTTACGGTGATCGAAGGGCGAGGGTTTGACGCGCCTGCGGTAAGTTGATGGGATTTGAGCTGTGAGGAAACCCGCATTGGCGGGTTTTCTGGTTTCAGGGGATCGCAACTTGAGCACGGCAGGGACTGTACAGCGTCTGTACCGCCGCTATGATGTGGTCTTTTGCTCCCCTCCAGGAACCCGCATGCCCGCCCTCACCCTGCGCAACGCCCTCCCCGCCGACGCCGCCCGTTGCTTTGAAATTGAAACCAGCGCCTATGAAGGCGACGAAGCCGCGACCCTGGAAAAAATCGCCACGCGCATCGCGCAGTACTCGCAAGGTTTTCTGATCCTGGAAGCCGACGGTGAGGTGGTGGGCTTTATCAACAGCGGTTGCGCCCATGAGGTGGTGATGTCGGACGAGGCGTTCAAGGAGCTGGTGGGCCATGCGCCCGATGCACCGAATGTGGTGATCATGTCGGTGGTGGTCGACCCCGCGCACCAGGGCAACGGCTACGCCAAGCAACTGATGAGCGAATTTGTGCAACGCATGCAGGCGATGGGCAAGCGCACGATTCACTTGATGTGCAAGGCACGGCACGTGCCGTTGTACGAGCGCATGGGCTACACCTATGTGCGGCCTTCGCCCTCGGATCACGGCGGCATGGCGTGGCATGAGATGGTGATGGCGTTCTAACAGACAGGGAGTTCGTAATGACCGCACCTCGCATCGAAATCAGCGACCAAGCCAACCCCGACGCCGAGCACATGCTTGGCAGCGGCCTGGCCGCTTTCAACGAAGATGTCACCGGCTATAACGACCGTCTGCCGCTCACGGTATTGCTCAAGGATCCCGAGACCCGGCAGGTCATCGGCGGCATCACCGGAAAAACCACCTTGGGCACGGCCTTTCTCGACCTGTTCCACTTGCCCGATACACTGCGCGGCACAGGCCTGGGCAGCCGGTTGCTGCAAGCCTTTGAGGACGAAGCCCGGCGCCGGGGTTGCCTGAACGCCGTGCTGTACACCATCAGCTTCCAGGCGCCGGGGTTCTACGAGAAGAACGGCTGGGTGCGGTTTGGGGAAATACCTTGTGCGCCGGAAGGCAGCAGCCGGGTGTTTCTGTCCAAGCGGCTGTAACTGGGAGCGCGTTACTACCAGCTCCCCGAAGCCCCGCCGCCGCCGCTGGAACCACCACCGCCGGAAGAGCTGTCGGAGCTGCTGGAACTGGAACTTGAATCCGAGCTTGAGCTTGAGCTTGAATCCGAATCCGAATCTGAACTCGACCCCGGTCCGCCGCTGGTCTTGATGAAGATGAACAGCGCCGCAAACGACGCGATAGGGAATGCAAACAGCCAGCCGTTGCGTCCAAGGTCCATCAGCGCACCCGCCGCTACATACACCGCCACCGCCGCCAGCAACCGTGCGACAAACCCCACGCGACTCTGCTTCCACGCAGCCCTCATGACCGCAAGCAGGATCAGGTACAACCCCAGCACCACCAACGCGCCCAGCGGGTACGCCAACCAATGGATGAAGTTGACCTCGGCGTACTGATGATTCACCACGACCAGGCCCAGGATGTAGGCCAGCAACCCGATGACGCAGTAAAACACCGCGCGCGCCAGCCACAACGCACCGAACGTCGCGCCGCCGATCAGCATGACCAGCGGCATCACCAGCAGGCACATCAGCCAGTCGCGGCCGCGCCAAAAATCGCCAGCAACAGCGTGACCGCCACGGCGGCAACCAAGGCACGGCGCCAATGCAGCTTGCCGGCGGCCAGCAGCACACCGCCGATGGCGCCCGCGAAAAATGCCAGCAGCATCGCGATGATCTGGGGGTTGATGCCAGGTTCGGCGACTTCGGGCAAGTCGCCGCCGTCCACCAGCACGACCAAGTCATTGACGCCTTGGCTGATGCCACCCGCATAGTCGCCCTGACGAAACGCCGGCTTGATGCGTTCTTCAATGATGCGGTGGGACAGCAGGTCGGTGACGGTGCCTTCCAGGCCATAACCCACTTCGATGCGCACCTTGCGATCATCCTTGGCCACCAGCAGCAGGATGCCGTCGTTGACGTCCTTGCGCCCCAGTTTCCAGGCGCGGAACAGTTGGTTGGTGTAATCCTCGAGGCTGGCGTCGCCGATGGTGGGTATCAGCAACACGGCCACTTGCGCGCCTTTGCGTTGTTCGAGGGCGGCGAGTTGCGCTTTCAGACGAGTGGTGGTGCTGGCATCGAGCGTACCGGTAAGGTCGATCACCCGTTGGTCGAGGGCTACCCCAATCGGCGAAGTGTCGGCCCGGGCGACACTCAACAGGCTGGCGCACGCCAGCACCAGCAGACTCAAGACGGATTGCCGCAACCACCGCATCATGTTTGTTACCTGAAGTTTCTTCCTGAAGGCGCCGACTGTAACCTATCAGCGCTATAACGCGTGACCCAAAGCGGTCGGCTATCTAAACTGCCGCGCATCCAGTAATACGCCATAACTTCGAGATCCCCATGGATTTACGCCACCGCAATAATGTCAACGTAATGGGCAACGGGACCTCGACCCTGGTGTTTTCCCATGGCTTTGGCTGCAACCAGGCCATGTGGAATGACCTGGCGCCAGCGTTCAAAGACCGTTTTCGCGTGGTCATGTACGACCTGGTGGGCGCCGGTCTGTCCGATCTCAATGCCTTCGACAAAGCCAAGTACGGCGCGCTGGACGGTTATGCCCGCGACCTTAACGAGATCATCGACGCCTACGCCGAAGGCCCGGTGATCCTGGTGGGGCACTCGGTCAGCGCGATGATCGGCGCCCTTGCCGACCGCCTGGCACCGCAACGTATCGCGGCGCATGTGATGATCGGCCCGTCGCCGCGCTATATCGATGCCGAAGGTTACGTGGGCGGGTTCACGCGCAGCGACATCGACGACCTGCTCGACACCCTCGACGGCAATTACCTGGGTTGGTCCAGCGCCATGGCCCCGGTGATCATGGGCGCGCCTGATCAACCGCGCTGGGCGCGGAGCTGACCGCCAGTTTCTGCCGCACCGAACCGGACATCGCCAAGCAGTTCGCGCGGGTAACCTTCCTGTCGGACAACCGCCAGGACGTGATCGGCCTGGCGACCCCGGTGTTGATCCTGCAATCGAGCGACGACCTGATCGCCCCCATCGCCGTGGGTGAATACCTGCACCGGGTGCTGCCCAACAGCACCTATTGCCTGGTGGAGAACGTAGGGCATTGCCCGCACATGAGCGCGCCGCAAGCCTGTGCAGCCGCCATGGACGCCTTCCTCGCGCCCTGGATGGCCGCCCGTGTCAGCTGAATTGTTCGACAGCGCCGCCTGCGCCCTGGCGGTCACCGCCGAGGACGGCACGATCCTCCAGGCGAATGCGCGCTTCAGTGATTGGCTGGGCTTGAGCCCCACCGAACTGTGCAGTCGACGCTTCCAGGACCTGCTGACCATGGGCGGACGCATCTTCCATCAGACCCACCTGGCACCGATGCTGCGCATGCACGGCAGCGTCACTGAAGTGAAACTGGACATGCTGCACCGCGACGGGCGCAAGGTCACCGTGCTGCTCAACGGCAACAGGCGCGAGCAGGCCGACGCCGTGGTGTACGACCTGGCGCTTTTCGGCACCACCGACCGCGACAAGTACGAGCGCGAACTGCTCAACGCACGCCACTTGGCCGAGGCGCTGCTGCACGAAAAAACCGCCGCCGAAGTCGCACTGCATCAGGCCCAGGCCGAGCTGAAAGAGGCCTATGTCATCTCCCAGCGCCGCGCGCTGTTTGCCGAGCAGATGGTGGCGATTGTCAGCCATGACTTGAAGAACCCGCTCACGGCCATCCGCATGGCCTCGGACTTTCTCAGTCGTGGTGAGCGTACCGCCAAGGAGCGCCAGTTACTCGGGCATATCGGCCAGTCGTCCGAGCGCGCCCAGCGCATGATCGCCGACCTGCTGGACTTCACCCAGGCGCGGGTCGGCCAGGGCATCACCATCAAGGCCGCACCGTTGGCACTGCATGAGGTGATTCATCACGCGGTGGACGAACTGCGCGTGGCCTTCCCCAAGGCGACACTGGTGCATCAGGCCGAAGGCCAGGGTGACGCCTGCCTGGACGCCGACCGCGTGCAGCAGATCATCGGCAACCTGGTGGCCAACAGCGTCGCCTATGGCGACCTGCAACGGCCGATCACCATCACCTCGCGCCTGGGCGCTGGCACTTGCGAGGTGGCCGCGCACAACTACGGCGCGGTGATTCCCGAAGCGCTGCTGGCCGTGCTGTTCGAACCCATGACCCGTGGCACCGACCAGGGCAGCGACGTGCGCAGTGTGGGGCTTGGCCTGTATATCGTGCGCGAATTGGCCAAGGTGCATGGCGGCGATGTGGCGGTGCGGTCCTGTGCCACGGACGGCACCACCTTTACGGTGACGTTTCAGGACAGGTAGGCGTTGCCCTGCCCGTCCCACTCAATTTCGAAGGACCGAACCATGCTTATCATCTTCAGCGGCCTGCCCGGCACCGGTAAAACCACAATTGCCCGCGAACTGGCGCACCGGATCGGCGCGGTTTATCTGCGCATCGATGTGATCGAACAGACATTGCGCGATGCCGGCATATTGCCGGGCGCCAGCGGCTATGACGTGGCGAATGCGCTGGCGCTGAGTAACCTGAGACTGGGGCATACCGTGATTGCCGATTGCGTGAATCCGGTACGAGACAGCCGGGCAGCCTTCACCTCAAGCGCAGCCGCCGCGGGTGTTGCGTTGATCGACATCCAAGTGGTTTGCTCAGACGTCCAGGAACATCAACGCCGCGTCGAAACCCGTGAGAGCGATATCGCAGGACTGACGCCACCGACCTGGCAATCGGTCTTGACCCACGAATACGAAGCCTGGGCTGACGCGCCATTGACCATCGACACTGCGCGGATGACATCGGCAGACGCCGTTGAAAGCATCAGCCGGCATTTGTCTTCGACTCAGAGCACACTCCCCATCGCCTTCATCAACACCAGGTCCCGCGCATAAATATCCGGCGCATACACCAGCCCACCCTGGCGATCCACTTCCACCGTCCAATACCCCAACAACACCGGCACCGGCGTGGCCAGCCTGAATTCGTGGGTCACGCCGGTGGCCAGCAGTTCATCGGTGCGCGCGCGTTCGGCCGGGCTGACCAGCAGGTCGCGCAGCAGCAAGGGTTGCTCCACCCGCACGCAGCCGGAACTGAACGCACGCGGGCCTTTGGTGAACAGCGGTTGGCTGGGGGTGTCGTGCAGGTACACCGAGTACGGGTTGGGAAAGCGCATCACGATCTTGCCCAGCGGGTTGCGCGGGCCGGCCTCCTGGCGCAGCAGGATGTTGCCGGGGCGTGCCCAGTCGATCAGTTCGGGCGCCAGCGCGTGACCTTCAGCGTCAAGCACTTGCAGGTTCTGCTGGCGCAGGTATTCGGGGTTGAGGCGGATGGCCGGGAGTTTGTCCTCGCGCATGATGGTGGGCGGGATGGTCCAGGTGGGGTTGAGGGTCAGCCGGGTAATGCGTGATTTGAGCAACGGCGTCTGGCGCTCGGCACGCCCCACTTGCAGGCGGGTTTGCCACACGGGGATGCCGCTCTGGTACACGCTCAGTTGCGCGGCGGCGACGTTGACCAGCACGCCTTCGGGCTCCAGGTCCTTGGCCAGCCAGCGGAAGCGCTCCAGGTTGATGCGCAGTTGTTCGCGGCGCATGGCCGGGCTGATATTGAGTTCGGCCACGGTGCCGGCGCCGATCACGCCGTCTGATTGCAGGGAGTGGCTGAGTTGGAAAGCCTTTACCGCGCTGACCAGTTCGGGGCTGTATTGCTTGCCGTTGCCCTGGCGTTCTGCGGGCAGGTAGCCGCCGCTGTGAAGGCGCGCGCCAGTTCCGGTACGCGCGGGTCTTCCATGCCGGGGCGTAACAGCGGACCGCTGCCGACCGGGTCCCAATGCGGCAGCGGTTGCTGGCGCATGCTGGAATACACGTTGCGCAGGCTGCGATAAAGATCGGCACTGGGTCGCGCCTGGTCGAACGCTTGCGCCATGTCCTGCAGGCCAACGGCGGCAAGGGCCAGCACGTCGGTGTCGGGGTCGCGGGCCGGTGGCTGGGAATGCCACAGCGGTTCGAAGCGTGATTGCTGCAGGCGTCCGAAGTGCAGATCCTGCAGGGCCTGCAAATAGTGCTGGCTGCTGCCGATATCGCTGCACAGCACGTTTGGCGTGGCGTGTGGTTCAGCCAGGCTATAGTGGGTAGGGTCCAGGCCGTCGTCGGCGAGCATCAGCAACTGTGCCTGGAGTGCCTGGCGACGCGTCTCGTCGGACCACAGCGGTGCATCGCCATGCTGCTGGTATAGGGCTTGCAGGCGTGCAAGCGCTGGCGCATCGAGTTGCGCAGCCAGGTCGGGGCAGACACTGGGCAACTGCGCCAGGGCCTGTTGCACCGGAGCCAGATCCACCGGCGCCGGCGTGCTGACCGGCAACGGCTGCACCGGCAGCGCTTCTGCTGTGGCGACCAATGGTGCAACGAGCAGGCAAATGCTCAAGTAACATGCGTGTTTTTTGAACAATGACTTTGCTCCAATCCACAGTGGGGGATGTACTGTAGATGCTGACTTTTATGTGCCGCCTCGGCGCGGTGACCGTACTGGCTATCTTGAGCAATTCTGCGCTCGCTGCCAACGGTAACCCTCCGTCCTTGTATAACAGCCTGGCGCGCTCGGCTCCAGAACTCAATCCCACTGTACTCAAAAGCGCCCTGAACGCCATGCAGTGTGCGGTCAGCAACGGCGAGGAACGCTCCGAGCGCCTGGCCGTGATCGATTACTCGCAACCGTCCACCGCCCGTCGGCTGTGGATCTTCGACCTGCGCAAGAAAAAGCTGGTGCTGCGCGACCTGGTGGCCCATGGCGCCAAGTCCGGGGAAAACTTCGCCACCCAGTTCTCCAACCTCGAAGGCAGCCACCAATCCAGCCTGGGCTTGTTCCGCACCCAGGAGAGTTACCTGGGCACCCATGGCTATTCGCTGCGCATGGACGGCCTGGAGCCGGGGTTCAATGACCTGGCCCGCGACCGCGCCATCGTGATCCACGCCGCCGACTACGTAAGCCCCCTGTGGAGCAAGCGCGAAGGCCGCATCGGCCGCAGCCAGGGTTGCCCGGCCGTACGCCCGCAGGTGGCGCGCCAGGTGGTGGACAAACTCAAGGATGGGCAGTTCATGTTTTCGTGGTACCCCGACCAGCGCTGGTTGAAGTCCTCGACGTACCTCAATTGCAAACCCCAACAGGTGGCCAGTAGTCGTACAATCCGTGGCGGTTAGTCTGTCCCCACCGATAAAAGAGAGCTTCGAATGCTTCTACATCAATCGACCTGGATCGAGATCGGCCAGTTCCTGGAGCGCAGCCGCACGGTGGTGATCCCCATCGGCTCCAACGAGCAGCACGGCCCCACCGGCCTGCTGGGCACCGACTGGATGTGCCCGGAAATCATCGCCCATGAGGCGCAGAAAAACGCCGATATCCTGATCGGCCCCACCTTCAATATCGGCATGGCCCAGCATCACCTGGGGTTTCCCGGCACCATTTCCCTGCGTCCCTCCACCTTCATCGCCGCGATTGGCGACTGGGTGCGTTCGCTGGCCGGGCATGGTTTCGACAAGATCCTGTTTCTCAATGGCCACGGCGGCAACATCGCGACCATTGAAGCGGCGTTCTCCGAGTTGTACGCCGAAGCCAGCTTCGCCCGCCGCCCGGCCGGGTTCGCGTTGAAGTTGGTGAACTGGTGGGATCTGGAAGGCGTCAACGAGCTGGCTCACCGCCAATTCCCGGTGGGCCATGGCAGCCATGCCACGCCTTCGGAAATTGCCGTGACGCAATGGGCCTATCCGGACGCGATCAAGTCGGCCGACTACTCGCCGCAGATCGCCAACACCGGGCCGATCCGTGAAGCCCTGGACTTCCGCGCGCGCTTCCCCGACGGGCGAATGGGTTCGGACCCGGCGTTGGCGACGGTGGAGAAAGGCGGTGAGTTGGTGGCGCTGGCGGCCAGCGGCCTGGTCAAAGTAGTCGAAAACTTCAGCAACGAAGCACGACCTTAGGTCATACAAAGATCCAATGTGGGAGGGGGCAAGCCCTAATACCAGTCAGTTAAGGCTTTGAAGGGGTAAAAAAGTGAC
>NZ_JAFHKI010000139.1 GCF_016937615.1 Pseudomonas lactucae | reverse complement strand
CCCCTCCCACATTTGGCCCCACCCACACTTCTGATGGGTGGCGCGGCTGATTATTGTGGAAGAGGGGTCAACACCTCGGCCTTGTCATCCAACACCATCACCACCAGCAACTTGGCCGGTTGGGTCTGGCTGGCATTGCTGGACTCAAAGTGTCGCGAACCGGCGTTCGTAGAACGATTCGCCGACCTTGTAGGTTCTGGCTTTCTCATCATTGACCCGCGAGGTTATCGCACCTTCCAGCACATAGGCCACGGCCGTGCCGGTGTGGCTATGGGGTACGGTGGCCTGGCCAGGGGCGTAGCTCACGGTGAGCATGAGGGTTTTCTTGCCGGGTACGTTGGTCAGGGGGTGTTCTTGCAGGACCTTGATCGATTCCTGGTTGTACACGGGCTCGTGGGCAAAAGCGCTGGCGCAGGTGAGCATCAGGGGGATGGCGAGCAGGCGTTTCATGGTGAGGTTTCCTAGTCGTTCGAGACCTGCCCACCCTACGCCGGGCGTTCCGAGCGACCAATAACCAATCCACGGTAAAACCCCCTAGCCAATCTGCTGGAGAATATCGCGCACCTTGTCCAGCGCCGGGTCGATGTCGAGGGTTTCGATGGCCCCAAACCCGATGATCAGGCCTTGGCGCACCGGCGCGTCATGGAAGAACACATCCAGCGGGTACAAGCCGACGTCCGCCTGGCGCGCCAAGCCCATCAGCAGCGCAATATCCACCGGCACTTTGCACAGCGCGGCCATGTGGAACCCGGCCACGGTGGGCACCGCTTCGAACCACGGCGACAGGTCGCCCGCCAGGCGCTGCAGGATGCGTTCGCGGCGCCCGGCATACACCGTATGGCAGCGCCGGATGTGCTTGAGCAGGTAGCCTTCGCTGATGAACTTGGCCAGTGCCCATTGCGCCAGGGTGGAGCTGTGCTGGTCGGTCAATTGCTTGGCCTTGAGCACGGCGGGATAAATCGCCGGTGGCAGTACCAGGTAGCCCAGGCGCAGCTCGGGCAGCAGGGTCTTGGAGAAAGTGCCCACATACGTCACCACGCCACGGGTGTCCATGCTTTGCAGGGAGTCGGTGGGCCGGCCTTCGTAGCGGAATTCGCTGTCGTAGTCGTCTTCGATAATGATCGCCCCCAGTTCGAACGCACGCGCCAGCAAGGCTTCGCGGCGCGCCGGACTCATGGGCATGCCGAGGGGGAACTGGTGGGACGGGGTCACGTAGATCAGCCGTGTGCCCTCGGGAATCCGGTCGACCTGGATGCCCTGAGCATCCACCGGCACGCTGGCGACGCTGGCGCCCATCGCCATGAACAACTGGCGCGCCGGGCTGTAGCCGGGGTCTTCCATGGCGACGATGCTGCCCGGTTCCAGAATGACGCGGGCGAGCAGGTCCAGCGCCTGTTGCGCGCCGTTGGTGACCACGATGTCGCTGTCGCGGCATTTGACCCCACGGGAAAACGCGATATGCCCGGCTATCGCACTGCGCAGCGCGGGCAGGCCTTCGGGTTGGCTGTAGAAGCCGCTGTTTTGCGCAATACGGCGCAGGGCATCCTGGGTGCAACGGCGCCATTCATCCTGGGGGAACTGGTGGCGGCTGGTGGCGCCGCCGATAAATTCGTAGCGCAAGATGCTGTCGCGGGTGGGGTGGCGCATCGGCGAGGGCAGTGCGGCCCATTGCGCCAGGTTATCGGCGCAGGCCAGGTCGGTGGCGGTTTGCACGCGATCAGGCTGTGGTGCCCACGCATTGACGAAGGTGCCGCGGCCAATCCTGCCGACCAGCAGGCCTTCGTAAGTCAAGGTGGCGTAGGTATCCGATACGGTTTTGCGCGAGATGCCCAATTGCTTGGCAAGCAGCCGGCTCGGTGGTAGTTGCGCGCCTGCGCACAGTCGCCCGGTGGCGATAGCTTCGCGCAATTGCTGATAAAGCTGGGCAGCCAGGTCCTTGCGGCCGGTGATGACAATGTGCAATTCCATGTTTCATCCTGGGACAGATCGATCTGCGTCAAGATTACCCGCAAATCGATCTGAACAAACCCAGGCGATGTCAGGACAGGAAGCCACCGTCCACGTTCAGCGACACGCCGGTGGTGTAGCTGGATGCATCGCTGGCCAGGAACAGCACCGCACCGGCCATCTCGCTGGGGTCGGCCACCCGCTTGAGGGGGATCTGCGCCAGGGCCATCTTCAGGATTGCGTCGTTCTTGACCAGCGCCGAAGCGAACTTGGTGTCGGTAAGGCCCGGCAGCAGGGCGTTGCAACGGATGCCGAACTCGGCGCATTCCTTGGCGAACACTTTGGTCATATTGATCACGGCGGCCTTGGTCACCGAGTAGATGCCCTGGAATACGCCAGGGGAAATGCCGTTGATCGACGCCACATTGATGATGCTGCCGCCGCCGTTTTCGCGCATCAGCTTGCCGGCTTCCACCGACATGAAGAAGTAGCCGCGGATGTTCACGTCGACGGTCTTCTGGAACGCGCCCAGGTCGGTGTCCAGCACGTTGCAGAACTGCGGGTTGGTGGCGGCGTTATTGACCAGGATATCCAGGCGCCCGAACTGCTCGCGAATACCGGCGAACACCTGGGTGATCTGTTCCATTTCACCGATATGGCAGGCCACAGCGGTGGCCTTGCCGCCGTCGGCGATGATCGCATCGGCGACGTGCTGGCAGCCTTCGAGCTTGCGGCTGGAAACAATCACATGGGCGCCTTGCTGGGCCAGCAACTTGGCGATGGCCTCGCCGATACCACGGCTGGCGCCGGAAACAAACGCAATCTTGCCGTCGAGGTCGAACAGGTTGGTCTTGGACATTAGCGATTCCTTAGAGGGCTGATTTACCGATGACATTCAGGCTCATCTGCTCCAGCAGCTTGTTCATCTGAATGAACTGCGCAAAGCGTTTGTCCTGGGTCTGGCCATGGAAGAAGCGGTAGTAGATCTGCTGCACGATGCCGGCCAGGCGAAACAGACCGTAGGTGTAGTAGAAGTCGAAGTTGTCGATCTGGATGCCGGAGCGTTCGGCGTAGTAATCAATGAACTCGCGGCGGGTGAGCATGCCGGGCGCATTGCTCGGCTGGCGGCGCATCAGTTGCACCGGCGCCGGGTCGGCGGCTTCGATCCAGTAGGCGAGGGTGTTGCCCAGGTCCATCAGCGGGTCGCCGAGGGTGGTCAGCTCCCAGTCCAGCACGCCGATGATCTGCATCGGGTTGTGCGGGTCGAGGATCACGTTATCGAAGCGGTAGTCGTTGTGCACGATGCTGGAGGTAGGGTGGTCGGCGGGCATCTTGTCGTTGAGCCAGGCGCGTACCGCCTCCCATTTTGGCGCGTCGGGGGTCAAGGCTTTTTCGTAGCGCTCGCTCCAGCCACGGATCTGGCGCGCCACGTAGCCCTCGGGCTTGCCCAGGTCGGCCAGGCCGCAGGCGGTGTAGTCGACCTGGTGCAGTTCGACGAACTTGTCGATGAAGCTCTTGCACAGCGCCTCGGTCCTGGTGGCGTCCAGGCCCAGTTCGACCGGCAGGTCGGAACGCAGGATGATGCCGTTGACGCGCTCCATCACATAGAACTCGGCGCCGATCACCGACTCATCGGTGCAATGCACATAGGCTTTGGGGCAATACGCAAAGCCGTCTTTAAGCTGGTTGAGAATGCGGTATTCGCGGCCCATGTCGTGGGCGGACTTGGCCTTGTGACCGAAGGGCGGGCGGCGCAGCACGAATTCCTGGCCGGGGTATTCCAGCAGGTAAGTCAGGTTGGACGCGCCGCCTGGGAACTGGCTGATGATGGGCGTGCCGCTCAGCCCGGGGATATGGGCCTTGAGATAGGGATCGATCAGGCTGGCATCAAGTTCTTCGCCTGGGCGAATCTGGGTCGATTGGTCGTTCAGCGCCATGCTTATCCCTTCTGCTTATTTTTAAGGCCTTGGACTATTGGCTAATCTAATGTGCGCAGCCGCCCACCGACAAGGTCGGGGCGGCTTAATAGGTTAGCGTGTTAAATGATGATCAGCGTGCCTGATCGGTCATTTTTCGGGCGGGGGCAGGGCGACCGGCGTGAGCACCGGACGACCGGCGAAGAACTCCACCAGGTTGTCGGCCACCCGTTGCACGGTGTCATGGGCGGCTTCGGGCGACAGGCCGGCAACGTGGGAGGTGAGCACGGTGTTGGGGAGGCGCTTGAGGGCGTCGGGCACCTGCGGTTCGTCGTCGAACACATCCAGCGCGGCGCCACCGATGCGGCGTTGCTCAAGGGCAGTGATCAGGTCAGCGGTGACCACAACGCTGCCACGGCCGATATTGACCAGATAGCCATTGGGGCCCAGGGCGTCTAGGGCATTGCGATCGATCAGGTGGCGCGTGCCGTCGCCGCCGGGCGTGGCCAGGATCAGGAAGTCCGAGGTGCGTGCCAGTTCCACGGCGGTGGCGCAGTAGGTGTAGTCCACATCGTCGCGTGGCTGGCGGTTGTGATAACTCACCTCCATGCCAAAGCCGAGGGATGCGCGCTTGGCGATTTCCAGGCCCACGGCGCCCAGGCCGAGAATCCCCAATTGCTTGCCGCCCAGGGACGGGTGCATCACCTTGGGCCATTCGCTGCGCCGCACGGCGGCATCGGTCTGCGGGATGCCGCGTACCAGCGACAGCAACAGCGCCATGGCGTGGTCGGCCACCGACGGCGCATTGACCCCGCGCCGTTGGTGACCACGATCCCGCGATTGCTGGCGGCCTGCAGGTCTACGTGTTCATAACCGGCGCCGATCACGCAGATGATTTCCAGCAGCGGCAGCGCGGCGATTTCCTCGGCATACAAACCCAACGGGCCACGGGTCAGTACAGCCTTGATCTGGCCACCGTGAGTCTTGATCGCCTGGGCGCGTTCGGCGGGCGTCGGCGCCAGGATCACGTGAAAATCGTTGCTCTCGATGATCGGCAGGTAATCGTTGATGGTTTCCACCAATACCAGAAGGGTAGTGGGCATGAGCGGATCTCCTGAGGGCGGTCGATGGCACCAGTATGCGATATTTTCAGAACCGATTGCGGGGCGTGGCGCGACGGTACGAACACCAGATGCTGATTTATCTGTGCTTTTAACGGCGAGGCGGAGGCTAGGCTGGCGAATTGTTTTTTTAAGGCTTGAATATGATGTCCACCACGCCAGCTACTGCTCCCGCGATCACTATGACCCCTGTCGAAGAAGGGGTTTTTTTCAACCTTGTCAAACGCCAGGCGCCGCCGTGGTTGTCCGGTGCGTCTTCGCAACTGCGAGGTGACCTGCAGCAGAGCCTGTTGGCCAGCTATCCCGCCAAAGCGCGGGCCAAGGAGCTGCTCGATTACCTGCCTTCTCCCGAACAATTCTGCACGCCGCTGCTCACCGACGCGCTGGCACACGCGCTGGGCGAAACCCTGGATATCCGAGGCGTTGTTTTCCAACATGTTCGCAGTCAATCGCGACTCTTCGGTTTACACCGCGTATTGATCGAGCCAGTGGAGCGCGATCTGCTGGCCGCCGCGTATGAAAACTTCGAACTGTCCGAGACCGAGCCGGGCAACTATCACGCCGATTCCTGTTTATACCTGCCGGCGGCGGTCACCGGCGCAGACAATCGGATACTGACGATCAAACCCCATGAGTTTGCGCAGTTGTGCAGGACGCTGGACTTGGGCCGGCAATACCAGACGTGTCTCACGCAATGGCTCGACACGGGCCCCCAGGCGGACGACCTGAGGCAGCGCTGCGTGACCTACAGTGCGCAGCGGTTCGAAGTGCAGACGCATGAGGCGTTGGGCAAAGGCCATATCAGCCGTGACGTCCACGACATGCTGATAAGACTGCGGCGCGGCGAGTCCCCCGTGAAGCTTGGCGACAACGAGATGCAGGTGACGCGCATAACCTGCGCCGGTGTACGGGTGCATGGCATGTTCGTGATAGGGCCTGCGACAGCGCCCGCCGAGGGAGACCGGCGCTGCGTGCTTTATCTGCCCGACGACCCGCTGCATCCGCTCAAGGAATACGTCACATACCTGGACATCGAGGCGGCGCTGAGCCGGCGTCTGCGGGACCCTGCCTTCAGGGACTGGTTCACGGGCCTGATCGCGCTCAAGGACAAGTCTGTGTTTGTCGAAAAGGTCAGGACTGACCTGCTGGAGCACACGGGCTCGCCGCTCCCCTCAGAGAGCCGCTACATGACGTTTGCCGGGGAACCGTTTGCGGGCGATTTATTCAGCGAAATGTACCGTCAGCGTGTCGATCGCACCCTGGCCGATGCTCGGCTGCTGGTGGTGCCGACCGATGATGAAGATGAGAAAAGCCGCCTGCGCAGGCTGGACACCTACAAGGCCATCGGCTTGAACCTGGCCATGCTCGGCGCGTCGTTCATCCCCGGTGTGGGTGAGGTGATGCTGGGGCTGGCGGCACTGGATGTGTTGACGAGTATTTATCACGGCATCGACAGTTGGTATCAGGGCGAGCAGGAGCAAGCCACGAACTACTTGTTCGATACATTGGAGAATCTGCTGTTGATGGCTGCCGTCTCCGCGGTCGGTGCTGGAGTCGCGAAAGTGTACCGGGCGGCGCGGCGCTCGGCGTTTCTCGACGGTCTTTGGTTGATCGAGGGTAAAGGCGGGAGGCAGCAGTTATGGAAACCCAATGTTGCACCCTATCGGCAACCGTTCACCTTGCCGCAGTGGGTCAAGGCCGACGGCAGTTACAAGGGCCAGGACTACGTCGAGATCGAGGGCGCGCTCTACGCGGTTGCGCCCAAGGAGGCCAGCACGCTTTGGGAAATCAAGTCTGTCGGCCTTCGTCAAGGTTATCGGCCGCTGCTGCAAACCAATGGGGTCGGAGCCTGGCTGCACGATATCGAACTGGCCAGCCAATGGTCAGGCCTGCAGCGATTTCGACGTTTGGGCTATTCAATAGAAGACATTCCCGATGAAACCGCGAGCAAGATCCTGGCGGTCAGCGGCATCGACGACGACCGTATGTTGCAAAGCCTGGTGGAAAGTACCTGGCCGCCGGCGCTGCTGGAAGATACGGCGTGGCGCTTTCGCATCGATGCGCGGCTGGAGCGTTTTATCGCACAACTGGCCACACCCGATACGGCGCCGATGGCCGACCCGGCGCTGCAGGTGCAGTTGCTGGTTTCCCTCGAACAGTGGCCTGCGGATCGGGCGGTACGCTTTTTCGGCGAGCGCGGTGAGTCCCAGGCACTGTTCGCCCCCGAGGCATTGGCGGCGCAGCATCAGACCATTGCGTTGACGCCGGCGCAGCTCAAGCAAGGAGGGCTGTATCGAGTGCTGTTGGCCGGGCTCAACGAGACGCAACGCGCCAGCTTGCTGCCAAAGGCCTCCCGCGCTCCGAGTGAACAAGCCCGAGCGTTGGCCGAGGTGCTGGCGACACGGGCGCGACTGGGCAGCAGGCGGCAACTGTTCGATTGGCTCTACCAGCGCATTGAACCGCAGACGGGCGACGTGGGACGGGTACTGACCCAGCGTTATCCCGACCTGCCGGCCAGCGTCGCGGATGAGTTGGTGCGCCATGCCGACCAGAGCGAGTTGACGCAGTTGCAGCAGTCCGCCGTACCGCTGCGTCTGGATGAGGAGGTTCGGCGTTATCGACAGCGCATCAAGGGTTGCCGAGCTTTCGAGGGGCTTTACATCGGCACCTCGGCAGGTGCTGATACCTACCGTTTGGTGGTCGACAACATGACCCACCTGGTGGGATGGTTTAACGGCCTGCACCTGCGCATTGTCGAGGTGTCGGCCAGGGGCGCAATCGAAGTGGTGGCCGAGGCCGGTCCGAAACTGGCGCCGCAATTGCTGGAAATGCGTGCCTCGCCGGAGGGTTTTCAGGTCTTCGATGCCAACACCGACAAAATCAGCGATTTGGCCGAACGTACGTCGGCGCATTTTTTCAAGGCGCTGTGGCAAGGGCTTTCGCCAAAGCGCAGAAAGTCGCTGGGCCGGGAAAACGATACCGAAGGCACGGCGCTGGCAGGCGATATCATCCGCACGGCCCTGCTGCGTCGCGCCTATAGTGCGCAAGGGCGGCAGCGCGACGGGGGCGGTGTTGAGGCTGTTTCACCGATGGGCCTGGCATCTGCACCGCGGCTCGATTTATTGCCGCTGGCCCGTGCCTTCCCTCCGGTACGCCCAGCGCTGCCCAGCGCCTTGACGCGTGCGAGATGGCTTTACCCGCGCTGGTCCAATGAACAGCTCAGTGAATGGCTCGCCACCCTGGGCGCGGACGAGGTGTCGGTGCTCAGGCAGTTGGAAACCCTCAGGCTGGAGTATGAGCGGCTGCGCGCGACGCTGCTGGCATGGCAGACCCGTGATACCTGGTACGAGGACGCCCAGGGTGTGCGCCTGAAGGTAGCGACAGACGCCAAGGCCGCGGCGTTACGCGAGATCATTCGATGCTGGCGCAAGGAAACTCCGACGCGCTTAACCAGCGATGGCGTGCTCTTCGAATTGAAGTTCGAGATGCGGCCGTTGGGGGACTTGCCAGACTTGGGGGCCGGCTTCGTGCATGTGGGTACGTTGGTGATGGAACGAGTCGGCTGCGGCGCCGATGTGGATGCCTTCCTGCGGCGTTTCACCAAGCTGCGCACCTTAAGTCTGCGCGGCAATTCCCTGGTGCAAATCCCTGCGGCGGTGGCGGACATGACTCGGCTGCAGCACCTGGACCTGAGTGAAAACCAGATCCGCCTGACGCCGGGTTCGGTCAACCGGCTTTCCGGGCTGACCCGCCTGAGCGTGCTGAACCTGGACTTCAATGCCCAGATGGACCTGGCGCCGACGATTGCCGCCATGAGCCGGCTGGAAGTGCTCTCGTTGCGCGCAACAGGCATTTCGCAGTGGCCAGCGGGCACTTGGGGCTTGAGCATGTTGAACATCCTCGATTTGCGCGACAACCGTATCGCGTACATCCCCGAAGAGGTGTTCAGTGCCCCGCACAGTGTCAATGCGGGGACCTATCTGCAGGGCAATCCGTTGGCGCAAGCGACGTTGGAGAGGATGGCCGCGTATCGACAGGTGAGCGGTATCGGTTTCGGCGTGATGACCCCGCGCCTGCCCACGGCGTTAGGACGCTTTCTGGTGACGCGTGAGCAGTGCATGGCGTGGTTGGACAGGGTTCCCGCGACCGATGCCCGCGGCAAGCGCCAGCTCTGGGACTCGCTGCTGGCCGTCCCCGACGCCTCGGCTTTTTTCGAAATGATCTGGCACCTGCGTGAGACCGCGGATTTCAGCGCGACTTACACTTACCTCAGAGACCGTGTCTGGAGCGTGCTGCATTACGTTGCCGAGGACGCGCAACTGCGTCAACGGGTGTTCAGGATGTCGAGATTTGGCAACGCCGATGTCGATCAGGCTGTCTTCCAGTTCTCGCGCATCGAGATGCACACGGCCTCCAACCAGGCCCTGCGCAGCGCCGATGACAGAGGTATACCGGTGGAGGTCACGTTGATCGCGCTGCTGCGTGGGTTGTTCCGCCTGGCGGCGGTGGAACGCGTTGCGCTGAACGATATCGGCGCCCGCGCCAGCGTCGAACCGCTTTCCCAGCTGCGCCGGTTACAAATCAGCCTGGCCTACCGAGCCGGTTTGGCCGATCGGCTGCGGTTGCCGCTGCAGCCGCCGGACCTGAATGTCGACCTGCAAGTCGACGTGTCGGAGGCGGCCCTGGATGCGGCTGTCGTCAGCGTTCTGCGGCGGGAGTAGACAAGCGAGTTCTTCGAGTTCATTCAGCAGCAGGAACTCTGGCGCGACTATCTGCGCACCTACTATGCGCAGCACTTCAGCGCGGTGCGCGACAAAGCGGCGCTGGAGATGGCCAGGATCGAGCACCAGGCCCTGACCTTAAGCGACGCAGACCGGTACATGGAGTCAACCATGCAAAACTTTCGCAATGAGAACGAAGCGTTGTATCGAATGCTCACCACGACGGCGTTGTCGCAAAGGCTGGTCGAGGTACTGGCCCCCGACCTGCTGGTTGGTTGATCAGGGCCAGATATCCAGAGCTTTTACGCGCTGGACGAATGCCCCCGCCAGGGTAGCGTTGTGATGCTCGATAATCGCCTCGGCCTTCAGCGCCGCTGTGTCCATGCAGGTATGAGCGTCCTCGGGCAGGCGCACGGTGAATCCCAGTTCCGCCGCCGCGCGGCAGGTGGTGTCGATGCAGAACTGGGTTTTCATCCCGGCGATGACCAACGCCGTTACCTCGCGCGTGCGCAATTGTTGCGCCAGGTCGGTGCCCTGGAAGCAGTTGGGGCGGGTTTTGTTGAAGAGGTGGTCTCGCGCCTCGTCCACGTCAAGTTCATGCCACAACTGCCAGAGCGGGCTGCCTGCCTCCAGAGGCGAACCTGCCGGGCCGGTGTGGCGAACGACGAATATCGGCGCGCCCGCGCGACGGGCACCCAGGATGAGCCGGTTGATGGTGCCCAGCACGCGTTCACGTTGAAAGGGTTTGTCCGACCCTTCGTACAAGCCGGTTTGCATATCGATGATCAGCAGTGCTTCAGCCATGGTGTTGCTCCTTTTGATTGCCGGATGGGCGGAGCAATAAAAAGGCCCCGTCCATTGCTGGCGGGGCCTTGGGGTTATCTGTGAAGTGTTTAGCTCAAGCACCCACAGCCACCGCGAGACCCGCCATAAGCGGTCGTGGTGGTGGTGCGGGTGAGGTTCGGCGCAGTGAGGTTCATGGCCCGATCATGCTGGGACGGGCAGTGCGCTGTCAACGCCAGACACCTTCGCTACCGGCGTTTTGCGCGGCACTGCAGGTTCTGCACCGGTGCACCGCTCCTCAGCTAAGTCTTTGCTTATTCGAAAGAATCCCGGACAATCCGGCCCCTTCTATGGTCGGGGCGCTGCCTGTCAGGTTTTTCTGACTCGTCCCGGCCGTGTAAATGCGGAGATCCGACCGGATGAATGATCAGGCCAATAGCGTCGACGAACGCTATGCAACGACACCTGCAACCCTCTCAAGCTGGAGCCGCCAGGACACCACCTGGATGCTCGGCCTGTTCGGCACCGCCATTGGCGCCGGCACCTTGTTTCTGCCGATCAACGCAGGCCTGGGGGGCTTCTGGCCACTGGTGGTCCTGGCGTTGCTGGCGTTCCCGATGACGTTCTTTGCCCACCGTGGCCTGACCCGTTTCGTTCTGTCCGGTCGCGAAGGCTCCGACATTACCGACGTGGTCGAAGAGCACTTCGGCATCAAGGCCGGTGCGCTGATCACCTTGCTGTATTTTTTTGCGATTTTCCCGATCCTGCTGATCTACAGCGTGGCGCTGACCAACACTGTCGGCAGTTTCATGGAGCACCAGCTGCACATCCTGCCGCCGCCACGGGCGATCCTGTCGTTCGTGCTGATCCTCGGCCTGCTGGCGGTGGTGCGTTGCGGCGAGCAAGTGATCGTCAAGGCCATGAGCCTGATGGTGTACCCGTTTATCGTCGCGCTGCTGTTCCTCGCCGTGTACCTGGTGCCACATTGGAATGGCGGCATCCTCAGCACGGCCAGCGTGGTCCCGGCGCCTTCGGCGTTGCTCAATACGTTGTGGCTGGCAATCCCGGTGATGGTGTTTTCGTTCAACCACTCGCCGATCATCTCGGCCTTCGCGGTTGACCAGAAGCGCCAGTACGGCGCCCACGCCGATGAGCGCAGCTCGCAGATCCTGTCCCGTGCGCACCTGTTGATGGTGGTGATGGTGCTGTTCTTCGTGTTCAGCTGTGTGTTGACCCTGTCGCCGGCGCAACTGGCCGAAGCGAAGGCGCAGAACCTGTCGATCCTGTCGTACCTGGCCAACCACTTCAACAACCCGACCATCGCGTTTGCCGCGCCGTTGATCGCATTCGTGGCGATTGCCAAGTCGTTCCTGGGCCACTACATCGGCGCCAGTGAAGGCCTCAAGGGCCTGGTGCTCAAAAGTGGCCGTCGCCCTGCACCGAAGACGCTGGACCGCATGACCGCTGCGTTCATGCTGGTGGTGTGCTGGATTGTGGCCACGCTGAACCCAAGCATCCTGGGCATGATCGAGACCCTGGGCGGCCCGATTATCGCGTCGATCCTGTTCCTGATGCCGATGTACGCCATCCGTAAAGTACCGGCCATGGCCAAGTACCGTGGGCAGGCGTCCAATGTGTTTGTCACGGCGGTAGGTTTGGTGGCGATTACTGCTTTGATTTACTCGCTGCTGTCCTGACGCCGGGCTTCACGCAAACAAGCCGATTCGTGTGCACCGCGAATCGGCTTTTTTTTGCCTGCGCAAAAGCTGACGCGGCTCAACCGCCGCCAGGCAATGAGGGCTAAGCTTACGCACGCTTTTTGCCAGGATGGGTTGGGCCGATTGAAGACTGAAACAGATGCACCCGTTGCCGTACCGTCGAACCGCGGCCAAGACCTACTGGCCGGCTTATCGATTGCCGGTTTGCTGCTGCCGGAGGCCGTGGCCTATTCCAGTATTGCCGCGCTGCCGCCCCAGGCCGGGGTGATCGCGTTGTTTGCCGGGCTGGTGTGCTACGGCCTGTTCGGTACCAGCCGCTTTGCGATTGTCTCCGCCACCTCGTCGTCCGCCGCCGTGTTGGCCGCGGCCACGGCGAGCCTGGCAGGGGATGACCCGGCACTGAGGCTTTCCCTGGCCTTCGGGTTGGTATTGCTGACTGGGCTGTTTTTCCTGCTGGCCGGCCTGTTCAAACTTGGCGGCGTCACCTCGTTTATCGCCAAGCCGGTGCTGCGTGGCTTCGCCTTCGGCCTGGCGCTGACCATCATCCTCAAGCAATTGGCCAGCGTGGTGGGCGTGCACCTGACCGATAACAACCTGATCCGCTTTCTGCCGCAGTTGCTGGAGCAGCTACCGCGCTGGAACTGGCCTGCGGCAATGGTGGCGGCGCTGGCGTTGCTGGTGTTGTGGGTATGCGCGCGCTTCCCGCGCCTGCCCGGTGGGCTGGTGGTCGTGATGCTCGGCATCGCTGCGGGGCAGTACCTGGACCTGCAGGCCTATGGCGTGGCGCAGATCGGCATGATCGACCTGCGCCTGGAGCTGGGGCATTTACCGGTGCTGCCGTTTGCCGACTGGCTACGCCTCGGAGAATTGGCGTTTGCGCTGGTGATGATCCTGTACGCAGAGTCCTACGGCTCTATCAGTTCGTTCGCCCTCAAGCATGGCGACCGAGTGTCCTCCAACCGTGACCTGCTTGCGCTGGGTGTGGCCAATCTGGTCTCCGGGCTGTTTCACGGCATGCCGGCCGGTGCCGGGTATTCGGCGACGTCGGCCAATGAGGCGGCCGGCGCCTATTCGCGCCTGGCGGGGATTGTCGCGGCGCTGGTGATATTGCTGATTGTGTTGATGGTGCTGCCCTATGTCGCGCTCACGCCGGAGCCGGTGCTGGCCGCCGTCGTCATCTATGCCCTGGCTAGAGGTTTGAGCTTGCAGCCGCTGGGGCGTTATTTCCTGTGGCGGCGTGACCGCGTGCTGGTGATCTGTGCGGTGGCGGCAGTGTTGGTGCTCGGCGTGCTGGATGGTTTGCTGCTCTCGGTCGCGATCAGTGTGATGTTGATGTTGCGCCAGATGTCGTCAGCCGATATTCAAGTGCTGGGGCGCCTGGGTGACAGCCATGACTTTGTCGATCGTCAGCACCATGCCGACGCCCTGGCTGTGCCTGGGGTATTGATCGTACGGCCCAGCGAAGCGCTGTTTTTTGCGAATGCCGAGCGCATCCTTGGCGCGGCGTTGCGCCTGATGCGTCAGTCGTCGGTCGAGGCGGTAGTGTTGAGCCTGGAAGAATCGCCGGACCTCGACGGCACCAGCATCGAAGCGCTGGCGGCGTTTTTTGCCCAGGTACACGGGGAAGGCAAGCGCCTGGTACTGGCCCGCGTGCGGCATGACGCCCGCGAGGTGTTGCAGGGGTTGCCTGAAGCATTGGCGCGCCATGTGCTGCTCAGTGGCTTGAGCGTCGATGGCGCGGTGCAGTTGGCGCTTGAGGTGGGAAAAACGTGAGGTACGCAAGGTGTGGGAGGGGGCTTGCTCCCGATGGGGGTGTCAATTGGTGTCTCTGGTGGTTGACCCACCGCTATCGGG
>NZ_JAFHKI010000138.1 GCF_016937615.1 Pseudomonas lactucae | reverse complement strand
TAGGACGGTTCGCATAATGTATATTATGTTAAATAATGTGTCAGGCCGTTCGCCCACCCTATAGCGAATGCCCTTTACGTAGACGAAAGATGGCTATGTAGTATCATTCGGCAAACTTCACTCACACCATCAAGGGATTGTTGAAATGATCTGGGTCATTCTGATTGCCGTCGTAGTCATCGCAGCTTGGTGGGCTCACGCCCAGGAAAAGGCAAAGACAGAAGCACGAGAGGCCTACCAGCGCTCACTGGCGAATCTCAAAGCCGACCCTCGCAACGCAGATTTACGCCAGCAGACCTTGGCACTAGGGCGCGCATATTCAAACCTTATGCGCGACAAGAAAGGCCAAACGGTCTTTGACGAAGTCGCGCTGATGAACGACATCAATGCCGCATGTGCTGGCGCCAGTGAGCGCTCCCTGGATGTCCATGTAGCAGCGCCGCTTGTGAACGACATCGAAGCGCGTCTACAAAAGCTGTTGTCTCTTAAGCAGCGCAATCTCATTGACGAGGACGAATACTGCAGTCGTCGTAGAGAGATCCTTGAGTCGATCTGAGTCAGGATTTGTTATTGCACTGTATTGAGGACGGGTGGCGATTGGATTTCAGAATCCTGGCCGCCTATCCCGTGCCGAATTGATTGTCTTAACGGGCCACGACCTAGCCGGTTCCTCTTTTGATACCGAAACCGTCCTCACCAACGCCGGCAAAATACTGTGTGCGTCACTCGTATTCATGTGCTTCGTTTCACTAGTTGTACCGACCATCGTCCACGTTCTTAATGTCTTGGCGCAGCCTACCCCGCAGCACCATCCGCCCCCCTCCTCCTCTTTACCCATTCATTTTAACTGGCTCAAAAAATCTTCAATATCCGGAATGTCCGCAAAGCCATCTTGAATATCCTCCAGCATGTTGCGGGTGGTGTCTTCGAGCTGATCAAAGGCAGACGTAAGCGGCAAGATATCGGCCACCAGGCCAGATATACAATTTTTCGCAAATGTAAGTTTGCTGATTAAAAAGCCGCCAATTATAAAATTATCATAATTGGCGTCGCCAAATTGAGCCATGGCACATACTTGCACACCAAACTCAGAGCCTCGGCATGCGTTTATCGCGTCCTGCCACTGGTGGCTCAGCACATCATATTTCGCTTGAACTTTTTCCAATGCCTCGCTTATATCACCGACATTGCCAGCCACCTTCGCGCGCAGGTCGTCAAGCTTCGCAACGACATCCTATGAGTTGATATTGGATGTTAGATTGCTAGCCATGATTATCACCTTTCTATATAAAAGGCGCCTGGCATTTGTGGCCGGGCGCCGTTTCATCAGTTATGCAGCCTGCTGAAGCCCCTTCGCCCAGTCGGTAATAAGCTGATCGACGGGTATGGCCTTGTTGATTGGCTGGTTGATGACCAAATCCGTAACATCACTTCCGATGGCCTGACTGTCTTTTATGATCTCGTCGACATCAGCCGACAACGCTTGCCTTACTTGTTCCATTTTATTTCGTGTTCCGATAATGCCATCTGCTCCGCTAAGGTCAGCAATCCTCAGGTTGATAGCATTTGTCAGAACTTTTGCCGGCGTTTGATAATCGGATGAATAATCCTTCGGCAAGTCCTCGGCAGCCGTTGCCATGTGTTTCACTTGATATAACACTTGTAAAAAACATGCCGCCGAGCTTGTTCTGTCCTCTATGCTTCTTGAAATTTTGTCGCAAGAATGCGTAACACCATACAAGTAATCAACTATGTTCCCGTAGGCCCCATTCAGGTCCAATGATTCATTCGCATACTGCTTGAATGAATCTTGCGCAGTCGCCAGCGCGGGTCCGAGTGGAAGGTCGTGTATGAATACATCAATCGATCCTTGTTCGGTTACCACGAGCGCTTGTTTGACGATCTTGGAGACTCTATCGCTCATACCGTTGAGCGATGTCATAAGGTTGTTTAATTCCCATAACTCGGTCGTCGACATAAAAATCACCGTTCACACGATGTGTGCCATTGCTGTATTTAAAACACACGAGACCTGAAGGCAGGCGACCTCAAACATGAGATCGCCCCCCGGCAAGCCAGCACCTGTCCGATGCCGTGTTTATTTGGGCCCTATGTCGGTGTATTGCGTCGTCACGCTGCCTGCGACGATTACCTTCACTGGCCCGCCGTCTTCGTCGAGACGCACTTGTAGAACGCCTGTTTTAGGATGGGGCGCAGGATCAGGATGATAGGCCGATGGGTTGTGATAGAGGCGGTCCCGGGTACCCTGGACCAGTTCGCCACGGATGGTCACCTTCGGCGGCTTGTTAGGCGGGATACCTGACCAGTCAGTGCCGAACACCAGCGTAAAGGTGAACTTGGTTGTCCAGTTGGCGGGGATTTCCTGACCGACCCAGGCGTATTTGAAGTTGTTGTCCTGAGTATTCGTGGCGTCATGGTGCAGGATATTGCCATTGAGCGGAGTGCCCGAGGCGATTGTATAAGAGGTGCCCTTGGGGATGTTTTCAAACACCACCGCCAAATCCACCGTTGCGCCCTCGTCGCCCTGGTTGTAACCGGCGTAACTGACCACCTGCGGCGCATCACCGCGCACCATCTGCACATTGCGTTGAGCAATGTTCGCGTTTTTCGAGAGAGTGTCCGCCAGGTCGGTAATGTTGGTCACCCCTGCCAGCGGGTTGCCGTGATCCGCGGTGATGGCGACGGCGATCATGCAATAGTGGTCCGACGTATCCGGCGGCACCCAGGTGAAGCAATCCGTCGAGGCGCCGATGGCGCCGGCCTTGATGGTGAACTTCGGGTTCTTGTCGTTGGAAGACGTCGCCAGTTGGTTCTTCTCCCACAAGTAGGGATACAACAGGATGTTGGGGGTGGCCCAATATAAACTCCAACTGCCTGCCAGATCCCCGGTGGTGAAGTTTTTACCCCGCACGTAGAGAAAGTTCGGCCAGCCGACATACAGGTGGTTGTCATAGGCGTTGTTGTAATTTGCCGCCAGCGTCAGCTCTTCGGGATGCTCCAGCGGCGTTTTGCCGGCGAGAATGATGTCGGGCGAGCCCGACGACGAGCTGCGCGGTACCGTACCGTCTTCAGCCAGCGTTGCGCGGACGACGATCCCGCTCCATGTTTCCTTAGCCATAATCTGTATTCCTTACAGAGTGTCAGTGGGACAAGTTGATCTGGAATTTCTGCAGCAATGTCTTCTTAACGGGACCGCCACTGCTGCCCTCGATACTCGAGAGGCTCAGGGTCACCACCGAGGTGGCTTTCAATTGATCCGGGTTGGTCACCCACAGACTCAATTGCAGGCTCGTTTCAAAGGCCGCCTGTTTCTTGCTCTGGGAGCCGACCAGGCCGGTACCGTTGATGGCCTGGCGAGAGATCCCCAGCGCGCTGTCGGGCGCCTCCACCGATAACTCGCTACCCGCCGGAATGTCGGTATACCGCACCTCCAGATCCAGTTCGGCGAGGCTGATGGTCTGTGCGTAGCGAGCTTCCACTACCAGGCTTGCCGGGTCGGTTGCCGGCTGGGTGTTGGTCGCCGTCAGCACGGTATAGGCCGTGCCATCGGAGGTCAGTTGGCGGGCGAGGACATAGCCTGTCGTCGCCGAAACGGCGCAAGCCGTTTTCACCAGTCCTGCGTTACCTGTTGCCGCTATTTGTAGACCGGAAAAGATCCCGGTCACTGCCAAGCTTGTGGCTTCAGCCATGTTCGTAACTCCTTTACTATGTGGTTGAGTGTCAGCTGGTGCGGTAGTTTTCTGCTTCGTACTTGCTGGACATGTAGTTCAGCAAGTCGACCCGCAGTTCGGCGAGTTCAAGGAATTCATCCGTTCCATAAACTGTTGCCGCCGAATAGAACGCGGCCCACCACGGGATAAGATCCTTAAGCAGGCCGGGGACGGCGCCGGGGCTACCCAGCACCGTGTCAATTGCCGTACCGATTTCCAGACGCGTCGGGTCAGGCTTGTTCAGTTGTTGGCCGATCACGTCGACCAGCCAGCGGTTGGAGGGCAGATTCGCCGGCGGGGTGATGTTGGGCGCATTGGTGTCGGCCTTGACCGGTTGGAACGCGGCCGGCACGCGGCTGACGTAGGTGGTGCGGTACATCACTCTCCAGGGTTCGCAAGGGTTGTTCATAGCCTCGCGCATGGCCGCGGCCGCCGCGGTCGTGGAGTTGTTCAGCCAGTTCGGGTCGATCACCTGGGCCAGTACCGTGAAATTCTCAGCCGCCGGCGACAACAGAAACGACATGTAGCGATAGGCGTCCACCTTGCCGGGGGCCGCGTTGGCGGCGTATCCGCTGAATTTCAGGCCGTCGGCCTCCTGGGTCAGGATCGGTGCGGGCAGGAAGTTGGTCGGCGTCACGCTGCAACTCAGGGCAAAACCGTTGGACAGCGCTTCAGACTTGGTTGCGGTCATGGTCCAGGTGTTGCCGAGCAAGGTGTCGGCCTCGATGTAATACCCCCCGAACGGCGTACCGATATCGGCCTTGAACTCAAGGCGGCGGCAAAGGTCAGGGTGCTGGTGCCGGTGTAGGTTTCGCTGTAGCTGTTGGCGAAGCTGTGTTCCTCCTTGTGCAGCCCCCCCGCCGCTGTCCAGACGTAATTGTTGTAGAGGCTGCGCAGGTTTTTCTGGTTGGCGAAATCATAGAACTGGTTGGACTTGAGCTTGTCCCGCAGGTTGTCCATCGCCGCCACCGTGCGGTATTTGTTGACGTCGAACTGGTCGTAGTAGGCCTTGAGCTGCTGCTCCTGTTTTTCGATCCTTCGCTTGGTGCCATAGGCGTCCAGCGGCTTGAAGTAACTGCCGCGCTCGTCGTTGGCTTCAGGGTAATCCGGGTCGTTGACCAGCCCGACCTTGCCGTCCAGCGTGCCGTTTTTCACGTAACGGGGGTTGATCGGAAAATCAA
This sequence comes from Pseudomonas lactucae, assembly GCF_016937615.1. Classification (GTDB taxonomy): domain Bacteria; phylum Pseudomonadota; class Gammaproteobacteria; order Pseudomonadales; family Pseudomonadaceae; genus Aquipseudomonas; species Aquipseudomonas lactucae. Next base: position 53,677 of record NZ_JAFHKI010000138.1, on the reverse strand, counting down.
TGATGTTGGTGTCCACCGGAATCGTCGCGTTTGGTGCCAGCACGTAGCCCACCGGGGTCTGCGTGCCTTTGAGGGCCTGCATGTACAGGTCTGCGGTGGACGACTTGACCAGCGCGATCCCCACGTTGTTCTGGATATAGCGGCGCCCTACCACCGGGTTGAGCAAGGCGTTGGCCGGCTCCCAGGTGCCTGAAGGGGTCATTGAGGTCGACAGACTGACGCTGCTGGAATGGTTCTGCGAAACCTCCAGCCCATCGCCCAGGTTGCCTGAAAGCACCATTTTCGCTCCGCCGGTAATGGTGGTTTCCAGAACCATGGTCCCGGCCTCCAACCCCAGGCCTGCCGACACATCGCTTTTGCTCTTCTGGTAGAGGCCGCCCTTGAGATTGAATTCGCCGTTGAAGGTCGAGGTTTTATTGCCGGTAAAGGTCCAGCTTTTTGATTCGCTTTCCTGGTAGGTGACCGAGCACGCAGAGGCATAGTCCGGGGCCGGACCGCCGCCGTCGCCGACCCAATAGGCCAGGGTCTGGTTCTCGCTGGGCAACGGTGGGCCGCCTTCGATAAAGCCGATGATGGTCGGTTTACTTTGCACTTGGCCAACATACAGGGTGTCCAGGTCACCGACCTTGTAGCCCACCTCCAGCTCCGTCACACCCTCGGCGTTGGGGTAGAAGTAACCGCGTTTCATCACGCTGAACACCTTGCCGTAGGCGTCCCTTTCGGCGCTGGCGTATTCGATGACCGAGGGCTGCCCGTCGATCCGCGCAACGAAGTAGGTAGGGAGGCCGCCCAGGGCATTGACCACGTATTGCGCTTCGTTCTGGATCGGTGCAGAGGAGCTCTTCCACAGTGGCGGGCTGGCTGTCGGCATCAAGGTACCGTTGTTGCCATAGCCGGTCATGTCATACACCGTCGGCCCGGAGCCGGCTTCGATCCGCCAATAGGCCGCGATGTGATCCTCACCACCGGTCAGCGCCTTGTTCATGCTTTCGCGGATCTGTTGCTCGGTCAGCCGCGTGGAAAACAACCGCACGTCATCGATTTGCCCACTGTAGGGGACCGTCAGGGCAGTGCCCGACAGTGCGCCGCCAAAGGTCAACTGACTGTCTTGATAGCCGCCCACGTCGGTTACCGTCAGGCGCAATGGCAAGCTGCTGCGGCCATTGACGATGATGTTGGCCTGGGCCACATCCTGCCAGATCGTCCACAGTTGGTTACTGGTCAACACCAGGGTGTTATTGCCGGTGAGGTCTTGGGCGGTGGTGCCCGTCATTTCATCGAAATCCCAACTGGCTACCAGCCCGTCGGTGGAGGCAGGCGTTTGGCGCAACGCCCAGGTGCGGGCAATGTAGTCGGTGTTGAGGGTGCGGTTCCACACCCGCACATGGGAGATCAATCCCTCATAGTTGAAGCTCAAGTCCGCATTGACCCCCACATAGTAGGACGAGGTCTGACTGCGTACGGTGGCGGGATGGTCCAGCGTGCTATCCACATTTTCGGTCGCCAGGGCGCCGTTGAGGTACAGCCCGGCACGCACGAAATACTTCTGTGCCACATAGTTCTGGCTACCGCTGTTATTGGCCACGGTGCCGGTGCTGAAATTAAGCGCGACGTAGGTGGTGGTGGCGGCACTGATGTTGAACTTCACCTCATGGGTGAAATTGACCGGTGGATCGTCGTACTTGTCCCCGTCCTTTTGCAATTGGACGGTCAGGCAGATTTGACCCAGGGTATTGATATACAGCGAATAACTGCCGGTTTTTTCCAACAGGGTCTGTTTGCGGTTGAGGGCCGATGGGAAGATCCAGGCCTCCAAGGCGAAGGTGCTCGATGGATTGAAGCCATCGCCGTCGGTGACCTTGCCATAATTGCTGGCGGTCAGTTTCAGGCCGTGCCCCTGACTCGACGCGAGTGCGACGTGGGTCCAGCCCTTGAGGATGCGGTTGGAGGCAAGCACCAGGTCATTACGCGCGGCATAAGGCACCTGGAACGCGCCATGACTGTCCCATGCCGTACTTGCCGGGTTGGTCACCGACGCGTCGTAGTCGCTTCCGGTCGCGGCGGAGTTGATAATCACTGTGCCGCTGCCTTCGGCCAGGTTCCAGCGGATCCCGAGCATCGAATCGGTGTCGGCAAAACCATAGCTGTAGCTGTTTTGCATCTGGCTGTCGGACAACGCTCGTTGCCAGAACGCCACCCCGTTGATACGCGCCGGCAAGCCGGCGTTGCTGTTGCTGCCCACCGTCAACGCCCCAAGGTCCCCCTGGAAGTTGTTGGCCGCCGTGGTTTTGACCGGCACGCCTGCGTTAACGGACAGTTTCAACGTCACCTGCCCCTGCCCCGCCTCCTCAACCACGGCGGTCAGGCAGACCCAGGCGTTGACCGGCAGTGGCTGAGCCGTCTGCACCTGCCCCGCCGTTTGCAGGAACGTCAACACCGCCCTGCCGGTGTCATCCACCGTCAGCGACACATATTCATCGCTGCCGCGTATTTGCGAGACGGTCAGCAGCGTGCCGCTCAAGTCGCTGTCAGCCATATAGACGTAGATCTGCAACGACAAGGCCGGCGGCTTGAAGTTGAAGGAGCGAGTAATAAACGTACTGTCGGTGGTGACCAGCGCCGGCCCTTGCCGCGCGCCGAGCATGTATTGCACCGGTAAATCCGGGTGTTGACGATTGCCCATGACGTTATAGGTCAAGGCCCGCGAAGACGGATTGATCCGGCTGTCATTCTGGTACAGCCAGCCCTCGACCGTGAGGTCCGACAATATCGCCAACTGATCCGAGGGCGAGAACGCCTTGTCGACGTTGAACGCCACGTAATTGGCTTTGCCCGGCTGATTAAAGTCAAGACTGAAGGTCGGTGGCAACGGCATCCAGCCGCCATTCACCCCTGGCGTCAGTACCGGCGCCACCCCGCCCTGGTGCACGGTGGTGTCGGTCAACCGCCCGACACCACGTCGGTGGGCGGCGAGTCAATCAGCGCGCCAAACAGCATCGAGCCGCGAATGGCATCGTCGCGCCCGTTGAAAGCCAGGCGCGCGCCCTGAATCACCGCCGCCGGCGTCAGCGCTTGAGTGGCCATGCCAGGAGCATCGTAGCTCTGGCCCTGGAACAATACGCGCAGCAGACCGGCATACGCGAATGCCCCCCCTTGCGGTGCGGGTGCCGAGGTGTCAACCACGTCCGCGCTCAAGCCGTTGCCGAGCGCAAAAATCAGGGTTGCCAGACCGCTCTGATAACCCGTGGGGTAGCTGTAGTCAGAGGCGTCGCCGTTAAGCACCCGGACAAACCCCGCCTGTTCGCGCGGCACATCCACCAGGCTCACCCCACACATCGCCACGTTGCATAACGTGGGTCGGCTGCCTGGCGCGACCGTGACGGTAAAGTCCTTTTGCTCATCGCGTACGAATACCAGCACATGGCTGACTTGCTCGTCGGAGCGCCCCAGGCTCATGGACAAACCGTAAGCACGGCTGCCCGCAGTGGTCACGGTACTGTAATCGTAATGCGTTGCCTTGCCGGCAAACACATCGAGCAAGGCGCGCGGTGCGGCGGGTACGGCAGGCCAGTGCTGGTTGAGACTGGCGGTGGCGGGCCAGCGCGGCGGCGCGGCGATTTTCACGTCGATGACCACAAACTCCCCGGTGCTACCGGCAGCCACTTGCACTGAACTTAGGGTCACTGGCAGTTGCGGCACCGAAGTCACCAAAAAGAAACTGCCGTTGCCTCCCGTCAAGGTCGGTACCAATACCGCCGGTGCGCTGGCGGCATAGTCGTAATAGGGTTTTGACTGGTTCAGTACATCCGGGTCATCGGGGTTATTGGCACCCGCGCCATTCCAGATCTGCGACAACAGGCCAACATCACGCGGTAATCCGCGCCAGGTTTCCGAACCCACACCCTGGGCCGCCTTCACGCTGATGTCGCAAAGCAGCGGCGACACGCTCGACGCAGCGACACTGATCTGCGCGCTGTTCATGTAAGTACCCACCCGGTGCGCGACAAAATTCAAGAAGCCGCTCTGGGTGTGTCCGGCGCTGCCAGCAAACGTGCGCCCACTGGTGTCCAGGCTTCGCAGCGCCAGCCACGGTACAGTGCAACGGACTTCGAGGGTTGCGCCAGGGCCAAGGCTTTCTGGCCACTGCTGTTCCATTGAGTGGTCCAGTCCACGGTGAACGTGGCACGCGCCGACTGGGTGGAAAACTGCGCCACTGTCAGCAGCCCGGCGTCGCCCTGATAATACAAATGCAGCAAGCCATCGGAGCCGTCGATCAAACAGGTCGCGGCGCCCGGACGGATAAACCCGGCGAGGCCTGCGTAGTACGTCAGGCCCATGGCGTCGATGTAAAACGCACCGCTCATGTCGCTGTTGACCGGCGAGGCGGAAGGCTCCAGGCGAGCGCCGAGCACCGTGACCGTCACCCCCGAGGCAGCCTGATTCTGTGTGGTGGGCGGGTTGACGCTATAGTTCACGCTGTTGCAATCGAGCAGCACCACGCGGGTGCCGGCCACCTGGATTTCCAGTGATTTAAGCGCTCCGACAAACCCGGCGGTGGCCGCCCCCACCAGCGCCAACGGCGTACCGCAGGGCTCGGCCGCCGTGGTGCTGGGCGTCAGCGGCACGCCGGAGCCATTCACCGTCAGGGTGAACGGGTTGTCGCCCTTGCCGCCGTACTGCAGATGCAGGTCGGTCCATACCGCGCTGAACAACACCTGGTGCAAGGTGCGGCAACTGACCCGGGCACTGCCATTGCCAAAGCCCACTTCAATTTTGTCGCCGTCGACAATCGATACATAGGGGGCGAGGTTCTTTTCATCCGCCTGAGCCGCTCCGGCCAGCACTTGCAGACCATCCCCCTTGATTCCCGGCGCGAGCATCAGGCGGACCTCGAACGGCCCGGTGATAGACAGTGGGTTGGCGCCGCTGGCGGGCGGCAACAGGCCCAGGCTGGATACACCGTCAAAACGTAGATCGAATTCGGCCGGGACAATGTCGGACGTCTCAATCATGCCCGCGAGATCGGCCATGTTGCCGGCGACTCCGATCGCCGAATCCAGGGTCGCGGTAGCCACGGCGTTGCCGTCGGCCACGGTGAGAGTCAGCATTGCCCGGGTCGCCCGGCGCACACCAATGCTCGATCCGTCGGGCTGTACCACTTTTTCGTGCTTGACGTAGGTCACGGCGCGTGGCGCCGAAGTGATCGCCAGGGCCGTGGTGGAACCGGCCTTGGCCACGCTGAACACGCTGTCCGGCAAGATCCGTAAGTCGCTGCCAATGGGTTTGCCCGTGACGTCGAACAGACCATTGTCGGTAGCCGGAAAGTTGAACAGCTTGACTGAGGTCCCGGCCACATCAAGAGCCAGAAATTGCCACGCGAAGCTTTCACTGCCTGCCACCGGCAACAGCAGCACATCGAAGTTGCCGCCCGCCACGCCGGTGATCATCGACAGCTCAAGGGACGGCTCCAGGAACGGCTGGGCATTGGGGTCGAGGAAGTCCTGTTTGTCAGACTTGTCCGCCGGCACGTCTTCCTTGTGACTGCGGGCAAAGCGCACTTCCCAGGCCGGTGTCAGCGCATAGGCCGTGGTCTTCTGGTCGGTGCCGGATTTGTTCTTGAGCAAACGAAAACGGTTCACGTACAAGGTGCCGCTGCGCGATTGCTGGATCACCGAAATGTACTTCTGGTCGGTCACCACCCGAAACGGCGCCGTCGACGGCACCAGGGTCGAGGCATCGCACGTTACGGTGATCAGGCTCATGCCCACTTGCCGCACCTGTTCGGTGAAGGTCACCTGGGTGAAACCCGACCAGTCGAGGTCATCGTCATTGACGTCGACATCCTGGCCGAGCACATCAAAATAAATCGCCTGCTTGCCGGCCAGTTCACGCCCGAACACCACCACCACACCCTGAAAATTCACCGACACGATCTGATTGAATTGCTGCACGAGAACGCTCCTTGTTGATGTTGAATGCCTACGGCAATGACTCGAAGAACACCGGTAAACCACTTCGACTGGACTGGAGAATGGCCTCGGCCAGTTGTACCGCTCGCAGGCCATCCCGAGCCTGGCAAACCGGTAATGCGCCATGACGGATGCAGTCATAAAGATGCTGATGTTCGTTGGGAAAGGCGTCGTCGTTGGTGCCCCAGTCGTTTTGCCAGGTCCAGCTCCGCACAGGTTGCTCCGGCCGGTCGTACTGATAGAGGCTCAACACCTTCTCGCCATGGGCGTTGGGGTATTGCAATACACCCTGCTGACCGATCACATCGAAGGTCGGACGGATACCGGCACGCCCCACACACAGGGGGTCCCATCCCATGCCGGTGGCGGCCCAGGACTCGGACCACAACGCTTGGTCACCGCTGGCAAAGTCGATCACCGCCACCAGCGTGTCATGGGCGGTGGCAGGTCCGAACTTGAGCTTGCGGGTCGAGGCATAGACTTTCTGCGCGGGGCCAAACATCCAGGTCACGAAATCCAGCCAATGGGTGTGTTCAAACACCACCCCGCCGCCCAGTTGCGCATCGTGGATCGCCGGGCTGTCAGAGCCCTTGCACACGGCCCAGATATCCCGAAACACGACGGGGCGGCCTAACACACCGCTTTGCACAACGCTGCGCAGGTTGCCGGCGTCAGCGGAAAACCGCATTGGATAACCGAGCAGGAACACGCGCTCGCTGTCTTCGGCGATTTGCACAATGTCCCGGCATTGCCGAGAGTCCTTGGCCAAGGGTTTTTCACAGAACACATGCTTGTCGGCCCGCAACGCGGCAATGGCGACCTCGGCATGATTGAACGGCGGCGTCAGCACCCAGACGCATTCGATGGCGGGATCGTCCAACACGCGCTGGTAGTCTTCGGTCCAGCGTGCCACTTGCCATTTACGGGCCAGTTGCTCGGCCTTGCCCGGAACGTTGTCGCACAGCCAGCACACTTGGAACAGGTCGCGTAACTTGGCCAATTCTTCAAGGTGCCAATCACACACCGTGCCGCATCCGATCAAGGCTATTTTAATCGCGCTCATGACGCACTCCGAAGGCTGTTGGGCAGTGTCTGGCAGGTCCCCAGCCACTGTTGGAACATGAGGATCGACCACAGCCGTTCCTCCCTGAAGTTTTCCCCGTGATACAGCAAGCGGTTCCATTCCCGACGTACCTGCGCCGCATCGAAAAAACCGTCGTTGGACAAGCGTTCGGGCGCGAGCAAGTCTTCGGCCCACCCCCGCAGCGGTCCGCGCAACAGTGGGCTCAGCCAGATGCTGAAGCCCAGTTTCGGACGGTCCAGCAAGGCGGGCGGAATGTGCCGGTAAGCCACTTGGCGCAGCAGCCATTTGGAGGTTTTCTTGCGGTATTTGAGACGCTGCGCCAAGCCGCCGGCATAGCCCAGCACGTGCACATCGAGAAACGGCATCGCCACCTGTAAACCTTGTGCGGCGCAGGCGGCGGTGGTTTTGTGCACCACCGGCGCCAACAGAATTTCGCCCTGGACCTGCACCAGTTGGTCCAGCAACACCGACAAGCGTGGCGCGTGATCCAGCCCTGGCCAGGGAATGTCCACAGGTTCCGCACCCAGCACCAGGCGTGCCGGGTCCAGTATCCGGGCGCCGAGAGTTTGCTCGACCTGGCCCAAACCGTTGGCGGCCAATACGCCGCAGACATCCTCCACCGCATCGCGACCCATATCGTCAATGCTCAAACGCTGCGCCAACCAGGCGGCCACGGCGCGGCCCAGACGCGGGCAACACCGATCAAGGCGTGGCAGCCCTTGAACCAGCACCCGCTTGAGCTGCGGTCCGAGCGCCTGCGCTCGCAGAAAGCCCCGGTACATGTCCAGCCGTTGGGCGTATTCGCCCAACACGCAGTCGGCACCGTCACCGGCAAACACCTGTGTCACCCGCTCCCGCGCCGCACGCGCCAGCAACATCGAAGGCAATTGCGAGGAGTCAGCCAGAGGTTCGCCATAGGTACCGGGAATGTCCTGCACCACCGTCGCCAGTGCCTGGTCATCCAGATAGATTTCGTGGTGTCGGCTGCCCAGGTGCCGGGCGATTGCTTTGGCGGCCGGGGCTTCGTTGCAGTGCATGCCATGAAAGCCCACGGTAAAGGTGTCGATCGCCTGGCCACAGGTTTTCTGTAGCAACGCCGCTCCCAGGGTCGAATCAAAGCCGCTGGACATGAACGCCCCGACCGAACCGCCCGCAAGGCGCGCCTCGATGGCGTCCAACAGCAGCCTTTCGAAGGCGACGACGGCGCCCTGCTCATTGCTTATCCTGGCCCGGGGCCTCGGCTGGCAAGCAAACAACGATGGCGCATAAGGCTGCTGCCTGGCGGGGGCATGGGGGGCGAGGGCCGATAGCGATACCCAGTGGCCGGGTAGCAGTTTCCTGACCTCGCGATACAGCGAATGCGGCGCTGGCACGAAGCCATACCGCACGAACAGCGCCAGGGCCTGACGGTCAATCTCCAGGTGCCCATGCAGCGGACGAAAAGCCGCGAAGTCGGAACTGAACACCCAGCGACCGTCGATGCGCCCGTAAAACAGTGTGAATTCCGTCGTGCGGTCACACGCCAGGGTCAAGGTCTGCCGCTCGGCATTCCAGTGGGCCAGCGCGAACTTGCCGCTGATCCGGCTCAGGGTCGGCCCACGCCCCACGTCAAACAGGCCCGGGTCAACACGTCGGTATCGCTCATGGGCTGCGCGGCCATCCCGAGCAGGTCGAGCAATTGCGTGCGGTTGAACAGCTGCCCGCACCACAGGGTGTGGTTGTATTCGCGCGAAGGCAGGCGTTCAAAAGCAATGCCCACTGCCCGGCACATGGGGGCCAGCAGCCCAGACATATCCCCTGCCCCATCGTCGAATCCGCCACAGATGATCGACGGCGAGAGACGCGTCGTTGTGGCCAATGCCGGACCGTTCATTCAGACCTCCCTGGCGAGGAACTGTGCACGGGCGCCAGGCAAGGGTGCAGGGGCCTGGTACACCTTGAGCAATTCCACAATGCGCTCGCCCACCGCGTGGCCATACAGGCGCTGTGGCCGGCTCAAGCCGGGCCAGATACTGGCCGGTGACTGGGCCAGAATCCGGCTCAGGTGCCGATGCACAAAGTCCGCCGACAGGGGCGGCAGTAATAAATTGGTCTGGGCGTCGAGCACGGTTTCCGGGCGATCGGTGCTCAATCGGCAAGTCAGGCAAGGCACTCCCAGTACATTGGCCTCCTCTTGCAGGCCACCGCTGTCGGTGTACAACGCCAGGCAGTGAACGGAGGTCAGAAAGTGGATCACATCCGTGTAGTGGGGCCACATCGCTTGCACCACCACGCCTTGCTGGCACGCTTCATCAAGCAACCCACCCAGGTCATGCTGGACCAGGGCGCCGTTCAGCGCGTTGGTCTGGATCAGCACCACCTGCACACCGTCGCCGGCGAGCCGGGCCAGCCCCAGCAACACCGCACGCAAGGCGGTGGGTGTCATGTTCTCGCGCCGGTGCAAATCCACCCGCAGCCAACGCCCCGTCTCCAGGACCGGGTAGAGCTGGAAAATCCGGCTATGGGCCGCCTGAGGCAAGGCCAGTCGCACCGCATCGCTGCTCAGGGAGCCGACGTGACGAATCTTGCGGGTATCGTAATCTTCGGCGCGCAACTGCTCGACATTACGCAACACCGGAGCCAGCAGCAGGTCGGACACAACGCTGGCCAGCGCGGTATTCACACCCTCCGGGAACGGTTCGTCACGAAAGCGTTGCCAGGGCACCTTGCGTTGCTCGCACAGGTCCTGAAGGGCCTGCCAGCCGCCCGGGCAGTCAGGCCCGTAACTGCGCAAACCCGCCTCGACATGCACTGCGCGCACGCCATGGGCGATGTACCAGAACTGGGAAAACATCGCCGCGGTGGCCGTGTCACCCGACACCAGCGGCACCACTGGCTGGCGAATGCCGGCGCCTTGCAAACGTTCGTCGAGTTGTTCGACGCACAACGCCAGCTGTGCCGTGCGTTTGAGCAGCGAACCCCGGATACCGAGCACCGCGGTCAGCAGATGCTCATAACCCAACTCGTGCTTGGCCTGGGTCAGCTCAGGGTCATAATGCTGGCCGCTGTCGATCAGCAGGAAAGGCACATTCCCAGCCTCGAGCGCCAGGGCCAGACTGGCCAGTTTGATGTAACACGGCTTGGTCGCAAGGATTAGCAGATACAGCGGCCGCTGTTCGCGATTGGCGTGTTCGACGGCGGCGCCAAGGCGCGACTCATCCAGCCAGGCGATGGGACCCTTCAATTCGGTAGCAAGTGCAGACATAGCGATGTTCCTTATCGCAAGACAGCGCGCACGGCCTCAAGCAAATGTCAGTGCGGCGTAGTAGCCCGACTGCAATTTTTCATAGGCCAGGAGAATTTCCTCTTCAACCACTCCCACCAACGGCTGGCCCTGGCTCATGGCCGGCTGGCCCAGCTCACGCAACAGTACAAAGGGATATTCCCCATCGCCCAGGCGAATGCGCCCGCGCTTGTTGTCCAGCCGCAGCCGTGCCATCAGCGCGGCAAAGGGCACCGGCGTGGCAGGCTGCGCGGCGCTCCGCTTTTGGCCAGTAACTGGGCGTGCAGGTGTTCGTCCTGCTCGCTCAGCCAGCCACGCCCGCGGGCGATGGCCGCCGCCACTAGCATGCCCAGTCCCACTGCATGGCCATGGGTCAGGGTGCCGGTTTCCAGTTCCAGGGCATGCCCGACGGTATGGCCATACTCAAGCACCACCCCGAATTCGTGCTCCAGCGGATCGCCGAGCAGCAGCCGTTGCTTGGCGGCGATCCCCAGTTTCACCAGCTCAATCCAGGCGCCGGGGGTTGCGTTGCCCGCCAGACGTTTGAGTGTCGGGACGGTGGCCGCGTCAAAGGCCAGCCCGTTCTTGCACAGTTCCACCACGCCGGCGGAAAACGCATCTTGCGCCAGCGTGTGCAAGTACTGCACATCCACGCAGCACAACGCTGCCGGGTGGTACAGGCCGTACATGTTTTTCGCCTGCGCCCCGTTGACAGCCTGCTTCTGCGACAGCACCGAGTCTGACATCGCCAACAGCGTGGTCGGCACGTGCACCAGACGAATACCGCGATACAGCAGACCCGCCAGCAACCCGGCCAGGTTGCCCGTTAGGCCGCCGCCGAAGGCCACTACCACCGAACGTCGTGTCGCGCCACCCGCCACTGCCTGGTCGAGCAGGCTCTGCAGGACATCGAGCGTCTTGCGGGTTTCCTCGGCCTCCACGAGCAGGCAGGTCACCGGCACGTAATGTTCCAGCGCATCGAGCAAGGGCGCCCCCCATAGTTCGTAGACCCTGCGATCGGCGATCAGGATAATGTGTTCGGTGTCTTCGCTGGCCCGGGCGGCTATCTGCTCCGTGAACCGGTAACCCACGAGCATCTCCATGGCCTTGTCACCGAAGCAAAAGCTCACCGACTGCACCGCAATCGCCGCCGCATCGCGCCGCGTTGAGGTTTTATACGAAAGCCCCCCCATCACACTTCTCCCTCGATTGCACGCAGTGAGCCTGCGTGCTGCTTGACCTTGGCAAACGCGTCGGCGATCTGCGCCATGGCATCGCCGTCGGTCAAAAACAACCAGTGCGGCAACACCACGTGCTGGCGGTGCGCCGCCCGGGCATTGCGCAACGGCTCGGGTACCCTTGGCGCGGCCGGCAGGCGCGGCGGACTTCCGGGGTCCAGCAGGCCAAACTCATCCATCGGCGGGTAAGGCGTGTGTACCCAACAGCCGAGCTCGGCAGACAGGGCCGCCGCAATCTTCGCTGCCGATATACCGGCAAATTCGGGTGCCTCAAGACGCACGGGGAAGTGATAGAGGGTGGTCGCCTCGGTGCCAGGCGCGCTGTGCTGAAAGGTAAAACCGCCGATTTCCCGCAGATGGCCGCGCAGCGCGCGGGCCTGATGCGCACGCTGAGCGTTTTCCTTGTCCAGGTCTTCCAGACGGCTGAGTAATACCGCCGCCTGCAGCTCACTCAGGCAAGCATTGCGGGCAAACCCGTGGCCGTCCTCCTCCAGGCTCATGTAACCAGGCAGCGCCGGTTCGGCGCGCAGGCGGCGGCCATCGGCATGCAGGCGGAAGATGCGTGCAGCCAGGTGCGGGTCATCGCAAATGCAGGCCCCCCCTTCGCCGCTGGTCAATACTTTGCCGTTTTGCATGCTGAAGGTACCGACCGTGCCGACACTGCCCACCCGCCGTCCGCGCCACCGTGCGCCGTGGGCCTGGGCGCAATCCTCGATCAGGTCCAGGCGATGTCTTTGCGCCAGGGCCAGCAAGGCATCCAGATCGGCGATGGCGTTGTACAAATGCACGGCCATGATGGCTCGGGTTCGCGGACCGATGGCCGCTTCTACCGCGGCGGGGTCCAGGCACAGCGACAGCGGGTCGATATCAACGATCACAGGGATGGCATTGACCGCCAGCACCGCACTGGCACAGGCGACCCAGGTCAACCCCGGCACAATGACTTCGTCACCGACGCCGATCCCCAGCGCCTGCATGGCGCACATCAATGCATTGGTACCGTTGACGGTCGGCACGCAAAAACCCACACCGTTGTAACGCGCGAATGCTTCGGCGAAGCGTCGGTCCCAAGTGGGACCACCGTCGGTTTCCAGGCCGCTGACCGACCAGCGACCGCTGCGCATTACCGTCAGCAGTGCCTGTTCGGTTTTCGCCGTGGACTGTGGCCACTGTGGCCAGGGCTGGGTGCGTACCGGCACGCCACCATGCTGCGCCAGGCGACTCACGAGCAGGCTCCGGCGGTAGCCAGCGCAGGGCCGCTGGTCAGACGCAAATTGGACACGCCCCCCAAGTAGTAGCGCACGGTGGCGCGCTCGGAACAGGCGAATTGCACGCCTTGGCTACGCACGCGATGGAACAGTTTGTCGTCCTCGCCCACCCGCTGGTCGACTTCGAACTGACTGAACACATCGTCAAACCCCAGGCGCTGTAAACACCCTGTGCGAAACAGCCATTCGTTCATGTCGACTGTCGCGTAACTTTCGGCGCATTGCGCGCCGCGCAAACCGTCACGCATGATCGGGCTGCCCGGAGTGAAGACGCCCTGCTCCACTCCCCAGCGGTGCATCTTTTGTGCAACGACCGGGTCGTCGTGCCATGGGTAGTGCTCGAACAAAAACGCCGACCCGTCAGGGTTGAGCACTTGACGCCAGGCATGGGCAGCTTCAAGCCCAGGGTCGTTCAATAGTTGGCAGAGAGTTTGAAGGTGCTCGGGCTCAAGTGTGTTGTCATCATCCAGAAACCCCACCAATGGCTGTGTCACATCGGCCACCGCTGTCGCACGCAAGCGCGCCATGCGCGATGACGAGGCACCCTGAAACGGCTCGCCAGGCAACGCGCGCCACTGCACCTGGTCGCGCCAAGGCGCCAGGAGTGGATGCTCGCGCAGGGCATCTACCCGCTCGGAAAGGATTCGATGGTGGATTCGTACCGGCCCTTGCTGCGCGGCGACACTGGCGATACAACGCGCCAAGGCCTGCGGCCGGTCAACGGCGAACGTCAGGATACACACTTCAGGCCAGGGTCCAGACACGTTCACCTCCAATCAAATGAGCATGGGTTACCACAGAATCCAGGTCTTTGCCGGCCACTTGCGAGGCATATTCGGCCAGACGTTCGAGCTTGTACGGGAGCCAGTCGCCCAAGGGCGTAAGCAGCGCTCGCAGACCCTTGGCGTCGAGCGCCAATTGGCGGTCAAGCTCGGCGGGGGCCAACTCTCCGGCATAGGGCAAGTCTTCGTAGAAAAACAGCGGACAGACGCCGCCAAACACCCGTTGCGCAGCGCGCGGGTAATCCGGTGGTCGACATGGCCGCCAATCCCCAACGGCGCGAACACGCGGGTCGGCACGTTGCCCTCGATATGTCGACGCAAGCGTTGTTCCAGGCGCGCCACCATCGGGTCTTCGAGCGGCACGTCACTGTTGATGAACAGCGAGTCCACATCCGGATAACCGCGCAACGGCGCCTCGGCCAGCCCCAGCCGCGCAGGCTCCAGGCGCAGGACCGCACAAAACCGCGCGTCTTCGGCGTGACGCAACGCCGAGACCTGCGCCTGGGAGGTGATGCCGGCGGCATAAGGCGCAAAGCGGCTCTCGGAAAAAATCGTCAACAGTTGCAGCGGCCGACTGCTTTCGGCTCCGGAAAACAAACGCCCGGTGAGGGAATAGGCGATGTCATCGCAGTGCGGCGCAAGCAGTAAGCTGTGGCAACGCTGGTTCATGATCGAGCTCCGGCAGACAGCAGGTCGGCGTAGGCGGCACAAAGCGTCGCCAGTGCCTGCTCGTTACTGAACTGTCGGGCAAAACGCTGGCGCAACGCTTGGCCCCGCGCTTCGCGTGCCGGGTCTTCCAAGGCGCTGGCCAAGCTGTCGGCCAGGGCGCGGGTATCGCCAATCGGCGTCAACCAGGGATAATCGTCACCGCACACCCAGCGCGCGCCGGCTGTCATTGAAGCGACTACCGGCCGCCCCCGCGCGGCCAGTTCCAGCAACGCCACGGGCGCGCCCTCGAACAGCGAACTCAAGACAAACACATCGACACCCGCCGCCACTGCATCAATACCGCCGAAGGGTTCGAAGGCGCCCATGAACTCAACGTGTGCAGCCACACCCAGCATTTTCGCGAGGTTGCCCAGACGCTCGCGGTCTTCACCTTCGCCCCACAGGCGTAACCTGACATGCGGGCAACGCACATGCAGCAAGCTCAGCGCAGCCAATAGAAACTCCAGGCCCTTCTCCGCCGACAATCGGGCGATGCAACCAACCACTGGCGTCCCGTTCAAGGCGCGGGCAGGGAGGCTTTGGGGCGGGTCGATGAGCGTGTTGGGCAATACCGTCACCGGCCCCTGATAGCCGTAGTGCCCACGGGCATGAAGCGCCGCGTCCGGGTTCAATACCAACAGGGCGTCGAGGTGGTGGATCTGCTCGTTCAGTGCGTCAGGCAACCACCAGCATCGCGGACTCAGGTCGGTCGGTTCCCAGCCAATCACCGGCACGCCCTGCCCTTTGCGTAACCAGGCCAGGCAATGCGCTTCGATGGGCATGAACTGAATCAAGTCTGCCGGGCGCTCTTCAAGCAGTGCCAAGGTGCTTTCACACAAGGCGTCGGGGCTGCCATCCGCAGCCTTGATAAGGTGCAGGCCATCGACCTGCAGCAACTTCTGCCACGCAGGATGCACCTGCGGCCCGGTCAACAGCCGCAGGCGATGCCCGTCCCCTGCGACCAGGCGGGCAAAGGTCACCGCCGCATATTCGCTGCCGCCAAGACCGGCCAGGGACGGCACCACCCAGAGCAGGTTGAAAATGGCGCTCATAAACGCACCAGCTGGAAGAAACCGCCCTGCTCGCCCAGTTGCCCGTCGCCCCCCCGGCCCACGGCTTGCTCGACCGCGAAGCCGGCCTGAAGCGCGGCCTCGATGAATTCGGCATTGCTGTGATTGCGCTGACGGATGGTCTTCCAGTCACGCCGTTCTTCCCGGCCCTGGGCGTCAATAAAACTGTAAAGCTGGTGACTGACCAGCCAGCGGCTATGCGGGTCATATTCTTCCCAGCCCATCATTGCTGCATAGCGTGGGCCGGTGGCGGTGAGAATGCCGCCGGTCAGGCCGTAACTCTGCATGGGTTTGGGCAGCGCCCCGGCGGCAGCTGCAAGCCTCACCGGTGAACGCTCTCGCATATCTGTCAGCAACCAGCCACCGGGGCGCAAGGCGTCGCCGGCCATGACCAGGAAACGACCCAACTCGTCCAGATCAAAATGGGTGACGAAATCGTCGGCGGCCACGAGCACATCGAAGGTTTCGCCGACGGGCAGGTCCAGCACACTGCCGCACGTCCAGCTCAGCCGCTCGCGGGCATCCACCTTCAACGCTTCGGCCTTGGTTGCCAGGTAGCCGAGCATCGGCGCTGAAATATCCACGCCGTGCACCCGATGTCCGTCGTCAAGCAGCGCAAAAGCCAGCCTCCCCGTACCGCATCCCAGGTCCAGCACCGAACACGCCGGGCCCTTGAGCTGACGACAGTAGTAGGCAATCGTGCTCGCCGAATCGGCATCGCCCGCGCCGGCATCGAACAGCGCCGGGTCATAAAAGTTCGCCAGCCAGGGCGGGTTGAGTGTCATCTCGTGGCTGTTCATGCGATCACCTTGGCGTTGCTCATAAGGTCACCCGGTAGTTGGCCCATTCAGGTTCAAGCCAGTCTTCGAGGTCCATGTAGCGGCGTTCGTAGCACCAGTTGCAGTCGCCACACCGCTTGATCGCCTCACCGCCCAGGCGCTGCAAGTGCTCGGCGCGCAGTTGGCGCATATCGGCGCCATTCCAGAACTGGTCGAAGGTGCCCTCCTGCCAGCTGCCGAAGGTAAATTCGTCGCGACCATTGAGGTGGTCGCAAAAACCCAATCGCCCGCGGCTGTTGATATAAAGGTATTGCCAGGGATGGATGCAGACCTTGCTGATGGCCTTGGGTTGAATGCTCTCGGCCGATAGCGCCGCCGACAGTTCGATCTGCAGGTTGTGCAGATGCCGCAGTTCGGTCAGGCGTTGCATCACTCGCGTCACCCGTTCGGTATGAAACTCCAGGCGATTGGGGTCGTTGTCGGGCGCCACAGGGGTTCGAACTTGAAGCGCCGTACGCCCAGGGCCATGCCCAGGGCAATGATGCCTTCCAATTCGTCGAGGTTGCGACCGCTGATGGTCACGCAGAGGTAGAGCTTTTCGGCGGGGTCATGCCCAGCCGCTCGCTGGGCGTCGGTCAGCAGGCGCAGGTTGGCCAGCACCTGTTCAATGTCGGCGCGCCGCGCAGTTCCCGAAACAGCGCTGCGGTTGCGGCATCGAACGACACCCCCACAGTAATGCCTTCGCGTCCCAGGCGCTCCCACATCAAAGGCTTGCGCACTACGGCGTTGGTGATCAACTTGACCTTGACCGGGTAAGCCAGCGCCACGTCCAGGTAGTCGAGAAATCCCGGGATGATGGTGCTTTCGCCCCAACCCCGCAGATCGACGAACTCGGCACTGGGGAATAACGCAGCGGCCATTTCCTTGAACAAGGGCAGCGGCAGCACCGTGCCTTTGACCGGGCTGCAACGACACATCGGGCAGGTAAGGTTGCAACGATCTGTCAATTCTACGTAAATAGCCCTGGGCAATTCGGCGCGCGTAGACGGTTGGTTACAAGCACTTTGTACTTGAATAAACTGTATAACTTCATTCATGAACACGCATCCTTGCATGCAAACGCTAAGTGGGAAAACACCAACTTTTCCAGTCGGACAACCCCTCGCGCACGGCATCAGCCGTGGCGGCTACGATAAATTTAATTTGCGTCCTGGCGAATCATCCTTGGTGCACAGCTGCATCTTCCATGGGTATTGTTTTTTGACCGCAACCTGATGCTTTATCCCGGTCACCAACCCCGCAGGCGAATGGCCGTGAGGTCAATGCAGTTCACGCTAGCAGTTGTTTTCAACTATGCAAATATTTTTATAGCGCGTTTGAATTCATTCGTTGAAACCCCGGCATTGCGGTGCGATTTGTGTTTCCTAAAAACTGATCTTGCGTCGCCCAGCCAGCTGCTATGCTCTCTCCGTCGGGCCTGACAGGGACGCGAACGTCACGACGCTTGCACTGATGCCAACGCGTGACATTCTTGAAGCTGTCCAATTATTTAATATTCCAATTCGGAAGAGTCATGCTTTAAAAACGCAATAACCGCCAAATTCACTACTCGCATCAATCGTTAAGGATTGCCATGGACAGGTCATTCCCAAGAACGCTGTTATTGTCTGGCGTTTATCGAAACTATCATCAGGTGTTGTGTGAAACTGTTATACCTCGCCGGCCTTGGGAGGTTCTGTAAGATGATTGTCACGCGTACGCCCTATCGTATTTCTTTCTTCGGCGGCGGGACTGACTACCCGGCCTGGTATCAGGAACAAGGCGGTGCAGTTTTGTCGACATCAATCGATAAGTACTGCTACATCAGTTGCCGACCGCTGCCGCCATTTTTCGATCATAAATACCGAATCGTCTACTCACGTATCGAGAACGTCATGCACCCCAGCCAGATCGAACATCCGGCGGTGCGAGCGGTGCTGGGGCACCTGGCCTGCGACGACGGTCTGGAGGTGCATGTCGACGGTGATCTCCCTGCCCGCTCAGGGATGGGGTCCAGTTCCTCGTTCACCGTTGGCCTGCTCCATGCCATCAAGGCCTTGCAAGGCGAGTACATCAGCCACGAAGCCCTGGCCAGATTGGCGATGCATGTGGAGCAACAGGTTATCGGTGAAAGCGTCGGTTCCCAGGACCAGATCGCGGCTGCGTTTGGTGGTTTCAACCGTATCGACTTCCTGCGTGGTGGTGGCTTCAATGTCAGCCCGGTCATCGTGCCCAAGGCTCGCCTCGATGCGCTGCAGAGTCACCTGATGCTGTTCTTCACCGGGTTTTCGCGGATCGCCGCTCAGATTGCTCAATCGCAAATCAACAACCTTGCCGACCGCCACGCGCAGTTGAGACAGATGCACGCCATGGTCGACGAAGCGCTGCTGATCCTGCAGGGCCACGGCCCGCTTGAGGCCTTCGGTGAGTTGCTGGACCACAGTTGGCAGCTGAAGAAAACCTTGTCGAACAAGGTCAGCAACCCCGACATTGATCACCTCTACACCATTGCCCGTTCGGCGGGGGCAACCGGCGGCAAGTTGCTGGGGGCCGGGGGCGGCGGTTTCATGTTGTTGTTCGTTGAGCCGGCGTTGCATGCGCAGGTCCGCGAAAGTCTGCGCGACCTCGTCCACGTACCTTTCCAGTTCGAGCATGGCGGCAGCCGAGTGGTGCTGTATCAACCCAATGGACTTTGAGCAAGGAGCACAGATGACCACACGTACCGCCGTGATTCTCGCCGGGGGCCTCGGCACGCGATTGCGCAGCGCCGTGCCGGACCTGCCCAAACCTATGGCGCCGGTTGAGGGGCGGCCCTTTATTGAGTACCTGCTGGACTATTGGATCAAGCAAGGCATCGAACATTTCATCCTCTCCACCGGCTATCGCAGCGAAGCCATCAGCACTCACTTTGGCGACCGTTACCGCGACGTACCGCTGACCTATGCCCGCGAATCCAGGCCGCTGGGCACGGGGGGTGGCTTGCTGCTGGCCGCGACCTACCTGAGTGACGCCGACGACAGTTTCCTGCTGCTCAATGGCGACACCTGGTTCGCGGTGGACATGACCTGCCTCGAGCGTTTCGCCCGACAGCGCCAGGCCGGTTGGTGCCTGAGTCTGTTTCGCGCGGATGCAGCTAATCGCTACATGGGCATCGAAACCGACGACACAGGCAGGATCCAGGGCTTTGCACCGCGTCGCGGTGAGGTCGGGGTATTGGCCAACGGCGGGGTGTATTGGGTACGGCGTGCAAGCCTGGACCAGTGGCCGTATCGCCCGCAGCAGACCGTGTCCCTGGAGGACGAATTGTTGCCGTGGCTTCAAGGCAACGGTACGCCTGTCCTGGGCCTGGAAGCAGGTGGCAAGTTCATCGACATTGGCCTGCCTCACGATTATCGACGCGCGGGTCAATTGCTGGTGCCGGCGTGCTCCCCCGATCCTGTTGTTCGAAGCCAGCTACCAATCGTTAAATCATGTACCCAGCCTTAAATAATGTCTGTTGCGGATGTTTATCGCCGGACATCCATGTGTCATCCGCATGCCCCATGCTCAAACGTCATAATCCCCGGTTCGCCTGCGTGGTAATCTCGCGCCACCACGAATAGACATAGATCGTCACATGACGATGACCAGAGCCAGGAAAGAACATGCCGAAAAAATCTCACTCAGCGTTGCG
Organism: Pseudomonas lactucae; assembly: GCF_016937615.1. Classification (GTDB taxonomy): domain Bacteria; phylum Pseudomonadota; class Gammaproteobacteria; order Pseudomonadales; family Pseudomonadaceae; genus Aquipseudomonas; species Aquipseudomonas lactucae. The sequence continues at coordinate 33,805 of NZ_JAFHKI010000138.1, read as the reverse complement.
CCGCAACTTCCGTGAACTGCTTGCAACGCCTGCGTGCGTTGAAACCGCCTCCGTATTCGACCCGATGTCGGCGCGTATCGCCGCCGACCTGGGTTTCGAGGTGGGCATCCTGGGTGGCTCGGTCGCCTCGTTGCAGGTGCTTGCGGCGCCCGATTTTGCGTTGATCACACTGAGTGAGTTCGTTGAGCAAGCCACCCGCATCGGCCGTGTGGCGCAGTTGCCTGTTATCGCCGACGCCGACCACGGCTACGGCAATGCCCTCAACGTGATGCGCACCGTCGAAGAACTGGAGCGCGCCGGCGTGGCTGCACTGACCATTGAAGACACGCTGCTGCCGGCGCAATTCGGGCGCAAATCCACCGACTTGATTGCCATCGACGAAGGCATCGGCAAGGTCCGCGCGGCCCTGGAAGCGCGTGTCGATCCCGAGCTTTCGATCATTGCCCGCACCAATGCCGGTGTGCTGTCGACCGAAGCCGTCATCGAGCGCACCCTGGCTTACCAGAAAGCCGGTGCCGACGGGATCTGCATGGTGGGCGTCAGCGATTTCGAGCATCTGGAGAAAATCGCGGAGAACCTTACGGTGCCGCTGATGCTGGTGACCTATGGCAACCCCAAACTCCATGACGCCCAGCGTTTAGCCGACCTCGGCGTGCGCGTGGTGGTCGCGGGCCATGGCGCTTACTTCGCTGCGATCAAGGCCACCTACGACAGCCTGCGTGCCCAGCGTCAGTTGACTCACAGCACCTCGAACCTGAGTGCTACCGAGCTGACCCATACCTACACGTTGCCGGAAAGCTATGTGGCGTGGGCCAAGGAATTCATGGACGTGGAAGAATAAAACAGCGCGAATCAGGGACGATTCTCCCCTTTCCGACGAAAAAATCCGCCGCATTATCTGCGGCGGCAACCAAAGGATTTTGTCGAAGCAGAGCGGCTAAGACAGTCTCCAAGCTACACCTCCCCGCCGATTAAAAAGAGTGAAGTTTAATTAATCGAGTTTAATCCGCTACAGGGCTGCAGCCCGCGCAGACTGTGCTTAGAATCGGCCTCGACAACACATCCGACAGACCAAAAACTGTTAACCCTTAGCTGAAAAAACACCTGCCCTTACAGCGTTTATGCGCCATCCACTAAAAGCGCGATGTTGCCGCGCGCATTCATTATTTCGGGGAAGTCAGAACATGCTTAAACAGTGGAGTCTGTTAGCGCTGGCCGTGTGCGCCAGTGTCAGCCCTGTGGCGTTTGCCGAGTCCGTCACGGACCAGGCCGAGTCCAAGGGGTTTGTCGAGGGCAGCAGCGTGACCGGGCTGTTGCGTAACTTCTACATGAACCGCAACCGTGAAGGCGGCCGAGCCGACAACCGCGACTGGACCCAAGGCGCGATGCTCAACTATGCCTCGGGCTTCACCCCGGGCACGCTCGGTTTTGGTGTGGATGCCTACGCCTATGGCGGGTTGAAGCTGGATGCCACGCACGCCGACGCCGGCACCGGCAACCTGCCCACCGACCGCCACGGCGATCCCGAAAATGCCTACGGCTCCGTGGGCGCAGCAGTGAAAGTGAAAATCTCCAGGACCCAGCTCAAATTTGGCGATATGCAACCTACCGCGCCTGTATTCGCTACCGGCGGTACGCGCCTGTTACCACAGACGGCCACCGGTTTTGACCTCACCAGCAGCGAAATCGCCGGCCTGGACCTGGAAGCCGGGCATTTCACCAGCACCAACAGTGGCATGACTAGCAACCACGACCACGATATCTACGCCACTTACGCCAATATCGCCGCCAACAGCGCGAGCTTCGTCGGCGGTAAATACAGCTTCACGCCGTCCTTGAGCGCCACGTTGTACGCCGGCGAACTTGAGGATATCTGGCGCCAGTACTACACCAACCTCAATTACGTCATCGCCCTGCCCCATGACCAGTCATTGGCCCTGGACGGCAACCTGTACCGCACCCTCGACACCGGCAGCGCCAAAGCCGGTGCAATCAACAACACCACGTATTCGTTGGCGGCGGCCTACACCTTCCTGCAGGCGCACACCTTGACGCTGTCATTTCAGAAGGTGCATGGCGACACGCCGTTTGACTACATCGGCACCGGGAATAACGGCGCGGGCGAAGGCGGCGACTCGATCCTGCTGGCCAACTCGGTGCAATGGTCGGACTTCAATGGCCCGGGCGAACAGTCGTGGGGGATACGTTATGACCTGAACATGGTCAGTTACGGCGTGCCGGGGCTGAGTTTCATGGCGCGCTATATCAACGGCTCCGACATTGAGGGTACCCACACGCCACAGCACAGTGCCTACGCCGGTGACTTCGGCGCGGACGGCGCGCAGCACGAGACGGATGTGGAAGCCAAGTATGTGATTCAGAGTGGACCGGCGAAGAACCTGTCGTTGCGCGTGCGCGACGCGATCGTGGCGTCGAACGCCGATCAGCGTGATGGGGATTTGAATGAACTGCGGTTGATTGTCGACTACCCGTTTACCTTGCTCTAGGGCAGCCATGCGGTCCGGCCAGCGTTGCGGCTGGCCGACCATTGGCATCAGCCTACCCAGCCGACGGCAGTCTTGGGAATCACCTCCGACTCATCCATCTTCGACGCGAACATGCTCACCGCCTGTACCGCATCGCTGGTGCTGGTGCGGATCTGCAGGATCACCGAGCCCGCCTGGTCCGCCAGGTTGACACCGCGTTGCGCGCCCTCCTGGGTGGCGCTCATGCTGGCCACCGCATCGCGGGTCTCAGAGAGGATCATGCCGATCATCTCGGCGATTTCCGCGGTAGAACGGCTGGTACGCCCGGCCAGTTGCCGGACTTCGTCGGCCACCACCGCAAACCCACGCCCCTGGTCACCCGCTCGCGCCGCCTCGATGGCCGCGTTGAGCGCCAACAGGTTGGTCTGGTCGGCGATGCCGCGAATGGTGTTGACGATGGCGGTGATTTGCTCGGAACGGTCACCCAACTGCCGACCAAACGCGCCGAGGCGCCGATATTTTCGGCAATCCGGCGCATTTCCGTGGCGGTTTCCTGGATCACCTGAGTGCCGTGCTCGGCGAAACGCTCGGTTTCGGAGGAAATATGGTAAGCCCGCGAGGCGCCGCGTGAGTCTTCCTCGAATTTTTCCACGCGTTCAGTGATGTCGCTGGCGAACTTGACGATCTTGATCAGCTTGCCGTCGCCGTCGTAGACCGGGTTATAACTGGCTTCCAGCCATACCACACGGCCGTGTTTGCCGATGCGCTTGAATTGCCCGGTGAAGAATTCGCCGTTGTTCAAGCGGCGCCAGAAGTCCGAATATTCACTGCTGTTGATCAGCGCCGGCTCGCAAAACATGCGGTGATGTTTGCCTTTGAGTTCGGCCAGTGAATAACCCATGACGCTCAGGAAGTTTTCGTTGGCATCCAGTACCTGGCCGTTCAGATCGAATTCAATCACCGCCATGGCCCGGTCAAGCGCGGTCAGCTTGCTGCGGGTCGCGGCTTCCTGCTCGACTTTGGCAGTGACGTCGAGGGCGTACTTGACCACCTTCAACACCTGGCCTCGCTCATCCAGCACCGGGTTGTAGCTGGCTTCCAGCCACACCGTGCGGCCATGGGCGTCCACGCGCTTGAACGTACCCGACACAAACTTGCCGGACTTGAGCTCACTCCAGAACTGACCGTAGGCCGGGCTGCTGGTCAGCGCCGGCAAACAGAAGTCACGGTGGGATTTACCGGCCAACTGATCACGGCTGTAACCCATGGTTTTCAGAAAATTATCGTTGGCACTCAGTACCTTGCCATTGAGGTCGAATTCGACCACGGCCATGGAGCGTTCAAGGGCAGCGATCAGTCCTTTGTATTCACTGACTTCGGCCGTCCTGGCCGCCAGTTCTGTTTTGAGCGTTGTGTTGAACATGACGTACCCTCAGCCGTGCGAAGAACCCATCTCTAATCGGGCTATCGGCGGCGGAATACGCGACTTTACGCAGTTTTAATGTTTATTTTCTGGCGTCAAATAAGCGCGATTGAATACGCGCTGTTGGCAGGTGACGCAGAGCGTCACGGGATGTATTCCCATTCCCTCGACAGCTCCCACATTTGATCTGGGTCGTTGTCGAAATCCGCATCCCCCGCTGGTTTGCCCCTGCGCTTGTTTTCGGGGACCATGGCGCCTTTCTGTTCCTGCCAATGAGAGCGCCCATGGCCAACCACGACCTGTCCTACACCCCCGATCCCGATGCTGATTCGATTTCCTCGGACGTGATCGGCTTCAACGGCATCCTGGTTTCCACCCAGATCCCAACCCGCGCCGACGGCAGCCTGGAGCTGGGCGATATCACCCTGCAAAGCGAATGCACCCTGCAAGCGCTGAAAGTGGCCCTGGAAAAAGCCGGCAGTTCCATGGACCGCGTCATGCACTTGACCATTTATCTGACCGATATGGCTGATCGCGCCGCCTTCAACGAGGTTTACAAACGCTTCTTTGCCAAGCCCTGGCCCGTGCGCGCGGCGGTTGGCGTCGCTGCGCTGGCGGTGGAAGGCATGCGTGTGGAGGTTACGGCGATGGCGGCCAAGGCCTGAGTTGATGCCCGCCACGCATTTCACAGCTACAATGCGCGCCTCAACCGTGACAAGCCTGACTAAAAAAACTATGTCCTTGCCCAAGCATCACCTGGAATTGCTCAGCCCTGCCCGCGATGTTGCCATTGCGCGCGAGGCCATCCTGCATGGCGCCGACGCCATCTACATCGGCGGCCCGAGCTTCGGCGCGCGCCATAACGCCTGTAATGAGGTGAGCGATATCGCTCAACTGGTCGAATTTGCCCGCCGTTACCATGTGCGCGTGTTCACCACGATCAATACCATCCTGCACGACAACGAACTGGAGCCCGCGCGCAAGCTGATCCATCAGCTTTACGATGCCGGTGTCGACGCGTTGATCGTGCAAGACCTGGGCGTGATGGAGCTGGATATTCCGCCCATCGAGCTGCACGCCAGCACCCAGACCGACATTCGTACCCTGGGCCGCGCCAAGTTCCTCGACCAGGCCGGTTTCTCGCAATTGGTGTTGGCCGTGAGCTGAACCTGCAAGAGATCCGCGCCATCGCCGACGAAACCGATGCCGCCATCGAGTTCTTTATCCACGGCGCCCTGTGCGTGGCGTTCTCCGGGCAGTGCAACATCTCCCACGCGCAAAATGGCCGCAGCGCCAACCGTGGCGACTGCTCCCAGGCCTGCCGCCTGCCGTACACCTTGAAGGATGACCAGGGCCGCGTCGTGGCCTTCGAAAAACACCTGCTGTCGATGAAAGACAACAACCAGAGCGCCAACCTGCGTGCCTTGGTCGAAGCCGGTGTGCGCTCGTTCAAGATCGAGGGCCGCTACAAGGACATGGGCTATGTGAAGAACATCACTGCCTATTACCGTCAGCGCCTCGACGAAATCCTCGAAGACCGCCCCGACCTGGCTCGTGCGTCCAGCGGCCGTACCGCGCATTTCTTCCTGCCCGATCCGGAAAAAACCTTCCACCGTGGCAGCACCGACTACTTTGTCAGTGATCGCAAGATCGACATCGGTGCGTTCGACACCCCGACCTTTACCGGCCTGCCGGTGGGTACCGTGGAAAAAGCCGGCAAGCGTGACCTGCAAGTGGTCACCCATGAGCCGCTGTCCAACGGCGACGGCCTCAATGTGCTGATCAAGCGTGAGGTGGTGGGGTTCCGCGCCAACATCGCCGAACCCAAGGGTGAATTCGAAGAAGACGGCCAGAAGCGTTACCGCTACCGCGTCGAGCCGAACGAAATGCCCGCCGGCCTGCATCAATTACGTGCGCATCACCCACTCAATCGCAACCTGGACCACAACTGGCAACAGGCGCTGCTCAAGACCTCCGCCGAGCGGCGTATCGGCCTGTCGTGGGTGGCGCGCCTGCGCGAAGACCAGCTGCAAATCACCGCGACCAGCGAAGAAGGCATCAGCGCCGGCGTTGCCCTGCCCGGCCCGTTCGGCGTCGCCAACAAGCCGGAACAGGCACTGGATACGTTGCGTGACCTGCTTGGCCAACTCGGCACCACCGAGTACCACGCCACCCGCATCGAGCTGGATGCGCCACAGGCGTTCTTCATTCCCAACTCGCAGCTCAAGGCACTGCGCCGTGAAGTGATCGAAGCGCTGACCGCCGCCCGTGTTGCCGCGCATCCACGCGGAGGACGCAAGGCCGAGACCACGCCGCCGCCGGTGTACCCGGACGCGCATCTGTCGTTTCTGGCCAACGTCTACAACCAGAAGGCCCGCGACTTCTACCACCGTCACGGCGTCAAGCTGATCGACGCCGCGTTCGAAGCCCATGAAGAAACCGGCGAAGTGCCGGTGATGATCACCAAGCACTGCCTGCGTTTCTCGTTCAACCTATGCCCTAAACAGGCCAAGGGGGTGACCGGGGTGAAGACCAAGGTGGCGCCGATGCAGTTGATCCATGGCGATGAAGTCCTGACACTGAAGTTCGACTGCAAGCCGTGCGAGATGCATGTGGTGGGCAAGATCAAGGGGCATATCCTTGGGTTGCCGCAACCGGGCAGCGCCGTGGAGCATTTCAACCCGGAAAACATCATCTTTCAGGGCACGCACTGACCCGGCGAGCGCGGGGCAACCACCAGCCCCGCTGCAACCCCGCCGCCGCCAGCAGAATCGCCGCCACCCCCAGCCATTGCAGCCAGCCCAGGCGATGGCCGAAGGCAATCCAGTCGACGAAAATCGCCGCAATCGGGTAGATGAACGACAGCGCGCCGGTAATTGCCGTGGGCAGTTTCTGGATCGCGCCGTACAGCAGCACATACATCAAGCCGGTATGCACCACCCCCAGCGTGACCAATGCCGCCCAGGCATTGGGCGCCGCCGGCAGGCTGTTCCATGGCACCAGTGGCGCCAGCAGCAATGCGCCGGTGATGACCTGGATCAGCGCCATCAAGTGCGGCGGCACTTCCTTCAAGTGCTTGATGATCAGCGCCGCCACCGCATAGAGAAACGCCGCGCCCAGGGCCAGCGCAATCCCCGTCAGGTAATCCCCGCCCCCGCTCTGCTGCTCGCCATGGGCAGTGACGATCGCCAGCATCCCGAGAAACGCCACGCTCAGCCACGCCAGCTTCTGCACGGTGATCTTTTCACCCAGGAACAGCGCCGCCAGCATCACCAAGATGAACGGCTGCACGTTGTACACCGCCGTACTGATGGCGATGGACGCGCGAGAGTAGGATTCAAACAACAACAGCCAGTTACCGACGATGGCGACACCACTGAGCATCGCCAGTCCGAGTTTGGCCCAACTGAGCAGGTCCAGGCGCAGATAACCCAGCACCGCACACACCAGCAGCAGCGTGAGGCCGCCGATCACGCAGCGCCAGAACACCACTTCGATCACCGACACGCCCGACACCAGCACAAACCAGCCGATGGTGCCCGAGATCAGCATGGCGGCGATCATTTCCCACGAACCGCGACGAATGGATGAGTCCATGATTGATGCTCCTCAAGTGAGGCTCAATTATGGCAATCTGCTCGGCAGCGGCTCCAGTGACTAAACAAGGCAAAGTCGCACAATCACCTTTTCTTATTAGGCGTAAACCATGATCGACACCATCGACCAGCAACTGATCGCCGCCTTGATGGACGACTCACGTTTGTCCCTCAAGGCGCTGTCGGGCATTACGGGGCTGTCCTCGCCCAGCGTTGGCGAACGCCTGCGCCGCCTGGAAGAGCGCGGCGTACTGACCCATTACACCGTCGACATCGACCCCAAACATTTCGGTTACCTGTTGCAAGCCATCGTGCGCATCCGCCCCCTGCCAGGCCAATTGCAGGAAGTGGAGCGCCAGATCCAGGCAATTCCCGAGTTCACCGAGTGCGACAAAGTGACAGGCGACGACTGCTTCATCGCGCGCCTGCATGTACGCACCATGGACCACCTCGACAGCCTGCTCGACCGGCTCAACGGCTATGCCGAGACCAATACGGCGATCGTCAAGAAAACCCCGGTGAAGCGGCGTTTGCCACCGTTGACCAGCGGCTGAACGGCAACAAACCGATTCCCGTGGCAAACGGGCTTGCTGTGATGAGCAGGCTCACCACGACAACCCCGCTCATACATGGGGGTTAGTCATGAAGGGCCTTTGCGGCGGTCAGCAACCCCTGGAACTTGCGATAGCGCGCCGCCAACACCGGCTGCTGCGTCAGGTCAGGCTGATACCGCGCCTTGACCGGCATCCCCGCCGCCAGCAAACCCGCACCCGCCCCGATCGCCATAAACCCCAGCTTCGCCGCACCGATGCAGGCGCTCAACTCACTGCCGTGCAAGGTAAAGATCTGCCGTTGCAGGATATTGGCCAGCAACTGCGCCCAATACTCACTGCGCGCGCCGCCGCCCACCAGGGCGCAGGACGTCACGTCGGCGCCGGCCGATTGCACCGCGCGCAGCGCATCCAGCAAACCGAAGCCCACCCCTTCCATCACCGCATACCCCAGCATCGCCGGGGTGCAGTCATGGCCCAGGTGCATAAAGCCGCCCCGCAACAACGGATCGTTATGCGGCGTGCGCTCACCGGCCAGGTAGGGCAGGAACAACGGGGTGCCCAGCGGCACCGGTTGCCCGATCGGCAACTGCGCCTGCACCTGCTCCAGCAGCGTCTGTTCATCGGCCATGCCCGTGAGCCGCGTGACCCAGCGCAGGCAACTGGCGCCGGCGAGCATGGCGCCCATGGTGTACCAGCGCTCGGGCAATGCGTGGCAGAAGCTGTGCACCGCACTGGTCGGGTTGCCGGCGGCGTGGTCGGTAATCGCGACAATCGCCGCGCTGGTACCCAGGGTGATGAAACCGTCACCGGCGTTGATCGCGCCGATCCCCACGGCGGCCACCGGGTTGTCGCCGCCGCCGCCGGCAATCACCACGTCGGCGGGTAGACCCAAGCCCGTCAGGCTCACACGGGCACTCGCCGCACCGCCCTCCACCAGCCTGGGCATCTGCGCCGCTTCAAGGCCCGTAGCGCGCAGCATCGGTGTAAACCACTCGCGCCGCGCCACATCCAGCCACAGCGTACCGGCGGCGTCCGACATCTCGCTGATGCGCTCGCCACACAGCCGCAGGCGCAGGTAATCCTTGGGTGAGAGCACGCAATCGATGGCCTTGAACACCTCGGGTTCGTGGCGTTGCAGCCACAGCAACTTCGGCGCGGTGAGCCCGGCCATGGGCAGGCTGCCGGTCACCTCGGCAAAGCCCGGCCCCAGTTGTTCGGCCTCGGCGACAGCGCGCGAGTCGTCCCACAGGATCGCCGGGTACAACACACGGTCGTCAGCGCCCAACAACACCGCACCGTGCATTTGCCCGGACAGGCCGATACACGTCACGCGGTCAAACGCTTCATGGGCGCGCAATAGGTCAAGCGCTTGCAGACAGGCCTGCCACCAATCTTCAGGGGCCTGCTCGGACCAGCCGCTGTGGCGTCGCGACACGTTCAAGCGTACGCCGGTGTGGGCCAGCACCCTTCCGTCCAGGCCCATGAGAATGGCTTTGAGTTCGGAAGTACCCAGGTCAATGCCAAGGGAAACAGGACTGCTCATATACGTGTTATTCCAATCAAGAACAGCCACAGGAGTTACGCAATTGCAGAGTCGGTGCCAGGCGCACACTCTGCGGCGGCGCGTCGGGCGCGGCCATGCGTTGCAGCAACAGGTCGACCGCGCGGGCGCCCAGCGCCTTGACCGGCTGTGCGATCAGGCTCAGGCGCGGCACGAAGAAGTCGGCCCATTCAAAATCATCAAACCCCACCAGGGCCATCTGCCCCGGCACCTCGATATGCGCGTCCCGCAGGGCGTGCATCGCGCCGAGGGTCATCAGGTTATTACCGGCCATGATCGCGGTGGGCGGCGACGCCAGGCCCAACAGCTGCACCGTGGCCTGGCGTGCCGGTTCGGTATTGGAGCCGCCATTGACCAGCAACTGCGCGTCGAACCCCAACCCCTGCGCTTGCAACGCCGCGCGATAACCGGCCACCCGCTCATCCGTGGTGCTGAACCCGCTGCGCCCGGCGATAAAGCCGATACGCCGATGCCCATGGGCGATCAGGTGCTCGATCAGGGCCTGGGTGGGCTGGCTGTTCTCCACGCCGACCTGATCGAACCGCTCGCTCATCATCCGGTCCACCAACACCGCCGGAATCTCGTTGGCCCGCAGGTACTCCAGGGCCAATGAGCCGTTGGACGGTGCCAACACAATGCCGTCGACCCGCCGATGATGCAGCGCCGTGACCACCCGCAGCTCCTGCTCCGGGTCGTCATGGGTGTCGACGAACAACATCATGTAACCGTGTTTGGCGCACTCGGTTTCAATCGCGTGCACGGTTTCGCTGAAATAGTGGTTGGACAACGCCGAGATCGCCACGCCAATGGTGCTGGTACTGGAACGAGCCAGCGAGCGCGCCAGGGTATTGGGGATGTATCCCAACGCCTGGATCGCCCGCTGCACCGCCAGCACCGTGGCCGGGCTGACTTTGCGGGTGCCGTTGAGCACATGGGACACGGTCGACGTCGACACCCCCGCCCGGCTTGCCACATCGTCCATGGTGACCATGGCGCTGTTCCTCCATCAATGCCGCTGGATCAATGCTTGCTCGACCAGCCGCTGTACGTGCCGACGTTGTCGCGGGTGATCAGTTTCGGTGTCAGCAGGGTCACCGCTTCGGCCGGGGGTTTGTCATTGAGCAGGTCATTGCCCACGTTCACGGCGGTCTGGCCATGGCCCATGGATCCTGGCTGGCGGAGGCCTGGATCAGCGTGTCGGTCTTCAGCGCGTTTTCGATATCCGGCGCGCCATCCACCGAGGTAATGACGATGCCGCTGCGCTTGAGCTGCTTGGCCGCCAGGTCGCTGCCGATGGCTTGCGGATCGTTGATCGCAAACAGGCCGTCGATTTTGGGGAAGCGCGTGAGGTAACCCTGCATCACGTTCAAGCCGCCTTCACGCGAGCCCTTGCCGTCCTGGTCGTCGGACAGCACCTTGATATCCGGTGCGCCCGCCAGCGCGGCTTTGCAGCCTTTGACCCGGTCGGTCACGGCGGTCACCTGCGGGCCGTTCTGGATAATCACATTGCCTTTGCCCGAGAGTTTGTCCACCAGGAACTGGCACGCCAGTTTGCCGGCTTCGACGTTGTCGGTCTGCACCGTGGCGTTCACACCCTTGGCGTCCACATCCACCGCCACGACCACGATACCGGCGTCACGGGCTTTCTTGATCGCCGAGGCCATGGCGGACGGGTCGACGGCGTTGATCAGGATCAGGTCGACCTTGGACGAGATGAAATTGTCGATCTGCGAGAACTGCTTGCTCAGGTCATAGTCGGCCGACACTGAAGTGACCTTGACGTTGGGGTTCAGCTCTTTGGCGCGTGCGGTCGCGCCGTCGGCCAGGGTCACAAAGTACGGGTTACCCAGGGAGCCCATGCTGATGCCGAGGGCCTTGAGTTCACGCGCTTCGACGGCTTGGGACATGAGCGCAGCCAGAGCAATGACGGGAAATATGCGTTTGAAGTTCATGCGAGTCTCTCTTGTGATTGTTGTATGAGTGAGATCAGGTGCGCGCACCGGACTGGCGATAGCGATCCAGCGCCACCGCGCCAATGATCACGATGCCCTTGATGATGTATTGCCAGATATCCGACACCCCCAGCAGCACCAGGCCATTGGTGAGTACCGCGATAATCAGTGCGCCGATCAGCGTGCCGCCGATGGTGCCGACGCCGCCGGTAAAGCTGGTGCCGCCGAGGATCACCGCAGCAATCGCGTCCAGCTCATAGGACTGCCCCAGTTGCAGGCCATTGGCGGCGAACAGACGCGAGGCGCTCATCACCGCGCCGAGCCCGGCCAAAGCACCGGACATGGCGTAGACGAACAGCAGCACCTTCCACACCTTGATGCCCGACAGTCGCGCCGCTTCCGGGTTGCCGCCCACCGAATAGATCTGCACGCCCATCACCGTGCGCCGCAAGATGAACCACGATAGCGCCACCACCGCCACGGCGATCACCACCAGCCACGGCACACCGAGGATCGAGTCATTGCCGATAAAGGCAAACGGCAGGTCGGGGTTGAACACCGTCTTGTCGTCCGCCAACAGGCGCGCCAAGCCACGCATGGCCGTCAGTGCGCCGAGGGTGACGATAAACGGCGGCAGCCGCATGAAGGCGATCAACCCGCCGTTGACCAGCCCCAGCAACAGGCCAAAGCCAATCCCGGCGGCAATCCCGAACATGCCGAATTGCGGCGACATCGACGCTTGCAGCGCCACCACCGCCGACGCCGCCAGAATTGCCCCCACCGACAGGTCGATGCCCGCCGTAAGGATCACAAAGGTCATGCCCGCCGCCAGTACCACGTTGACCGAGGCCTGTTGGGTAATGATCGACAGGTTCTGCAGGGTCAGGAAGTTTTCGCTGGCCAGGGCAAAGCCCACCAGCAGCAACACCAGCACCGGCAACATGCCCACTGTGCGCATCAGCCCACGGGCGCGCTCTGCCTTGCCCATTGTTGCAATCATCGAATCAGCCATTGGCAACCACCTGATCGCCACCGGTGGCGAGGTCAATAATACGTTCCTGGGAAATAGCGTGGCCCGAAGCCCCGCCGACTTCGGCCACCAACTGGCCTTCGCGCATGATCAGCACCCGGTCGCAGGTGCCGATGATCTCCGGCAGCTCGCTGGAGATCACCACGATGCCGACACCGGCCTGGGCCAGTTGATTGATGATGCGGTAGATCTCGGACTTGGAGCCGATGTCCACGCCCCGCGTGGGTTCGTCGAGAATCAGCACATGCGGCTTGACCTCCAGCAGCCGCGCCAGCAACACCTTCTGCTGGTTGCCGCCGGACAACGCGCCCACATTGACCTTGCCCGATGCCACGCGGATCGACAGCGACTTGATCGCGTCATTCGCGCGTTGCGCGGCGTGACCACGGTCGAGCACACCACCGGCACGGGCGTCCGGTACACAGGCGCAGACGTTGATGTTGTCGGCCACGCTCATGTCCAGAAACAGGCCCTGGGCCTTGCGGTCTTCGGTGAGGTACACCACGCCGGCGCGAATCGCATCCGCGGGGTTACGCAGTTGGGTGACGGTCTTGCCCACCACTTCCAGGGTGCCGCTGGTGCGCGGGTCGGCGGCGAAGATCAAGCGCGCCAGTTCCGTGCGCCCTGCCCCCACCAGGCCGGCGATGCCCAGCACTTCACCGGCGTGCAGGTCGAAGCTGCAATTGCGTACCCGCTTGCCATCGGCCATGTCGCGCACACGCATCACCACCGCGCCGGGGTCGTATGCGGCGTGTTCCTTCTTGTAGAAGCCGGACAGGTCGCGGCCCACCATCATCTTGACCAGCACCTCGGCCGACAACGCGTCGCGGGTCAACTCGCCGATGTATTGGCCGTCACGCAGCACCGAAACCCGGTCGGACAGTTCGTAGATCTCGGCCATGCGGTGACTGATATAGATGATCGCCAGACCCTGGCTGCGCAGCTGTTTGATCAGTGCGAACAGGCGGTCGGTCTCGCGCGACGACAGCGGCGTGGTGGGTTCGTCCATCACCAGGATTTTGGCGTGGGCATGCAAGGCGCGGGCGATTTCCACCAGTTGGCGTTCGGCAATCGACAGGCTGCTGACCTTTGTCGCCGGGGTGAATTCGGCGCCCAGGCGCTGCAGTACCTCCACACAACCGTCCTGCATGCCTTTGCGGTCGATGGTCCAGCCACGCCGCAACTCACGGCCCAGGTAGATGTTCTCGGCCACGCTCAGGTTCGGGCACAGGCTCAGTTCCTGATAAATCACGGCGATGCCGAGGGCCTTGGCAGTGGCGGGGTTGAACGTGGGAACGGATTGGCCGCGAATGCGGATTTCGCCACCGGGGTCGGCCTGGTAGGCGCCGGAGAGGATTTTCATCAGCGTCGATTTGCCGGCGCCGTTCTCCCCCATCAAGGCGTGGATTTCGCCGGGGTAGACCTTCAGGCCGACACTTTTGAGCACGCGCAACCCGTTAAAGGTTTTGCTGATGCCCTGCATCTCGAGCAAGGGTTCAAGGCTCATGGATGAGCTCCTGGATTTATTATTTTTGTAGTTCAGCCCTCTGTGGATCAGAGCCGATTGCCACCGACTCTAATCAGATACATTTGCTTACGCAAGCGCTTGCGTCGTCCGTTTGTCGCTAGAAGAAACGTTTCACCAAGCACTTAATCGGTCATTTTCGAGTTTTCTAACGTTTTGGCAGCATGCGTGTCAGGGTGTTGTCTCGCACCCAATAGTGGTGAAACAGCCCCGCCGCCGCATGCAGACCGATCAACCCATAGCCGGCGTTGCCCAGCCACTCATGCCAGTGTTTGAGTGACTTGGCCATGTCCGGGTCCACGGCTACCAGCGAAGGCAACGCGAACTCGAAGTACGGCACCGGCTTGCCGGCGGCATTGAGCATCAGCCAGGCCAATAACGGTGTGACGATCATCAACGCATACAGTGCCAGGTGCATCAGGTGCGCCATCGTGGTCTGCCAGGCCGGGGGGCGCGGCAAGATCGAGGGGCGTGGTGCCAGTCGCCCCAGCAGGCGCAGCCATACCAGCAGGAAAATGCCTATGCCGAACAGTGCATGGCTGCCCAGCAACACGCCCCTCAGCGCATGGCCGCGAGGCAACAGCCCTTTGAGTTCAATGCAGGTGTAGACGCCGACAAACAGCGCCAGCATCAGCCAGTGCAGGGTCATCGACAGCGTGGTGTAGCGTTGTGGCAGCAGTTTTTCGCGCATGGGAAGGCAACCTTGTGCAGGAGTGACGGCCGCGACCGGCCATGGAAAGTCCGCGCCACACTGCCCTCGGAGTCTTAAGACAGTCTGAAGATCGTTAATAATGATCAGTTTTGCCACCTTCAGACTTCGTTAAGAAATGCCGCCGATACTCCGCCCAACTTCACTTGGGAGGCGTAGCGCCAATGCCCCGGATCGATTGGAATATTCCCTTGCCCGTGCTGTTCGGCCAGGCCGACAGCCCACCGATGCGCCTTACCCGCGCCCTGCCCCACGACCCGCAACGCCCGGCTTTGGAGGCGTTCATCCAGCAGCGCTTTCGCCTCGCCCATGGGGCCGATATCCGGCACTTCATGCCTCAGCTGTTTGGCGTCAGCCAGGCCAACGGTGAACTGTGTGCCGTCGCCGGGGTGCGACTCGCGCAGGCCGAGCCGCTGTTTCTGGAACGCTATCTGGACCATTCGATCGAGCCGCTCATCAGCGCCGCCGCCGAGCGCAACGTTGAACGCAGCGCCATCGCCGAAGTCGGCAACCTGGCGGCCAGCGATACCGGCAGCGCACGCCTGAGCATCATCGCCATTACCTGGCTGCTGGCGATGGCGGGGCTGGAATGGGTCGCCTTTACCGGCAACATCGGCCTGGTCAACAGCTTCCATCGCCTGGGTTTGAAGCCCGTCACCCTGTGCGCGGCCGACCCACAGCGCCTGGGCGATGAGCGTCATCACTGGGGCAGTTACTACGAAAGCCAACCCTGGGTGCATGTCGGCAATATCCGCGCCGGCTTCATTCATCTGCGCAACATGGGACTGTTTTCGCGCCTGGGGTTGCCTGCCACTGTGGAGGACACCAGCCATGTCGCCTGAAACCCGCCGTTTCCATGCAGTACTGCGCGCACATGCCGAACGCAATGACGGTGCTGTCGCCCTGTGGGGGGACACGTTGAAAATGGACTACGCCACGCTGTTCGCCGACGTCAGCGACCGTCAGCGACGCCTGCGCGATGAACGCGTCAAGGTGGTAGCCCTGGCCCTGGACAATGGCGTCGACGCCATGCTCTGGGACCTGGCCGTATTGTTCGAAGGTTTGACCTGCGTAACCTTGCCGCCGTTTTTCAGCCCTGCCCAGCGCGCCCACTGCCTGGCGCAAAGCCACGCCGAGCGGGTGATTGCCGAGCCGTATTTGGACGCTGAGTTGCACGCCCTCGGATACCGCAAGGCCGGTGAGTTCTGGTGCCGCACCTTTACAGGCCGACCGCCAATGCCGTTCGGCACTGCCAAGCTGACTTTCACCTCCGGCACCACCGGCACGCCGAAGGGGGTGTGCCTGAGCGCCGACAGCCTGCTGCGGGTCGCTCGCCAATTGCACCAGGCCAGCCACGTCACAGATCCACGCCATCACCTGGCGTTGCTGCCCATGGCCATCCTGCTTGAGAACCTGGGGTGTTACGCCGCGCTGTATGCCGGCGCCACCTTGAGTGTGCCCGGACAAAGGAGCCTGGGCATCCAGGGCGCCAGTGCGGTAGAGGCAGCGCAATTGTTTGGGTGCCTGGCGATGCGTCAACCCCACAGCCTGATCCTGGTGCCGCAACTGCTGTTGATGCTGGTGGTTGCCGCCGAGCAAAAGGCCTTCGATCCCCAAAGCCTGCGGTTTGCCGCCGTGGGCGGTGCGCGGGTATCCACCGCCTTGCTGCAACGCGCGCAACAGCTGGGCATACCGGTGTTCGAGGGGTACGGGTTGTCGGAATGCGCCTCGGTGGTGTGTCTCAACCAGGTCGATGCACACCGATCCGGCAGCGTCGGCAAACCCCTGCCCCACGTGCAGATCCGTCTGGCCGAGGACGGCGAGGTGCTGATCAAAGGTTCGACCCTGCTCGGCTACCTGGGCCAGGCCGAGCCGCCCGAACCGTGGTGGCCAAGCGGCGATCTGGGGGCCTTTGATGCCGACGGTTTTCTCTACCTCAAGGGCCGCAAGAAGCATCAGTTCGTGACCAGTTACGGGCGCAATGTCAACCCGGACTGGGTCGAAGCCGAACTGACCCAGGGCGGTGTGATTGCTCAGGCCTTTGTCTCCGGCGAAGCCCAGCCCAGCAACCACGCGCTGCTCTGGCCCCACCGTGCCGAGTGCACCGACGCACAACTGGCGGCCGCCATCGCCACAGCTAACAGCGCCCTGCCCGACTACGCGCAGGTCCACCACTGGACGCGTCTGGACGAGCCGTTCAGCGCCGCCAACGGTTTGCTCACCGCCAATGGCCGACCACGGCGCGAAGCCATCGTCGCCCGCTATCAAACCCTGCTTGTCCCTGCATTGAACGAGGAAACCCCATCGTGAACTTTTTCGACACGCTGCAAGATGCCACCCAACACGAACGTGAGGCGCTGTTCCAACTGCCGATCATCCGCGACGCCCTGGAGGGCAAGGTCAGCCTGGACAGCTACCGGGCATTCCTGGCCCAGGCGTACTATCACGTCCGGCATACCGTGCCACTGATGATGGCTTGCGGCGCACGTCTGCCGTCGCGCCTGGAGTGGCTGCGCAAGGCGGTCTGCGACTACATCGAGGAGGAATACGGCCACGAGCAATGGGTGCTCAATGACATCGCCGCCTGCGGGGGCGATGCGCACGCGGTGCGTGACGGCCGCCCTGGCTTGCCCATCGAGCTGATGGTCAGTTACCTGTATGACCTGATTGCCCGCGACAACCCTGTCGGCCTGTTCGGCATGGTCAATGTATTGGAAGGCACCAGTATCGCCCTGGCGACCCATGCGGCCGGCAGCATCCGTGATCGCTTGCAGTTGCCCGACACAGCCTTCAGCTACCTCAGTTCCCACGGCTCCCTGGACATCGGCCACATGGCGACCTACCGCGGCTTGATGAACCGCTTGGACGACCCGGCCGATCAGGCGGCCGTTATCCATGCGTCAAGGGTGGTGTACGCGCTGTATACCGATATGTTCCGTCACCTGCCGCGCGTCGCAGAGGCCAGCCATGCGCCTGTCTGATGCGCGCGTGGTACTGACCGGTGCCAGCGGCGGCATCGGCTTGGCCATTGCGGCCCAGCTGTGCGCCAGTGGTGCGCGGGTGCTGGCGGTGGCCCGTCATGGCGCAGCGCTGGGGGCGTTGCTCGCGCGCTATCCGCAGCAACTGTGCTGGGTGAATGCCGACCTGACGTTTCTGGCCGACCGGCGCAAGGTGCTGGCGGCTGCCGAAGCCATCGGCGGCGTCAATCTGCTGATCAACACGGCCGGGATCAATCATTTCGCGATGCTTGAACAGTTGGACGACAGCGACATCAACGGAATGCTGGCGCTGAACATCGCCGCACCGATCTGCCTGACCAAGCTGTTGCTGCCGCTGCTCAAGCAAGCTCCCGGCGCCATGGTGGTCAACGTCGGCTCAACCTACGGCTCGATTGGCTACCCCGGATACGCTACGTATTGCGCCAGCAAATTCGCGCTGCGCGGATTTTCCGAGGCCCTGCGCCGGGAGCTGGCGGACACCCGCGTGGGTGTGCTGTATGTCGCCCCGCGCGCACCCGCACCGGCATGAACAGCCCGGCGGCGCAAGCGTTGAACGACGCGCTCAAGTCCAATGTCGACGACCCGCACGCCGTCGCTTCGGCGGTGACCCAGGCCATTCTCAACGACCGTCGCGACCTGTACCTGGGTTGGCCGGAGCGTTTCTTCGTGCGCCTCAACAGCCTGCTGCCGAACCTGGTGGACCGCAGCCTGCGTAAACACCTGCCGCTGATTCGCCGCTTGAGCGACTCACCTGTCAATAAGGACGCCGCCCCATGAAACGCCTCTTCGCCGCACTTTTGCTCACCCTTCTGAGCCCATTGGCGTGGGCGCTGGATACCGCCGACCAACAACGTCTGAGCGATATCCAACTGCGCTGGGCGCATATCCAATACAACCTGCCCGAAGAGCAGCGCCCACATGCCTTCGAACAGCTTGCCACCCAGGCCACTGCCTTCACGCAGCTACGCCCCCAGGCGGCCGAGGCTTGGATCTGGTCCGGCATCGTCACCAGCAGTTGGGCCGGCGCCCAGGGTGGGCTCGGCGCGTTGAGCAAGGTCAAGTCGGCCAAGATCGACCTCGAAAAAGCCCTCGCCCTGGACCCCACTGCATTGCAAGGCTCGGCCTATACCAGTCTTGGCGCGTTGTATGACCGCGTCCCCGGCTGGCCCATCGGCTTCGGCGATGCCGACAAGGCCGATCAGTTACTTAAACAAGCCTTGCAACTCAACCCGGCCGGCATTGATAGTCTGTACTTCTGGGGTGATCACCTGTACCGCCAAAAGCGCTACGGCGAAGCCCGTGACGCCCTGCGCAAAGCTCTGCTCGCCGCGCCACGCCCCGGACGTGAAACGGCCGACGCCGGACGCCGCCAAGAAATCGACAGCGTGCTGGCCGAGATCCACCGCAAACTCAACTGACAGGGGACCCTGTGCGTTTATTACTGATCGAGGATGACGTTGCGCTGGGCGAAGGCATTCACCAGGCACTGACACGCGAGGGGTATACCGTCGACTGGCTGCAGGACGGCAGCAGCGCCTTGCATGCCCTGCTCAGCGAAACCTTTGATGCGGCGGTGCTCGACCTGGGCCTGCCGCGCATGGACGGGCTGGAGGTACTGCGTCGCCTGCGCAACAGTGGCGCCACCGTGCCCGTGCTGATTCTCACCGCGCGGGACGCCACCGAAGACCGTATCGCCGGGCTGGATGCCGGTGCCGACGATTACCTGATCAAACCCTTCGACCTGGCCGAACTCAAGGCCCGCCTGCGCGCCTTGCTGCGGCGCAGCGCCGGGCGCGCACGGGCCCTCATCGAGCACGCCGGCATCCGCCTGGACCCCGGCACCCAGCATGTCTCCTACCACAACCAACCGGTGGTGCTGACGCCCAAGGAATACCAACTGCTGCATGAACTGCTCTCGCCGCCCGGCCGCGTCATGACCCGTGACCAATTGATGCAACTGCTTTATGGCTGGAACGAAGAGGCTGAAAGCAACACTCTGGAGGTGCATATCCACCACCTGCGCAAAAAA
Source organism: Pseudomonas lactucae (assembly GCF_016937615.1). GTDB lineage: Bacteria > Pseudomonadota > Gammaproteobacteria > Pseudomonadales > Pseudomonadaceae > Aquipseudomonas > Aquipseudomonas lactucae. Next base: position 13,941 of record NZ_JAFHKI010000138.1, on the reverse strand, counting down.
TTCTCCAGCGAATTGATCCGCACCGTGCGCGGCGTGGGCTACCTGGTGGAGGAGCGCGGATGATGTCCATTCGCCGCCGCACCCTGACCCTGATCATCGGCCTGCTGCTCAGCGGCCTATTGGTGATCAGTTGGCTCAACCTGCACGACAGCAATCATGAAATCACCGAGGTCTACGACGCACAATTGGCGCAGAACGCCCGCCTGCTGCAAGGCGTGATGAGCATGCCGCTGGCCAGCCAGGACCAGGCTGACCTGTATCGGGCCTTCAACAAGGCGCTGGGGGAAGCGGTGCCGAAGGTGGACGGCCATCCTTATGAAAGCAAAATTGCCTTCCAGGTGTGGAACACAGCGGGCGAACGCCTGGTGTTTACCAGCAGCGCGCCGGCATTTGCCACGCCTCCCACCCAACCGGGGTACGTGAATGTCGAGGACGTCAGCGGCCGCCAATGGCGAGGGTTTGTGCTCAAGGACAAAGACAGTGGCCTGCGTATCTGGGTGGGTGAACGTGACGATGTGCGCTCCGACCTCGTCGGCCGCATCGTGCGCCATACGTTGTGGCCCAATGTGCTGGGCAGCCTGATCCTGGCGGCGCTGGTCTGGCTGGCCATCGGCTGGGGGCTCAAACCGCTGGCCGACATGGCCGCCACCCTGCGCGCCCGGCAGTCCGGCACCCTGGAGCCGATGCAACTCAAGCCCTTGCCCACCGAGCTTGAACCGATGCAGGCAGCGTTGAACCGTATGCTGGCGCAGATTCAGGACATGGTCGGCCGCGAGCGCCGTTTTATCGCCGATGCCGCCCATGAAATGCGCACCCCCCTCGCAGTCCTGCGGGTGCACGCGCAAAATCTGCTGGAAGCCGGCACCGACTCCGAACGGAGTGAATCCCTGGCTTTTTTGATCAGCGGCGTCGATCGCACGAGCCGACTGGTCAACCAATTGCTGACCATGGCGCGCCTGGAACCGGGCGGCGAACGCCGCCCACGCATGTCATCGACCTGGCGACCACGGTGCGCGAAACACTGGTCCAGCTGACGCCCTGGCTATTGAGCAAGCACCTTGAGTTAGTGCTCGACGTCGACGCAGCCGACTACGACGTGAGCACCGACGCCGCCGCCATCGATATCGCCCTGACCAATCTCGTGACCAACGCAGCCAACTTTTCCCCGCAACAGGGGGTGATCACCGTCGGGTTGCGCGAGCAGGCCGGGCGTTTTGTGCTGACCGTCGACGATCAGGGCCCAGGTATCGATGAGGCCGAACGTGATCGGTTGTTCGAGCGGTTCTACAGCCGCGGCAATGCACAGGGAGCGGGCCTGGGCCTGACTATCGTGCGCACCATCGCCCAACGCCTCGGAGGCCAGATACGCCTGGAAAACCTGGCATCCGGTGGTTTCAGGGCCACACTGGATATCCCCGTGGATGCACCTTGAGCAGTAACCTTGCCTGACCGATCGTCGCCGGTCTCACCCGGCCGCAAGGCCACTTGATGCAGATCAACCCCGGCCCGGCTGCCAGGCTCATGATCAGCAAAAGGCATCACTGCCCGATGCCCCTCGCTGCCACGGGAGATCACCATGCCTGCTCAAGCACGTTTCCTGTTATTGGTTACACCGTTGATGGAGCGCAGCCCCGCGCTTGAACGCGCCGCCGCCCTGGCGAAAGCCGAAGGCGCTGCGCTGCATATTCTGGCCTTCGACTATCTGGAAGGGCTGGCGACCGCCGGACTGGTCAACGAGCAGGCGCTGGAGCAGATGCGCCTGGGGTATGTGGAGCGCCACCAACACTGGCTGGAGGACCAGGCCCGGCCTTTGCGCAACCTCGGGCTGACGGTCACCACCGAAGTGGTCTGGGTTGAACACCCGCTCAAGGAGCTGTTGCTTCGCCTCAAGGAAGAACCGATGGCCCTGGTGATCAAGGCGCTGGAGCATGAGTCGTGGCTGTCGCGGCTGATGTTTACCCCGCTGGATGTCCACCTGCTGCGCGAATGCCCGGTGCCACTGCACTTTGTCAGCAAGGTCAGGCATGCGTTGCCACGCAAGATCGTTGCAGCGGTCGACCCGTTCCATCGCGATGGCCGCTACGAGGGGCTGAACGATCGAATCCTGCACGAGGCGACGAAGCTGGCCACCGCGTGCGATGCCGACGTCGAGGTGATCTACGCACATGACCTGTCCGACCTGGGTGCCCAGGAGTATGGGTTTGGCAGTGGCGCTGAGTTTTTCTCTTCGCAAGCGGCCAAGCTGCTGTTCGACGAGCAAGCCAGGGCGTTCGACGACTTGGCCGCACGCAACGGCATCCCCCCCGAACAGCGCCACATGATCCTGGGCACTCCGGCCAGCGTATTGGCCAGCTATGCCGACGCCTACAACGTTGATGTGATCGTCATGGGCCGGGTCGGCCATCCTGGCCTCACGCGCCTGCTGGGCAGCACCACCGAAGCGCTGTTGTACAAAATGCCGTGCAGTGTATGGACGGTTTCACCCGAAGTATTCGACTGAGCCCATTGACGCAATCAAGGGCGGCCGCCTGCCGCCCTGTTTTTCCGGTAAATCCGCTTGAGTGCCTGTGCACGCGCTGTGCACAGTTCTGCTATTGTCACAGCACGTCATCTCCTGCTCATCGCCCTCCCGCGATTTTCTGTGAGCATGCTCTGCGCCATCGCCGATTGCCGATGGCGGGCCTGACAATCATGGAATGCTCAAGCGATGGACATGACGCCCCCCTCCCTGCCGCAATCGCGGGCCGAAAAACTGGTTGAGTTCAAACGCCAGAGAACCCTGCTCAAAGCCGGTGCGCTGCAAGACGCGATTTTCAACAGCGCGTATTTCTCCAGCATCGCCACCGACGAAAAAGGCGTGATCCAGATCTTCAATGTCGGTGCCGAACGCATGCTCGGCTATGCCGCCGCCGATGTGGTCAACTGCATCACCCCCGCCGACATTTCCGACCCCGCCGAGCTGATCATCCGCGCCGCCGCCCTGAGCCTGGAGCTGGACACCCCCATCACCCCCGGCTTTGAAGCCCTGGTATTCAAGGCCTCACGCGGAATTGAGGACATTTACGAGCTGACCTATATCCGCCAGGATGGCAGTCGCCTGTCGGCCATGGTCTCGGTGACGGCGTTGCGCAACCGCAGCGATACGATCATCGGCTACCTGTTGATCGGCACCGACAACACCGCGCGAAAACAGGAAGAGGCCCAGCGCAAACGCTTTGAACGCGCGCTGGAGGAAAAGAACCTGGAGCTGGAACATGCCAGCCGCATGAAGTCTGAATTTCTCGCCACCATGTCCCATGAACTGCGCACACCGTTGAACGCGGTGATTGGTTTTTCCGAGGCATTAAAGGATGGATTGGTGGGCGCCATGAGCGATACCCAGCGTGAATACATCGGCGACATCTTCACCAGCGGGCAGCATCTGCTGTCGCTGATCAACGACATTCTCGACCTGTCCAAGGTCGAGGCCGGGATGATGGACCTGGAGCTGGAACCGGTGGAACTCGCGGGTCTGTTGGGCAACAGCCTGCTGATCGTGCGGGAAAAGGCCGCCCAGCAGCGTATCCAGTTGAAACTGGACAGCCAGGGCGACCTGGGCACCCTGATGCTCGACCAGCGCAAGACCAAACAGATCGTCTACAACCTGCTGGCCAACGCGGTGAAGTTCAGCGCGCACGCAGGCTTTGTGCACCTGGCGGTGCGCGAGGTAGGTCGCGACCAGGTCGGCCTGGTGCCAGGCGACTGGCCCGTGTATGGCTTCGCGCTGCAACCCAGCGTGCACCAACGCTTTCTGGAGCTGAGCGTGAGCGACACCGGTATCGGCATTGCCGCCGATGACATGGGCAAGCTGTTCAAGGCGTTCAGCCAGATCGATAGCAGCCTGGCGCGCAAATTCGAAGGCACCGGCCTGGGCCTGGCGATGGTCAAGCAACTCACCGACCTACATGGCGGCAGCGTGGCCGTGACCAGTCGCGAGGGCCAGGGTGCGCGTTTTGTGGTGTGGCTGCCGCTGCACCGCGCCAAGCCTACGGAGGCGGTATGGCCACAATCCTGATCGTCGAGGACAACGAAGCCAATATGCGCCTGGCGCGCCTGCTGCTGGTCACAGCCGGGCATAGCGTGCTGTGGGCCGCCGATGCCGAAACCGGATTGGCCATGGCACGCGAGCAGAAACCGGCGTTGATCCTCATGGACATCCAGTTGCCGGGCATGGACGGCCTGGCGGCGACGCGCTTGCTCAAGCAGGACCCGCACACTACGCACATTCCGGTGATCGCCCTCACCGCCATGGCGATGAAGGAAGACCGCGAAAAAACCCGCCTGGCCGGTTGTGACGCGTATGTGATCAAACCCTTGCGCTACAAAGAGCTGTACCAAGTGATCGACACCCTGCTGAACCCGACCCTCACACCCCCCGTATGAGTCTTCTCCATGGCCAGCTCACCCGCAACGCTGTTGATCGTTGACGACGAACCTCAGGTTCGCAAGCTGTTGGAAACCCTGCTGCAACACGAGGGTTACCAGACACGCAGTGCAAGTAGCGGTGAAGAAGCCTTGACACTGGTGGCACAGCAACCGCCCGACCTGATCCTGCTGGACGTCATGATGCCGGGCATGGACGGCTTTGAGGTCGCCAACCGGCTCAAGAGTAACCCGGCGACGTCGAATATCCCGATCATCATGCTCTCGGCCCTCAACGAACCCGGCGCACGGGTCAGCGGCCTGCACACCGGTGCCGAAGAGTTCATCAACAAGCCGGTGGAGCACATCGAACTGTGGCTGCGGGTGCGCAACTTGCTGCGGCTGAAGAGCCATGGCGACCAGTTGAAAAAACACAGCGCGATGCTGGAGCAGCAATTGCAACGCCAGCGCGATGACACCACCCGTATGAACGTGCACGACCTGGCTCGCCAGGATTTGGAAACCGCCTTGCGCACGGCCGTTGAGCACGATGAGTTCACGCTGCATTACCAGCCCAAGGTCGAGGTGGCCAGCGGACGCATCTGCGCTCTGGAAGCTTTGCTGCGCTGGGATCGGCCGGGGTACGGTGCGGTTTCGCCCGCGGTGTTCGTGCCGGTGTTGGAAAGCCTGGGCCTGATCGTGCCCGTGGGGCGCTGGGTGATCGAGACAGTCTGCCGACAGATCGCTAAATGGCAGCAGTGCGACATCGGCGCGGTTGAAGTCGCGGTCAACGTCTCCGGCCATCAACTGATCGAGGGCGACCTGATTGCCGATATCGGGCTGATCCTTGATCAGACAGGTGTTCAAGCCCATTGCCTGGAGGTGGAACTGACTGAAGGTTCGCTGATGGAAAATACCCAGCACACCATCGCCAGCCTGCAACGCCTGCGCGCCAAGGGCGTGAAGATCGCCATCGACGACTTCGGCACCGGCTATTCAAGCCTGGCGTATCTGCGCCGCTTTCCCATCGACACGCTGAAGATCGATATCGCGTTTATTCGCGAAGTCACCACCAACCCCCAGGACGCGGCGATTACCCGCACGATCATCGAACTGGCCCACAGCCTGAAACTGCGCGTGGTTGCCGAAGGCGTAGAGACACAGGCCCAGATGGCGTTTCTGAAGGAAGCCGGGTGTGACCAGATTCAAGGGTATCTGTTCAGCGAACCGCTGCCGGTGGACAACCTGGAGCGGTTATTGCGCCAGCAGTGAGCGGGCTGCCCCTGATGTCAGTCAGTTAAGGGCGAACACAATGCCTTTGCTAGTAGCCGACTGACTTCAGGGGTTGGGCGGGTCTGCCTCGGACTCGGCGTCGGGATCATTCAGCGGCACCTGCGCATCGTCCATCAACGAACCCGGGTCTTCGTTGCCCGGGTCGTTGAGTTCTTCATCCAGTTCTTTGGACATGACCGTTTCCTCTAACCGCCCTGGGTGTCGATATCGGCATCGGTTTCAGGCTTGTGCTCGGGCTCAGGCTTGAAGTCAGGGCTGTAGTCGTTGTCCCTGGCCTTGGGATCGCTGGCGGGCCTGGGGTCTTTCGGCGCATCGGCGGCAGTGGGTTGCGAGCCGTCGATGGCCGGGTCGTTACGATTGCTTACTTGTGGATCGTTATCTGTGCTCATGGTGCACCTCTGCCTGTGCTGGGTAAAGTTAAGGCGCTACGACGCCGGTTGAAGTTCCATGCGATGGATCACCGGATGGGGTTGTCGATCTGGATGTAGAACGCATAGATCCCCAGCAGTAACCAGAACACCATGAACAACCACGGCGCGCGCATCGAGAACAGCAGGGACTTGCGATAGCCCTTGTGGGATGACTCCACTTCCGAGAACAACGGCGACTCGTCATAGGCCATGCCCATCACCGGCTCGCTGCGCAGCAGTTCGCTTTGCTTGTAGTGCCAGTGGTCGATGATTTCGTAGGCCGCGCGGATACCCGGCCAGGCATTGAGTGAGCTGAGAATGCCCAACAATGCCAGGAACATCGGCACCACCAGCGTGAACAACTTGCCCCACTCCGGGTTGAGGTTGCCCATACCGGACACAAAAGCGATCACCAGGAACGACTGCGCCGTCAGGTAGGCGTCGGTGCGGTTGGCCAGGATCGAGGTTTCGTACTGGATCTCGCGGCGGTAGAAGTCCAGGCGGTCCTTGGGCGAGCCGAAAATCTTGGCATTGTGTTCGCTGTGATCGGTCAGGGCCGCTTCGGGGGTATCGGGGGCGATGATTCTGGGCACGGCGATGCTCCACACAGTGGCGAAACTGTTTAGAAGAATCAGGGGTAGGTGAAGTTCAAGTTTGTTCACGCACCAAAGCTGTGCGCGCCCTGCCTTATTGTGGGGATGAGCGACACGACCTGTAGTGAGCAGGCTTGCCCCGCGCTGGAGTGCGTAGCGCTCCTTTTTTGGGGCCGCTGCGCAGCCCGGCGCGGGGTAAACCCGCTCACTACAAACCCGCTCAGCACAAGGTAATCGTCACGCCAGAGCGGTTTCGGCACAGGCATTGCTTAAACCATTCATCTGCCCGAATAAAGGAGCATTCGTTACCCCCCGACCCAGAGCCGACCCCATAAGAAAGTAAGGACCAGGTCTGTTGGCACCCATAGCCACGGGCTCATAAAGACATGCGTTTTTTTAAGCGGCAGTGCCATCCGCGTAACACTGGGCACTGACAAGGTACTGGAATGGCTCGATCTTTCTTTGATGAAATGAATGACGCTCACGGCGTGTGCCGTGCGCACTATCAGGAATTCTCCCGCTGGCTGGCCAATACGCCGCCGGAACTGCTGGCTCAGCGTCGCCGTGAAGCCGATCTGCTGTTTCACCGCGCCGGGATCACCTTCACCCTCTATGGCGACGAGCAGGACACCGAGCGCCTGATCCCCTTCGACATCATTCCCCGCAGCATCCCCGCCAGTGAGTGGAGCGTGATCGAACGCGGCTGTATCCAGCGGGTCAACGCGTTGAACATGTTCCTTGCCGACATCTACCACGACCAGCGCATCATCAAGGCCGGCATCATTCCGGCGGACCAGGTGCTGGGCAACGAGGGTTACCAGAAGGCCATGGTCGGCCTGGACCTGCATCGCGGCATCTACTCGCATATTTCCGGCGTCGACCTGGTACGCGACGGCGATGGCACCTACTACGTACTCGAAGACAACCTGCGCACCCCCAGCGGCGTGAGCTACATGCTCGAAGACCGCAAGATGATGATGCGCCTGTTCCCCGAAGTGTTCGCCAAGCAGCGCATCGCGCCGGTGGACCACTACCCCAACCTGCTGCTCAAGACCCTGAAAAGCTCCAGCCGCCTGGACAACCCCAACGTGGTGGTGCTGACCCCGGGGCGTTTCAACAGTGCGTTCTTCGAACACGCGTTCCTGGCCCGGGAAATGGGCGTGGAACTGGTGGAAGGCGCCGACCTGTTCGTGCACGACCTCAAGGTGTTCATGCGCACCACCGACGGCCCCAAGGCCGTGGATGTGATCTACCGGCGCATTGACGACGCCTTCCTTGACCCGCAGGCGTTCAACCCCGAGTCGATGCTCGGCGTGCCCGGCCTGGTGGCGGCTTACTGTGCGGGTAACGTGGTGCTGGCCAATGCCATTGGCACCGGCGTGGCGGATGACAAGTCGATCTACCCCTATGTGCCGGAAATGATCCGCTTCTACCTGGATGAAGAACCCATCCTGCAAAACGTGCCGACCTTCCAGTGCCGCAAGCCCGATGAGCTGTCCCACGTGCTGGCCCACCTGCCCGAACTGGTCGTCAAGGAAACCCAGGGCTCCGGCGGCTACGGCATGCTGGTGGGCCCTGCCGCCAGCGCCGCCGAGATCGAGGACTTCCGCCAGCGCATCAAGGCCCGTCCCCACGCGTATATCGCCCAACCGACCCTGAGCCTGTCCACCTGCCCCACTTTTGTCGAAAACGGCATCGCTCCCCGACATATCGACCTGCGTCCCTTCGTGCTGTCGGGCAAGGAAACCCGCCTGGTGCCGGGCGGCCTGACGCGGGTGGCCCTGCGTGAAGGCTCATTGATCGTCAACTCGTCGCAAGGCGGCGGAACCAAGGACACCTGGGTGGTGGAGGGCTGAATCATGTTGAGTAGAACCGCCGCAGATCTGTACTGGATGTCCCGCTACCTGGAACGCGCCGAGAACCTGGCGCGCATGCTGGAAGTCAGTTACTCGCTGTCGTTGATGCCCCAGGCCGGACACACCGACGGCCTCGATGAACTGGCCATGTCGCTGCTCAGCAGCGGCACCCTGGACAGCTACCTCGAACGCCACCAGACGCTGGATGCCGAACGTATGCTGCACTTCTTCGCCCTCGACGAAGAAAACCCCGCGAGCATCTACAACTGCCTGCGCGCCGCCCGCGGCAATGCCCACGCGGTACGCGGGCGTATCACCGCCGACATGTGGGAAAACCTGAACGCCACCTGGCTGGAAATGCGCAGCATCGCCGCCGGCGGCCTGGCACGGCATGGCATCAGCCACTTTTGTGACTGGGTCAAGCAGCGTTCGCACCTGTTCCGGGGAGCGACCTCGGGCACCATCATGCGCAATGACGCCTATCGGTTCATTCGCCTGGGCACTTTCGTCGAGCGCGCCGACAACACCTTGCGCCTGCTGGATGCGCGCTACGAAATGTTTGGCGAGGAATCGGAAGAAGTCAGCGATTTGTCGGCACGCGGTTATTACCAGTGGAGCGCCCTGCTCCGGGCGTTGTCATCGTTCGAGGCGTACACCGAGCTGTACCCGAATGCGCTGAATGCACGCTCGGTATCGGAGCTGCTGCTGTTGCGCAGCGACGTGCCGCGCTCGTTGCATGCGTGTATCGAGGAACTGAGCCATATCCTCGCCGACCTGCCCGGCAGTTATGGGCGCACCGCGCAACGCCTCGCAGCGGAATTTGAAGCGCGCCTGCGCTACACGGGGATCGACGAAATTCTGGAGGACGGCCTGCATGCCCGTCTGACGGACTTTATCGACACCGTGCGTGAGTTGGCGCGCTCGATTCACAGCTCTTATCTGGAAGTGGTCTAAGTACCCCCACCGATAAAAACTGTGGGAGGGGCGGTGCGACTTGCTCTCTCCCACATTTGGAGTGCCGTCCCTCTCAGCTATCGATTGACCACCACTTCGGCAACAATTGACGTACCCGCGCCTCGCCAAACCGGTCATCGATCAACAGCACCACCCCCTGATCCTGCTGACTGCGGATCACCCTCCCCGCTGCCTGCACAACTTTCTGAATGCCGGGATACAAATAGGTGTAGTCATAACCGGCACCGAAGATCGCGCCCATGCGTGCCTTCATGTGTTCATTGACCGGGTTCAGTTGCGGCAGGCCCAAGGTGGCGATAAACGCGCCGATCAAGCGTGTGCCGGGCAAGTCGATGCCCTCGCCGAACGCGCCGCCGAGCACGGCAAAGCCGATGCCCTGGCTGTGTTCGGTGAACTGGTCGAGAAACGCCTGACGCTCGGCTTCGGCCATGCCCCGCGATTGCTGCCACAGCGGGATCTGCGGGTGTCGTTCGACCAGCAACTGCGCCACGTGCTGCAGGTAATCGAAGCTGGAAAAAAACGCCAGGTAATTACCTGGTCGTTGCGCGAACTGGCGCGCAATCAGCTCGACAATCGGCGCCAGTGACGCCTGGCGATGCACGAACCGGGTGGAGATCCGGTCGACGATACGCACCTGCAGTTGTTCGGCCTTGAACGGTGATTCCACATCGATCCAGGCCGTGTCCGCGGGCAAGCCGAGCAAATCCGCATAATAGTGGCGTGGGCTCAGCGTGGCCGAAAACAGCACGCTGCTGCGGGCGGCGGTGAGCCGGGGGCGGATGAACTCGGCGGGCACCACGTTACGCAGGCACAGGGTGGAGCTGCTGCGCTTGGCATTGAGCGGGCGCTTGCTGATATCGAAGATAAAGTGTTCGTTGAACAACTCGGCAACCTTCGCAAATTGCAGGGCCTCGAAGTAGAACGCTTGCAGATCGCCGCTGAGTGATTCGGGGTGATCGTTGAAATAGTCGCCCATGGCGCTGGTGCACAGGCTCAGGGCCTGCACCAGCTTTTCGGGCCTGGCGGCGTAGGCCTGATACGGCGCGATCTGGTCCTTGTGCAGCGCATTCCATTCACGGTTCAGGCGTTGCAAGGGTTTTTTCAGCGGTTCGGGCGCCGTATCGCGCAGAGTCTTGAGGCTGTACTGGTCGAGGCTGGCGCTGTACATGGCGCGCGCCCGCTCCACCAGGTTGTGGGCTTCGTCCACCAGCACCGCGGCGCGCCAGCCGTTGAGCTGGCCAAGGCCGAACAACAGGGCACCGAAGTCGAAATAGTAGTTGTAGTCGGCGACCACCAGATCGGCCCAGCGCGCCATTTCCTGGCTCAGGTAATACGGGCAGACGCTGTGTGCCAGGGCGACCTCGCGCAGCGTGCGCTGGTCCAGCAGGCGAACCTGGGCGGCGGCCTCGCGCGCGGCCGGCAGACGGTCGTAGAAACCCTTGGCCAACGGGCAGGACTCGCCGTGACAGGCTTTCTCCAGGTGCTCGCAGGCTTTGTCGCGGGCGACCAGCTCCAGTACGCGCAAGGGTAACTCGTCGGCGTGCAGCACCCGGGCCGCATCGAGGGCGAGTTTGCGACCTGGGGTCTTGGCAGTGAGAAAAAGGATTTTGTCGAGTTGCTGGGGGGCCAGGGCCTTGATTAGCGGGAAGATTGTGCCGATGGTCTTGCCGATGCCGGTAGGCGCCTGGGCCATCAGGCAACGGCCGGTACTGGCGGCCTTGTACACCGACTCGGCCAACGAGCGCTGGCCGGGACGAAAATCGGCATGCGGGAACGCCAGGCTTTGCGCCGCACGGTTGCGCGCGGCGCGGTGCGCCATCTCCTGCTCGGCCCAGCGTAGAAACAGCGCACACTGCGTGTTGAAGAAGGCTTGCAGCTCGTCCGCCCGGCAGCGCTGGTGGAGCAGCGTCTCCCCTTCGCCGACGATATCGAAGTACACCAGCGCCAGATCGATTTGCGCGAGTCCGAGTTTCTGGCACATCAGCCAGCCGTACACCTTGACCTGGGCCCAATGCAATTGCCGATGGTTGGCGGGTTGGGCATCGAGGTCGCCACGATAGGTTTTCACCTCTTCCAGACGATTGGCGTCCGGGTCATAGCCATCGGCCCGGCCCCGTACTTTGAGTTGCTGGTACTCGCCCTCAAGGGCCACTTCATTCTGGTAGTGCGCGCTGCGCCTCGAAGCCACGGTGCGGTGCCCGACAATCCCTTCCTGGGCACTGGGCGACGGGGTAAAACGCAGGTCCAGGTCACCGACCTTGGCCGTGAACTCACACAGCGCCCGCACGGCCACGCTGTAGCTCAAGCAGGTTGCTCCGCCCAGCGCACGTAGCAGACGGTGACCGGCATCTGGTACTGCGCGCAGAACTCCAGCCAACGCAGTTGGTTGTCTTGCAGGCGGTCGCCGGGGCCCTTGACCTCGATCATGCGGTAGGTCTTTTGCGCCGGCCAGAACTGGATCAAATCCGGCATGCCGGCGCGGTTGGCGCGAATATCCAGCAGCAGGCGCTCGAACCAGCAGCGCAGGTGCGCGGCGGGCAGGCATTCCAGCGCCTGTTCCAGTAGCTCCTCACTGAGCAGGTTCCAGAACACGAACGGTGACTGGATCCCCCATTTCTCCACGTAGCGTCGGCGGATGCTGGTTTTATAACGGTCATCGCACAGTTGCTCGAAACACGCGGCGAACAGCGGCGCGCGGCGATGCTGGAAGTCTTCGCTGTGCAGGTCCGCCGGACCGCGCTGGAACGGGTGGAAAAACGAGCCCGGCAACGGTGCGAAGATCACGTCCCAGCACAGCAGGCCGAACAGCGAATTGATCAGCCCATTCTCGACGTAATGCACCGGCGCATCGGGTTCGCTCAGGTGGGCCTGCACGCAGTACTCCACCGACATCAACGGCTCGGGCAGCGCCAGCTCCAGGTCCAGGCGCGTGACTTCGCGAGGCTTGCTCCTGGGGACGGCAGGCCCGCCCAATTTACGTTGCAGGCGCGGTATCACACGCAACAGGTGTTGGTGTTCCGCCGCACTTTCCGGTGCCTGTTGCGCGGCGCTCGCCAGGGCCATGGCCTTGACGTAGTCGGCTTGGCGCTCCAGCACGCGGATCAGTCGCGAGCGCGCGCCGGGGTAGGCACAGGTGCGGTAGATCCGCTGCGCCAGGGCCAGTTCGGCGCTGCGCTCGCAATACTGGCCGATCTGGAACAACAGCTTGGCGCGGCGCTTCTCCAGCCAGGGGTTATCGGTGCCCAGGGTAGCAATGTCGGCGAGGACCTCTTCCAACGCCGTACCGCTTTCAAAAGCGTGCTGGCACTGCTGCAGGAACAGGTAGCCGTGCACATCGTCACGGCTGCGCAGGCCACGGGACTCGGCGCAGAACTCGACTTTTTCATAGGTGTAGATGCCAAGGTCGGCCAGCACGAACTCGGACCAGTCCTGATGCAAGTTGCCGAAAAACATCAAGCGCAGGCGGTCGCACAACTCCATCACGGTGAGGCTGTACAGCGTATCGGCCAGCCCGGGGCACCAGTGGGCAAAGCGGCGGCGGTCGGTGAACTGCAGCGACAACCCTTCCAGCCAATCGACTTTCCTGGCTCTCGGCTGGTCGATCCAGGGGCTGAAGGCGTTCAGGATTTCGGCTTTTTGCAGCAGCGCGAACAGGTCTGCGACGTCCAGTAGCGGCTGGTCATCGACCCAGCCTAGTGCCAGCAGCGGCGCGGCAGCGGCATGGGTACAACCGATCTCGACATAGTTGAGCTTACCCGCGCGAAAATGCACGCCCTTGCGCATCACCATGCGCACCAGCAGCGCCTGGGACGCCTGCGGCAACCTGTCAAATTGCTGAATGAAATGCTGTTCGTCAGGATCGAGCAGATCGGCATAGCGCTGCCCCAGCCAATGCAGGACCTGGCGGAAGTTATGCAGGTAATAGAGCGGATCTTCGAGGGGGTTGGCCATGGTGCGCGCTGATCAAATACTGGTTATGCATACAGAGTGCCGTTACCAATGCGGTGTTGCAATCGGTAATAGATAAATGGCGCACGCAACTTTTTGTATAAAAGTGATCAGATAGTCGAGTCGATGGCGTAACATTTATACCCCGCCGCCTTTGGCGCGGGACTTTCCAGGGTTAACGGTAAGGGTTATGAACATGAAGAATTTGGGTCTGCCGCTGGTTGCACTCACTTTTCTGGTATTGGCCGGTTGCGCCACGCAAACCGTGGTGACGCTGCAAAATGGCACACAGTATTTGACCAAGGACACACCGAACGCCAAAACCGCCGACGGTTTTTACGAATTCACCGATATCGCCGGCAAGCGTATCCGCATCAAGGCTGATGACGTAGCCACCGTGCGCAAGGAAAACTGATTTCCTTCTATCCCCATCGATCAAATGTGGGAGCGAGCTTGGTGGCGAGG